>QHUA01000143.1:10454-48928 GCA_003221805.1 Gemmatimonadota bacterium
ATATAGTTGGCGCCACACCGCACAGCGCTCCGCCCGAGCGCAGCCGCTGCTCCTGATCCCAATCGATCACGATGAACGGAACCGGGTTCGTGGTGTGTGCCGTGTGCGGACCGCCGGTCTCCGGATCGATCAACATCTCCGCGTTGCCATGATCCGCCGTCACGATCAGGCGCATGCCGGCTGTTTCTGCCGCCTTCAGAACTCTCGCCAGCGATTGGTCGACCGTCTCCACTGCCTTGATCGTCGCTGGAATAGAGCCGCTGTGCCCGACCATGTCCGCATTCGCGTAGTTACAGAGAATGAAATCGTGTTCGCCTGAAGAAATACCCTTCACCAGCGCGTCCGTTACTCCTTCGGCACTCATCTCCGGCTTTAGGTCGTACGTCGCCACTTTGGGACTGGGGACCAGTACGCGATGCTCGCACGGAAAAGGAGCCTCGACGCCGCCGTTGAAGAAGTAAGTCACGTGCGGATACTTCTCGGTTTCCGCCGTCTTCAGCATGTCCAGCCCATGCGACGACAGCACCTCGGCCAGAATTTGCACCATCGATGTCGGCTCGAACGCCACCGGGACGTCGAACGTCTTGTCATAATTGGTGAGGGTCGTGACAGTCACATTCGGGCCAGAAGTGGTGTCGAAGCCCTCGACGTTCCGCTCGATCAGCGAGCGCACGATCTGCCGCATCCTGTCGGAGCGATAGTTGAAGCAGATGACTGCGTCACCGTCCCTCATCGGCGCCACCGGTTTCCCGTTCTCGACGATCACGACCGGCAGCATGAACTCGTCGGTCTTGCCCGCTTCATAGGATTTGCGGATTGCTTCAAGCGGATCGGTCTCGCGGGCACCCTCGCCGAGGACGACCGCGCGATACGCCAGCTGGGTGCGATCCCAGCGACGATCACGATCCATCGCGTAATAGCGTCCCGAGACGCTCGCGATTTTCGTTGGAGAGCCGATCTTCCGGATGTAGTCCAGCAGTTCCTGCATGTAGCCGAGCGCCGACTTCGGCAGAGTATCGCGCCCGTCGAGGAAGGCGTGAATTGCCACCTTATCGATACCTTCTCGCTTCGCGAGATCGAGCAGCGCAAAGGAGTGCTTGTCGATGGCGTGCACGCCGCCCGTGCCGATCAGCCCCACCAAATGCAAGGTGCCACCGTTGCCCTTGACCTGACGGCATGCGCCCACCAGCGCGGGATTGGTGTAGAAGCTCCCCTCGGCGATGGCCGAAGAGATGCGTACCAGATCCTGCATCACGACGCGGCCCGCGCCGAGATTGAGGTGTCCGACTTCGCTGTTCCCCATCTGCCCCTCGGGCAGACCGACGCGCAGCCCGGATGCTTCGAGCAGCGTGCGCGACCCGCGAGCCCAGAGAGAATCCCACGTCGGGGTGTCTGCTAGAGCGATAGCGTTTCCGATAGTTTCGGCGCGGTAGCCCCAGCCATCGAGTACAATTAGCGCGACTGGCCGCGCCCGCTGTGTGCTTGCCATTATATCAGTAATGTAATCCTACCCGACGAGAGGGCGCGAAGACCAAAATGGAAATCTTCAGACCCAGGCAGGAATCCGGCTTGGAAACGCGTCGTCGCCCGGAACGCGCGGGCGAAGGCGATCGTAGGCGCGGATCTTGGCGCGATTTTCGGCGCGCGTATCCGAGCTTCGTTTTCGTGCTGGGGCTCGGCCTGATCGCGATGGTCGCCGTCGACGCGTGGCTCATCGCCAAGAGAGTCACATACAATCACGACGTGAAGGTGCTCCGTGAGCACATGACGGACGCCGAGCGCGAGCGGACCGATGCCATCGTGCAGTCGGAGCAAAACAAGCTTCAGATCGCGATCGAGTTGGCGAAGCGTCAGGCAAAGTTTGACAAGAAACTTCACCTCAACGTTTCCGTCGACAGTGCGCGGATGTATCTGACGAGAGAAGGAGCGCTGCTCCGCGAGATGCCGGTTCAGTTCGGGCCCGAGCGAGTCCCTGCCGAATCATCGAGCGCTCCACCGGCGGCGCTGCCCCGGGGGGAGCGAACCGTCGCCGATATTTCGGATACCAGGATCACGCTCGATGGAGGAACGCAGATTCTGACTTCGTCCAGTGCTAACCTGGCCAATGACTCGACGCCTGTTCCGCCCGGGGCGCTACGGATCAGAAAGGAAGACATGGACGCGATCATGCCGAACCTTAGTGCCGGTATGAAGGTATACTTTTACTGACTTCACATGTTTTGGTCGATGGCTCACGCCGCCGATCGATGGCGAACGCAGCACCGAGGTAGCTAATGGGAGTGAGCAAGATCTTTTCGTACGGCGGCAAGACCGTCTGGATGCTGATCACGGGATTCGTGATTGCAGCGATCCTCAGTGTCATGCTGCTCACGAGAACCGCGGAGCTTCGTTACCAGCGCGATGTCAATCGCATGGTCTATAACGACAACCTCGGCGTTCTCAACGAGGTGAAGTCGAAGCTCGGCATGTCGGGGGACAGTCTCAAGGCACTGCTCAACGAGAGCCCGGCCGAAGCGGCCAACCTACCGTACATCGTCGTCAGCATGGCGGACCACCGACTGTGGTACAAGCAGGGCAAGGAAATCCTGTTCGAGGCACGTGTTGCGACGGGCAGTGGCAAGGAGCTGGTCGGCGGCGCGAGCGGGCAGTGGCGATTCGAGACACCGCGCGGCCGACTGACGGTGAAGGCCAAGGATGAGGATCCCGCGTGGGTTCCGCCCGATTGGCATTACGTCGAGCAGGCTCACAAGAAGGGACTCGGCATCATCCACCTCGATGCCGGTGAGGCGATCCCAACCGGCGACGGCGGGGTCGTCACGACCAAGAACGGCGAGGTCGTTCGACGTTACGGTAACGGCTCCACGGTGTCTTTAGGTGGAGGGGTCGAAGGAAAGGAGATCGTAGTGAATGGAAACATTGTTGTGCCGCCTTACGGCACCACTGCACGCAGATACATGGGCGTCCTCGGAACGCGCCGCCTCGAACTCGGGGACGGCTATGGCATTCATGGTACTGACCATCCCGAAACCATCGGGCAGTCGGTGAGCCACGGTTGCGTGCGCATGCGCAACGAAGACATTGAACGCCTCTACCCAATGGTGTCGATTGGCACTCCCGTATACATCTATTAGTCCAGAAAAGCCCTTGGCGTCGGCGGTCGTAGGAGAGAGAAGGGAGCACCCAACGGGCGAAGAGCTCGAGCTGCCCGATGATCTCCCGGTCCGCAAGCGCCACACGGCACGCATGGTCTGGTTTGCCATGGGGGCTGTCGCCGCTGTTGGCGCGTTCCAGTTTCTCCAGGCAGCCGACGACGCTACCGACCGGCCGATCGGAACGTATATCGCGCGCTCGATGGTTCCGATCGCCGAGCCCTCTATCAGCGCGTTCGGCGCCAGCGGTGAGGTGAAGCTCGCGTTCGCGCTGCCGGCGCAGGAATTCTCCTATCCTCTCGACGTCCACGGCGACCCCACCGCCCTGCAGTACGCGTGGATCCGAGTCGGTGATTCGGCGTTGGCGACTGCCGCCCAGCCGCTGACCGGCGACAAAGTCTCCGCCCCGCCACAGGCGGGCTTCTATCGGCTCACCCTTCTGAAGAGCGGCCAACGGCGCTCGGTGGAAGGCCTGACGCTGGCCGTTCTCGTTCCGTTCACGGAGAAAGAGAAGGGAATGCTGCGGGGATATCGCATCGGGACGTATCTCGGTGAACGGATGCGAGGCAGGACGCCGCCGCCCGAAGGATTCCTCGAGATCAGCCCTGCCGACGTCGATCTGCCCATCACCAAGCACCTCAAGGTCGGCGATTTCCTGAACCACGATCAGCAGGGAAAGTGGCCGAGCTACTCGGCAATCAATCCAAAGCTCCTCGACAAACTGGAGCTGGTGATTCAGGAGATCGCGCGCTGGCACGGCGACAAGGCGGTGGCCGACATCGACATCGATGTGCATTCCGGATTTCGCGCGCCCGAACACAATCGCCGGGTCCAGCGTGCCGCTAGTGATAGCCAGCACCAATATGGTGACGCTGCGGACGTGGCGATCGACGCGAATGGGGACGGTAAAATCACCGCTATCGACAGCCGCATGGTAGGTTTGGCGGTGGAGATCGTCGAGCTCAAACATCCAGACCTGGTTGGAGGGCTCGGCATCTACACGAGTGGTCACTCCAGCACGAATTACGTACATATTGATGTACGGGGCAGGCGCGCACGGTGGCGGGGCGGCGGGTGAGCCTGATTGCATGCTGGCGCCGGCAGCCGTAAGCAGGTTGCAAGCAGCCGGCCGCCGGTAGTGTTCTGTTGATCTTCGCCGGTCGCACTGAGCCGCACGCAGCCGCACGCACAATGGGAAGGGAGACAAACCGCGATGAACGATATTCTGCGCGAAAGGCTGATTCGGAAGCTCGACACCCTTCCTGAAGAAAAGATCTACCAGATCCTCGATTACATCGATTTTCTGGAATCGAAGTACGCTCCCAAAGTCTCGACCGCGCCCAACCCCCTGAGGCGATTTGCCGAGGGCGTCGAAGACACCCTGCGTGCGGGGAAAATGTCCGCGGGCGCGATCGCCGGGACGATGAACGTGATGAACAAGGCGGTTGGCGTGGTCACCGACGTCGCTAACGCTGGCAAGTCAGTTGCAACGGAGATAGCGGGGGTAGTGACTTCGGTTACATCTTCGAAGCCACAACAGCCGCCTCCGGGGCCGACTGGTCCCGCCGCGACACCACCGGCGTCAGCCTCGACCCAGACTCCGCCAACCCAGCCACCGGGAGATCAGCGCAAGTGAGAGCTCAATCGACTCGTTCCAGCGCGGCATCAGCGCGGAAAGCGGCGCGTCGCTCCACACGCGGCAATACGAGCGCGAGCGCATCCCGCGCATACGAGACGCCGCGCGAAACGGAGTCGACTGACATGCCGACCAGTCGCGCCGGAGCGAAGCGCACCATCATCACCACGATGAAGGAGCTGCCGAATTTCCTTCGCCTTCTCGGCGGCTTGCTGACCGATCGACGCGTTTCCAACACCGATAAGCTGCTCGTCGGCGGCGCAATCGGTTACATCTTGCTGCCGATGGATTTCATTCCGGACTACATCCCCTTCCTCGGCGAAATCGACGACCTGTTCCTGCTGGTGCTGGCGCTCCAGCGATTGATCGCGAACGCGCCCAGGTCGGTGCTCGAGGATCACTGGATGGGCGAGCCGGGTTCGCTGCGCTCTCTGGATCTCGAGCGCATCCTCGTGGCGGCGGCGTTCTTCCTGCCGCGGCGAGTCAGACGGCGGCTGCGTGCGATTGGCCGGGAGATCTAAAGCAGTCATACTGCTTGCGGCGCTATTCGAGCTGAGCGCCTGTCACCGGGGTACCCAGGAAGAGATAGGCTTGATGATTGGCCGCTGCTCGAGTCGCGTCCATTCCAAGGGCGTAGCGGCGCGGTTGCCGGCCGCGCCGTCGTTGAGACCCGGAGTCGGTGGAGTGATCGGCACGCTCGCGGATTCCGGTGGCGCACTGCCGCACTATTCGATTCTTGCGACTGCTCCCGGCGACAGCCCCGACGCACCACATGCTACCACCACCGCTGACAGCGTCGGAGGATTCGTATTCGATGCGCTCCAACCTGGACGATACAGGCTCTTCGTGCGTGCGTTCGCGCACAAGCCCGATTCGACGGATGTCGACGTCGCCAGGGGTCACGTCGACACGGTTCGACTGCGGCCACAGTTTTTCGAGTGCGTGGGCTGAAGCGGGAAGCGGGAAGCGGGAAGCGGGAAGCGGGTTACGGGTTACGGGTTACGGGTAACGGATAATCAACTTTGACAACCCATAAACCTCCGCCCATAGTACGAACATTGCGCGTGCCCGAGCCGTAATCGATTTTGAAACCCAGTCTAGCCGATCGACGAGGAACAGTAATTATGTGCAGGAACATCAAGACGCTCGCCAACTTCGAGCCGCCAGCCACCGACGACGAAATCCGCGCCTCAGCGCTCCAATTCGTCCGCAAGTTGAGTGGCACCGCCAAACCATCGCACGTCAACGAAGCGGCGTTCAATCAGGCCGTGGACGAGGTTACCGCAGCGGCACACAAGCTCGTCCACTCGCTCACAATCAACGCGCCACCCCGCAACCGCGAGGTCGAGATGCGCAAGGCGCATGAACGCGCGGTCAAACGGTTCGCGTGAGGTGAACGGATTGGTGCTGCTCGTTGCCGGCGCCGGCGTGCTCGCGGGTTGCGCGCGCCCGCCGTACGTCGAGCCGGCACCCAACGGCGCGGTGATAAAGTCCGCCCGCCTCGGTCTCTACACCAAGGAAGTGATGACGAAGAAGGAACCGGATACGCTCGTCGCTAATGACGCGACGATTTGCCGGGTGCCTCCCGATCGCTATAAATCCACGGCGGTTCACACACTGGTGTACTGCAACTGGCAATAAAGACCCCGCCCAACCTCTTGCGTGCCGAGATCCCGAAATGAAAACTCTCTGCCTCGCAGTTCTCCTGAGCGTGCTCGCTGCAGCTAACACCGACGCGCAACCGACCGAGCAGCAGCTCCGCACCGACTGGGCGAATCTCGCCAGGTTCCGCGACGCCAACGCCAAACTTCCGCCACCGGTGAAAAAAGAGAATCGCGTCGTGTTCCTCGGGAACTCGATCACCGAGGGCTGGCAGAAGTACTTCGACGTAATGTTCCCGGGCAAGCCGTACATCAATCGCGGCATTGGTGGTCAAACCACGCCCCAGATGCTGGTTCGCTTTCACCCGGACGTCGTCGCGCTGAAGCCAAAGGTCGTCGTGATTCTGGCCGGCACCAACGACATCGCCGGCAATACTGGTCCCTCCACCCTCGAGATGATCGAAGACAACCTCGCGTCGATGGCCGAGATCGCGAAATCGAATGGAATTAAGGTTGTCCTCTCCTCGGTGCTGCCGGTCTTTGACTACCCGTGGAAGCCGGGGCTCGAACCGGCCCCAAAAATCATCGCCCTCAACAAGTGGATGAAAGACTACGCCCGACAGCACGGAGCGATCTATCTCGACTACCATTCGGCGATGGCTGACGCGCGCGGCGGAATGAGAGAGGGGCTTGCCTCGGACGGGGTACACCCTAACGAGGCGGGCTATCGCATAATGGCTCCCCTCGCTGAACAAGCGATCGAAAAGGCACTGCGAGCAAAGTGAGCTCGGGCTGTGGGAGAAGTCCCGCCGGCGCGGCGCCAAGCGTTAGTTGAACTTCGTCGTCCTCCAGAGGGAAATTGCGGCGGTCATCAGCATGCCAAGCGTCGCCACGATCAGCGCCGCTACCCAGCCGCCTCGCACCGCTATCTGAGGCGATTGCGCGTTGACCGCGAAACCGACGATGATGACCGTGGCAATCGTTACGACCAGCCAATCGATCCACGTTCGTCTCCGTTTTCCGCCGGCGTCCTCGCCCGCGATGCGTGCCCGCGTGTATCGCGAGTCGACCCCATAACGTTGCGCCTCATTGAGCGCCGCTTCTTCCCAGCGCTGGTGCTCGCTCCGACTGACAGACGATAGCGCGATGATACCCGCGCCGAGTGCCATGACGACGGATCCACCGATTACCTGCGACAGCACCGATTGCGACGCACCTCGCAGCTCGCCGAACACCAGGATTCCCCAGGCGAGTCCCCATAGCTGATTGGTATTCGAGAGCGGAATGCCGCGGGTGATGCCTGCGTATTTGACCGCGTACTGCTGGAACAGGTCGCCGACGACCCAAACGAAGCCACCGGCGAGCAGCCAGAACAGCACGTGCCGCGCACCCGACAATTCGCTCCACAGCTGCGTCGCCCCGCCGGAGTAAGTGAGGGCAAGAGCCGTCATCATCCCCAGCTCGCCAACCGTGAAGAATGTGATGAACGACAGCGGGCTCATTCCGGTCAGGTAGGCTTTGCGATACGGGATGTACATCGTTCCCCACAACGCCCCGGCGGCGAGCGCCGCTGCCACGCCGCGCATCGCGTCTTTCGCCGGCACCTGCGCTGCGGACGCGGCAGCGAGCGCTGTTCCCCCCGCAAACATCAACAGTGCGCCACCGAGTACTCCGAGCCAACGCCGCCAGTCTGCTCCGCGCAGCTCCCGAAAGAAAACGATACCCCAGAGAATTCCGAGCAGGCTGTTGCTGTTCCACAGCGGGAACGCGATGCTGAGGCCGACGTCGCGGACTGCGAAAATTGTCAGCGTGTTGGCGACGGCCCACAGGCAGCCGGCGAGCACCGCCCACACGATGAGATGCGGGGCTTGCCGCAGATCTGCCGCGACGTACGACGTCCCCTGGATCAAAGCTGGTAGTGTCCACCGCGCCAGAAAAACGCCGATCACCATGCCGAGCGAGATCACCACCGGTGATAGCCCGAGCGTCACCAGCTTCGTCGGCGCCTCGGCGGCCCCCAGCCACGCGCCCGCAGTGACTCCGCACAGCATGCCGACACCCTGCAGAGTGCGAAGGCGATGCGGATCGATCGCAACTCGCTCGGCGCTGTTACGGCTGATTTCTTCCGCTGTCGCGCTCAAGAAATCCAGCGCAGTATTAGGAGACCGGCGATGAGTACTGCAACGGGGACCCAGAACTGCACGTCGCGGACGACGAGGCTCAACCAGCTGCGGGAAGATTGCTCGCGATCGTCGGTCATTCGTCTCTCGGCGAGGGGGCGGGCAATACTGGGAGGACTGGCGGCCCCGCGCAAGAGCGGCATCATTCAAGTCTCACCTTCGGACGGAGACTTCCATGAGCAAGAAGGAAGAATGGCGAACGATTGTCGCTTCTTCCCTCGACTGGGAGCAGGCACACGCCTCGTTGGAGCACGCCTTGCGCGGACTCGCTCCCGAGCTGCGCGGTAAGCGTCCGACCGGATCTCCGCATTCCGTGTGGGAGCTGCTCGAGCACATTCGCATCACGCAGCGTGATTTGCTCGACTTCGTGCAGAATCCGAGCTACGAGGAGAAGCTCCAATGGCCCAAGGATTACTGGCCGCCGACTCCCGCGCCCGCCAGCGAAAAAGCGTGGAATGAAACCATTGCCGCCTGGCGAAAGGATCGAATGGCGCTAGAGCGATTTACGGTGGAGAGCGATGTCGATCTCACTTCGAAGATCCCGCGTGGCAGCGGTCAGACATATCTGCGAACGATTCTCGTCGCCGTCGATCACGCTTCCTATCACGTTGCGCAGATTGTTGGTGTGAGGCAGTCGATTGGCGCCTGGCCGCCGCCCAAATCGAAGTAGCGGTGAGAGGGAAGCGGGAAGCGGGACGGGGGAAGCGGGGCGCCGAATCGCGGGATAATGTGCTGCCAAGTCGGGCGCCGGACCTGGTGGTGCTCTCGCGCGAGGACGCGGAGGCGTACGAGCCGCGGGGTCGCGAGGTCTGCATTTCGATTTCCGATCCCGAGGCCGATCCAGCTCGCATCTCACCGGGCTTCGCCGCCATTCTCAGACTTTCGTTTAATGACATCACCGAGATGGGGGAGCCGACTGACATCCTGTTCGCGCGTGAGCACGCGGCGGCGATCACGAAATTCATCGACAGTTGGCCCAGCGCCGAGCGCGTGGTTCTGCACTGCAATATGGGTGTGAGCAGGTCTCCCGGCGTAGCCCTTGGCTTGTGCGATCTACGAGGCTGGGCAACGGCGGCGCTGGAACGATCGCATCCGGGATGGAACCGTCTCGTGCGCTCGGTGATGAACGACTTGAAACCCATCACACGCGCATCGCGTAGAGCGTGAAACTTCCCTTGCGTTGATTACACTCTGTCCGTAGCGTGAGCATCCAGCTTTCACCTCGATTGGAGGTGCGCATCGTGACTCGCGCAGTCGGACCCTTCGAAGTGTCCCTCAAGCCGCTACCGATGGATGACGAGCCGGGCAGCGATATGCTTGGCCGTATGTCGATCGACAAGCAGTTCCACGGCGATCTCGAGGGAACCAGCAAAGGTCAGATGCTGACGGGCGGTACGGCGATCAGGAATTCCGCCGGCTATGTGGCAATCGAGCGGGTCACCGGCTCTTTGAAGGGGAGGAAGGGGTCGTTCATCCTCCAGCACACGGGGATCATGAACCGGGGCGCGCCGTCCCTGGTGATTACGATCGTCCCCGACTCGGGTACGGGGCAGCTGGATGGAATCCGGGGCACGATGGCGATCAAGATCGAGGGCGGGAAACATTCGTACGAGCTCAACTATACGCTCGGCATGCCCTGACTGGAAAAGCGCTCCACAATGATTTTGAAAGTGGAGCCAACCTTTTGAAACCGGAGAGCGTCAAAACCGTAGTGCGGGGATGAAGTTCGGGGTTTTTCCCCACCTTCTGACCCTCGTCTCCACTTCTCCATGAGAGCTGGCCCTATGAAGCGCATCCTGTTCGCATTACTCGCTCTCGTCCTCAATCTCGCCGCGGTCTCACTCCCTGCACAGAATCCGGGTGGTCAACCGGGTGCGCAGCAGCAAGCGCCAGGCGGTGAAGTTTGTGGCAGCATCGTCGCCGCGGATAGCGGGGGCGCCGCCGTGCCGCGACCAGCGATCGCCGTTCGAAGCAAGGCGGACGGCAAGCTCGTTACGGGCGTCTACGGTGCGGAAGACGGAACGTTCCGCATCCAGGGACTTCGTCCAGGAACCTATTACTTGAGAGTCGGTGGAATCGGCTTTACTCCACTGAACACTCCGGAGTTCACGATCGCTCCGACCTCACCGGTCGCGGATGTCGGCAGCATCAAGCTTTCCCGCGTCTCGGTGCAGTTGCAGAGCGTGCAGATCACCGGCGAGAAGCCGACGGTCATCATCGAGCCCGATCGCAATACCTATAAGGCAAAGGACGTCGCGCCGGCAGCTGCCAACGCCAGCGACGTGTTGCAGGCTACCCCGTCGGTTGAAGTCGATGCCGATGGCAAGGTCAGCCTGCGCGGCAACGAGAACGTCGCGATCCAGATCAACGGCCGGCCGACTCCGATCAAGGGTCCACAGCTGGCCGCGTACCTGAAGCAGATTCCGGCGAACATCGTCGAGCGCATCGAGGTCGTTCCGAATCCTTCCGCCAAGTACGATCCGGAAGGAATGGCCGGCATCATCAACATAGTGTTGAAGGCCAACACCGATCTCGGACTTAGTGGCGGTCTGAACACCGGCTTCGCCACAGCCAGCCGATTCAACACCGGCACTAACCTTGGCTATCAGCAGGGGGCGGTTACGCTTTTCGGTACCTACGGCTTCAATTCCGACGATCGTGGAATCGTGGGAATCAACGATCGCCAGCGTTTCAGTCCGAGTGGATCGACACTCGACTTCCAGAACCAGGACATTGATGGATCTACCAAAAACGGCGGACACAACTTTACGGGCAATATCGACTACAAGCTCACCGACAAGGACGTCGTCTCGAACTCGATGACCGTGAATCGTCGTCACGGCAACGATGCGGCACTCGCCGGCTACGAGGACCTCGATGCGAATCAGGCATTCGTCGACCGGTACGTGATGGATCGCAACACCAAATCACGCGGTCTGGTTTGGGATAATTCTCTCTCGTGGAAGCACACGATCCAGCCTCGCGTCCATGAGCTCTCCACCGAAGTGCGCTACAACCGTTCGCGGGATGAAAACAACATGCTGCTGTGGCGTGAGCCGCAGAATCCCGACGGATCGAGCGCTGGCTCTCCTTTTCAGGGCGAGACTGACGCCACCAATGGGCTGACGCGGCAGTTGACAGCGCAGGCGGACTACACTCGTCCGCTATGGGCGAAATCGAAGCTGGAGTCGGGCGTGAAGGAAACCGACCGCTGGCTCGACCAGGATTTCATCGTTTACAAGGACGCGCTCGGCGATGGCAATTGGGCGTTGAGCAATCTGAGCAACACTTTCACCTTCAACGACCGCGTGCATGCCGGCTACGGCGTGTTGAGCCAGAGCGTTGGAAAGTTCGATCTGCAAGCCGGCCTGCGCGCCGAGTGGGCGAGCCGCGATTTCAACCTGGTAAACGCGCAAAGCTATCCGTACAGCTATCACAGCCTGTTTCCGAGCGGCGTCATCATGTACAAGCCGAGTGAGCAGACTCAGCTCAAGGTCAGTTACTCTCGGCGCATTCGTAGACCCGGGACACAGGAGCTGAATCCATTCCCGGTGTTCTTCGATCAGCAGAACGTTTTCATTGGCAATCCGCGCCTGAATCCGGAGTACACTGATGCGATCGAGCTCGGCATGAGTAAGACAGGCCAGCTCGGCTCGATCCAGCTGTCGCCGTTCTACCGCCGCACTACCGATGTGATTCGTGTCAACATCAACACTGCTGACACGGTGGATGGTCGCGAGGTTACTTCGGTAAGCTTCCAGAATCTGGACAAGAGCAACTCCTGGGGCACCGATCTGAACGGGTCGCTGCGGCTCGGTCCCAAGCTCAATGCCTTCGGCGGATTCAACATCTTCAAGATGGTTACGGACGGCGGCTCGCAATCGGCGCTGTCATCGAATGCCGTCACCTGGTCGTATCGTGTCAACGCAACGACGCAAATAAATCCAACTGTGATTCTGCAGGCGAACTACTGGTACCGGGCGCCAATGACCATTGAGAAGGGGCGCTTCTCGCGCATGCAGATGGCGAACATCACCCTGCGCAAGAAGCTCGATGGATACAACATGAGCGTCGCCGTTCGCTTCCAGGATCCGTTCGACACCATGAAATTCAGGATCAAAGCGGGCGACGACAACCTCGAACAGATCACTGCCCGCAAGTTCGGGGTAAGAGCGACGTACCTGACGTTCCAGTGGAATTACGGACAGGCGCCGAAGGTTCGTCTGCCACAGGATCAACCGCCGCCGCAGCCCGTATTCCCATAACGCCCGCGGGCACGGCACATGCGCCATCCCGTCTTCGGTCCTAAAAGGGAGACGGGATGGCAGACGAAAGAGATAAAGAACCGACGATTCCGCGCTCAACCGACGAAGAGAACCAGCCAGTAGACACGACTTCGGCGGAGCCGCTGCGCAAGGCGAAGATAGAAGAGCCGAAGAAGGAAGACCCGGACGAGGAGGAGCAGAATCCGCCACGCACGACCCGCGGATTTTTCACAGCGCCGAAGTTCGGATCGGCAGGGAGCGGGGGAGCGGAGTTCGAGCCGGGACCGGAGAGAGACTAGAGGTCTCAGGAGGCAGTTGCAGTAACCAAAGTCGCAGACCGATAGCAGATTATCGGCTGCGACTTTTGAGTAGGGGGACCGATGCCCTCGATGTTCGACGCCGCGACGCGGCTCCGATTCCAGCGACGGATTGAGACGCTGACTCCGCAAAGCGAGCGGCTATGGGGGACTTTGTCCCCGGAGAGAATGGTCTGCCATTTATCCGACCAGGTGCGACTCGCACTCGGTGAGCTCCCCACGCGGCGAGGGTCGGGGCCAATGAGTTTCGCCCCGATACGCTGGCTGCTAATCGACGTGATGCCGTGGCCCCACGGAACGAAAGGACCACCAGAAGCCTTCAAGACTCAGCCAGCGGTATGGAGCCGCGACGTTGCCTCGCTCGGTGCTCTGCTGGAGCGCTTCGCTACACTGGCTGGCCAGCGCGACTGGCCGGATCATCCGCTATTTGGTCGCATGTCAGGACCGCTGTGGGGGCGGCTTACGTGTAAGCACTTCGATCATCACCTCCGTCAGTTCGGAGTGTAAGCGCTCGTGAGAAAAATCGTCGCCGCTGGAATCGTTGGTGTGATAGTTGGGATCAGCGGCCAATACTATCTGGGCATCGGCGCCTACAGCCTGATTCCGTGGGGATTAGTGGGGTTGGCAGTTGGAGCGTGGTGCGAAAGGCGAGAGGGATTGTACGCTGGCGCGCTCTACGGATTCTGCCTGTGCTTCACCTTCATGGTCGCCGGATATAACGGGACCGCTTCCCTGATAAGCAGAGTTCCGTTCTTCGCCATCATCGGCTTGTTCGGAGCGGTCTGCGGTGTAGCGTTGGCAGCGGTCGGCTACTTTCTCAAAATCACTTATGGCGGCCGGCAGCCCAAGCCGAAGGAGGATGCGCACTGATCCGCCCTCTGGACGCAAACCGAACAATGCCATACATTTAGCTATGGCAACCACAACTCGGCCATCGAGTAAGCCCGCCTCTCCGGCAAAAGCCGGAAGCGGGCTTTCGCGCATCAAGGGGTCTCCGGCCGACGAAGGATTGCCGAGAGTGAGAAGTGATGTCGTCCTGACGTTCGACGACGTTCTGCTGACGCCGCGACATTCGCTCGTCCATCCCAAAGATGTGGACACGACCTCGCTGTTCACGCGGGGCATTTCACTCAACCTGCCGTTCTCCTCGGCGGCGATGGACACCGTCACCGAATCCGAGATGGCGATGGCGATGGCACGCGCCGGCGGAATCGGCGTCATTCACAAGAACATGTCCATCGATCGGCAGGCAGCCGAAGTCGATCGCGTCAAGCGATCCGAGAGCGGGATGATCCTCAATCCGATTACGCTTTCTCCCGAAGGGACGCTTCGTGAAGCAGTAGCGCTGATGAGACGCTTCAAGATCTCGGGTGTGCCAATCGTCAATCGCGATGGGCAGCTGGTCGGGATCATCACCAACCGCGATCTCCAATTCGAGCGCAATCTCGATCGCCCCCTGCGTGAGGCGATGACCTCCAAGAATCTCGTCACGGCTCCGGTGGGAACCACCCTCGATGAGGCAGAAGCCATACTTGGCAAGCATCGCATCGAGAAGCTGCCGGTGGTGGACGAGAAAGGAACGCTGCTCGGCCTCATCACCGTCAAGGACATCCACAAGCGCCGGGATTTTCCGAACGCGAACAAGGATCAACACGGCCGACTGCGTGTGGCGGCAGCGATCGGCGCGTCGAACTATCGCGATCGTGCGCGCGCGCTCGTCGACGCCGGAGTGGATGTTCTCGTCGTCGATACTGCGCACGGCC
This sequence comes from Gemmatimonadota bacterium, assembly GCA_003221805.1. Classification (GTDB taxonomy): domain Bacteria; phylum Gemmatimonadota; class Gemmatimonadetes; order Gemmatimonadales; family Gemmatimonadaceae; genus UBA4720. The sequence goes on from QHUA01000143.1 coordinate 25,366, forward strand.
ACTCAGAGGGCGTCCTCGAGGCGACGGCGAACGTGCGCGAGCTCTTTCCCGAAGTGCAGCTCGTCGCCGGTAACATTGCCACGCGTGAGGGAGCGCGAGCGCTCGTCGAGCGGGGCGTGGACGCGGTGAAGGTTGGCGTGGGTCCAGGATCCATTTGCACGACACGAGTCGTAACCGGCGTCGGAGTTCCGCAGCTCACCGCTATCTTCGATGCTGTCGAGGGTGCCGGCGACGTTCCGGTGATCGCCGATGGAGGAATCAAGTACTCGGGCGACATCGTGAAGGCACTCGCTGCCGGCGCCTCGAGCGTGATGATGGGATCGATGCTCGCCGGCACCGAAGAAAGTCCTGGAGAATCCCTTTTACTCGAGGGCCGTCGCTTCAAGATGATTCGCGGCATGGGGAGCCTGGCCGCGATGCAGGACGGCAGCGCCGATCGCTATTTCCAGGAAGGCGAGATGTCCGCCAGGAAGTTGGTGCCCGAGGGAATCGAGGGCCGAGTCCCGTTCAAGGGCCCGGTGAGCGATGTGCTCTTCCAGATGGTCGGCGGTCTGCGTAGCGGAATGGGATATGTAGGGTGCGCGAATATCGAACAGCTCCGTACTGAATCAGAGTTCGTGCGCATCACGAGCGCGGGACTCCGCGAGTCGCACCCACACGACGTTACTATCACGCGAGAGGCACCGAACTACTCGCTGTAGTTTCCTTGACATTGCTTTGCGCGTCATCACAACTTCTGGCTTCCCCGGCTCGAATTTTCATAGTTCCGGCGTCACACTACCCTCGCCTTATCGGAGTTATCTAATGGGCTTATGGACGAAGAAGAGCATCGCTGTCCTGCAGGCTGAGGCGGCGGGTGAAACGACGGAGCATACACTCCGCCGCGCACTCGGCGCGCTGAATCTCACGACGCTGGGCATCGGGGCCATCATCGGCGCCGGAATTTTCGTGCTGACTGGAACTGCCGCCGCGAGATACGCGGGGCCCGCCATTGTCATCTCGTTTATTGTATCCGGATTGGGATGCCTTTTTGCCGGCCTCTGCTACGCCGAGTTCGCCAGCATGATTCCCGTCGCCGGCAGCGCGTACACATACGGGTACGCGACGCTCGGTGAATTCATCGCCTGGATCATCGGCTGGGACCTGATCCTCGAGTATCTCTTCGGAGCGTCGACTGTCGCGGTAGGTTGGTCCGGGTACTTCGATGCCTTCATGCAACAGATAGGAGTGCACTTACCAAAGTCATTCACAAGTGCGCCCTATTTCTACGCCGACGCTCCTGAATTGGACCCCGTGACCCAGGCCGTCATCCACCCAGCCGGCTTCTCGCACGTACCCGGCGCAGTCATGAATCTTCCGGCGGTCGTTCTTATCGCGCTGATGTCCACGCTTCTCGTCATTGGTATCAAAGAGTCGGCGCGCTTCAACAACTTCATCGTCATTCTCAAAGTCACGATCGTCCTGCTGGTGATCGGCTTCGGATTTATGTACGTGAATCAGGCCAACTGGCATCCGTTCCTCCCCGCGAACACCGGCCAATACGGTCATTATGGCTGGAGCGGCATCGTGCGAGGTGCCGCAGTGGTCTTCTTCGCCTACATAGGATTCGATGCCGTATCGACCGCGGCCCAGGAGGCGAAGAATCCACAAAAGGACATGCCCATAGGAATTCTTGGCTCTCTTGCGATCTGCACCGTGCTGTACATCCTGATGGCGCTGGTGATGACGGGACTCGCCAGCTACAGGGACCTCGACGTCCCGCACCCGGTGTTCGTCGCCATCGAGAAGGCTGGTCCGGCGCTCGCCTGGCTCGCATCGGTCATCAACATCGGTGCGATCGCCGGTCTCGCCTCGGTTGTACTGGTGATGCTCATGGGACAGCCGCGCGTATTCTATTCGATGGCTCGCGACGGATTACTGCCGTCGGTTTTCGGCAAAGTCCATCCGAAATTCAAGACTCCCTACGTCACAACGATTCTCACCGGAATCGTTGCTGCTGTCATGGCGGGACTTTTCCCGATCGGTCTGCTGGGTGAGCTGGTTTCCATCGGGACGCTGCTCGCGTTCGTGATTGTCTGCGCCGGCATCATCGCGCTGCGGTACAAGTCGCCGAACCTGGCGCGTCCATTTCGGACTCCGCTGGTGCCCCTTGTTCCGATTCTCGGTATCCTCATCTGCGGTTACATGATGTACAGTCTGCCCGCTGCTACCTGGGAGCGACTGATCTACTGGATGATCCTCGGTCTCGTGATCTACTTCACTTACAGCAGACGTCATTCGAAGCTGGCGCGCGCGGAAGGCAGTGCTTGATCTTCTAAGCGTCCCCCAGCAGCGACGGGAGTCGATCGGGCGTCTCGCGCAGGAGCTTCGCGCGGGGCGCTCTGTCGCTATATCGACTCACATCAACGCCGACGGTGATGGCTGCGGATCGGAGACCGCGCTGTCGCGACTGCTAGGTCAGATGGGAATTCGCTCGAAGATCGTGAATCCCACGCCTTGGCCGGAGATGTACAGGTTCCTCCTCGGAGACGACGTGCGCGACGCGAGTGACGGGGGCGCGAAAGCGCTCAAAGAGGCGGACGTCCTCGTTGTACTCGACATCTCCGATGTAAAGCGACTGGGCGTGCTCGCTGAGGCGGTGAGGCGGTTGACGATTCCCAAACTGGTGATCGACCATCACCTGCCGAGTGACGAGCCGCCGAGCAAGCTGATGCTCGCCGACACTACCGCCTGCGCAACCGGTGAGCTGATTTACGACTTCGCTACGTGTATCGGCCTGAAGATCACGCCGGAGATCGCGCGAGCTCTGTATGTGGCGCTGCTCACCGACACCGGCGGATTCCGTTTCAGCAATACGACGGCGCGGTGCCTGAGCATCGCCGGACAGCTGATCGCGTCCGGCGTCGAGCCTGAAGAGATGTACGGTCGATTGTACGCGTCCATGCCCGTCGGACGCTTGCACCTTCTCCGTGATGCATTGGCGACTTTGGAAGTTGACCCTGAGTATGGAATCTCCTGGATCTCGGTCGCCGCCGGCGCCGCCGAGCAATACGGGTTGAGATCGGAAGATCTAGAGGGAATTGCCGAGCATCCGCGGTCAATCGGCGGGACACGGCTGGCGATTTTCTTCCGCGACCTCGGTCACGATAAGGTGAAGGTCTCCTTTCGCAGCACCGGCGATGTCGACGTCAACAAGTTTGCAAAGCAATTTGGTGGCGGCGGCCATGCCCGCGCTGCCGGCGCGCTGATCGAAGGCGATCTGGAAGTTGTGCAGAAGAAGGTGGTTGCGGCAGCTCGAGAGTTTCTTGCTGCGGAAGACAAGGAAGGCGTGGCTTAGCGCGTTCCACCCGTAGCCACCGCTGTGCGCTTCCTCTAACTTGACCGCATGAGCGTCCTCCGCAAACGATCACGTTCACAGGCCGACGTCGAGCATCAGATTCGCCACGAGCTGTCGGAAATCCTGCCGATCCTCAGAATCGAGCATTGCTCGATCGAGCTCGACGCGTTTGACGCCGCGACGGGGACAGCGGTGCTCCATGTCATGGGCGGTTGCAAGGACTGCGACGCGTCGGCGGTAACGTTCATGCAGGGGATCGAAGTTCAGCTCAAACGGCGCATCGCTGAGCTGAAGTTCGTCGTCGCCAATGTAGACTCCACGGCATGAGCGCTAATCTTCAGGAACGCGTCACGGATGCCCTCTCGCGTATCCGGAACAACCGGGTCGGCGCCAACGTCATCGAAGCGGAAATGGTGCGCGACATTGCGACGACCACTGATGGAAAGGTCAGGCTCAGCCTGTTGCTCACCGCCGATGATGACGCGACGGTGGTGCGCGAAGTGAGACAGACCCTGCAGCAGGTACCTGGCGTGACCGACGTTCGTGTCGACGTGAAAGATGCGTCGCAAGTCAAGAGTGCGCCGCCAGCCAGAAAGCCGCCGCGGCCTCTTCCAGTGATGGGGCAGGAGCCGCAATCACAGCGAGCCGCCGTCCCCGCGCCCACGCCTGTTGCCTATCCACACCTCGGCAACATCATCGCCATCTCCAGCGGCAAGGGCGGCGTCGGGAAGTCGACCGTCGCCGCTAACCTGGCTGTGGCCCTGGCGAAACAGAGCGCGCGCGTTGGGCTGATGGACGCGGACATCTACGGACCCAACATCCCGCGGATGATGGGCGTCAACGCTCCACCGCCCGTGGAAAACGAGAAGATCATCCCGCTCCAGGCATACGGCGTCAAAATCATGAGCCTCGGCTTCATGATCGAGCGCGACCAGCCGGCGATCTGGCGCGGTCCGATAATCATGAAAATCATCACCCAGTTTCTGCGCGACGTGCAGTGGGGCGAGCTCGATTATTTCCTCGTCGACATGCCCCCTGGGACCGGCGACGCACAGCTGTCGCTGGTGCAGGCGACGATGGTGCACGGCGCCATCATCGTTACCACGCCCCAGGAAGTAGCATCGGGCGACGCGTTGCGCGGAGCGAAGATGTTCCAGCGGGTCGCCGTTCCAGTGCTCGGCGTGGTCGAGAACATGAGTTATTTCGTTTGTCCGAACTGCGAGGAGAAGCACTACATCTTCGGCCAGGGCGGTGGGCGCCGTCTCGCTGAGGAGCTCGACGTGCCGTTGCTTGGGGAGATACCGTTCTTCCCGGGCGTTTTGTCGGGAGGCGACCGTGGGGAGCCGATCGTCGTCAGCGAGCCAAACACGGCTGCCGCGCAGGCTCTGCTCGATCTTGCTGGACGCCTGAGTGGGGTGCTCGCCAGTTAGGCTGTTACTGCGTTCTTCTTTGGTCTGGTGCGCCACCAGGAGAGTATCACGGCGCCGAATCCGATGGCGACGGCGACGAACGTCGGAACCAGGTGAACGCGGCAGCGACGATCCACATCGCGCTGAACGCGAGGATGCCCGTGTACAGGTACTGCAGCTCCTGACCCGCCGGAGTCTCTGCTTCGCGCTTGCCGGCGATGGCGATCCCCGCCACCTGAGCCACGGCGAGAAAACCCAGGATGGCAATGCCGGAGACGGCGACCAGAAACACCGCCACGCCGATCGGAATGAGGAACGCGCCGATGATGGTGATTGCCAGCGCGACAATCAGCGCAATGAGCACCGGAATCGACGCAATGCTTCCGAGAACGCCCGTGAGGAGTGAGCGCCCCGTTTCATTGGTCACCACTTCCACCGCGCGGTGGAAGTAGTCGCGCAGGAAGAACAGGACGAAAGTTCCGACGAGGAGCAGAACCACGAGCCAGAGAAATGCCGCCGCGAGCGAGCCGAGCGTCGTGCGCGGTCGGCCGCCGAAGCTGACGGTGGATCTGTTGTGCGTAGCTCCGACATCCTTGATGACGCCGAGTATCGAGCCGCCTTCGTTGCGAACGTGACCACCTAGGGCGACCGCCCCGCCGCGCACTCTGCCGCCTTCGTGCACGATGACGTCACCAAGCACGGCAGTCGCGGCCCCATCGACATTGCCGTAAACGTCGAGATTGCCACGAATCGCCATCACGGACCCCGACGTACTGGTGCCGGCAGGAATGGTGAGGTCTCCGGTCTGGACCCTGGAGTAATTCTTGAGGCCGGAGATTCCGACACGTTGGGCGTTCGCATCCTGCGCGGCTGTCGTCGCAATAAAAAGGGTAAGGCCGAGCAGGATTAATTTCATCAAGCTGCCCTTCGCCTGGCGATTTGTGCGGCAGTGCGGATGGCGCCGTACCCGCTGATCAGACCAACCGCCAATACCACGTAGAGGATGACAGCCTGGATGGCGCCCGCCTGCAGGTAAGCAATCGTCTGCGAGCCGAGCACGAGGGCGCCGATTTGTGTGCCGACTGTGGCGATCGCGAACGCGTACTGGGTGACGGCGGCGCTGAGGATCGCGGTGAGGAGATCGACCTCGAAGAACATGAATGCCGCGGCGGCGATGAGGGCGACGCCGGCGGTTGCTCTGCCCGTAGCACGGAGGATGCCGATTGGACGGCGCTGAACGACCGCCTGCTGGCCGCCTCGATGCAGCTCGAGGTGCCGGGCGACGGCAATGGGAGCGACCTTGGCAGGCTGCAGACGGTCGATACCGGCAATTACGCGATCGGCAAAATCCCGAGATGGCGACAGGTAGGGGAGTCGCTGCAACTCGGCCGCAATGGGGACGAATTCTTCGTCGAAATCGTGCTCGATCATGGGTTCCTCACCCGATCACTTACGGGTTTGGTACGGGAAAGTTTCAGCATTTTGCAGCCTCTTTTGCTCGCAAAAACAGGGTTCGGGAGGTCATCGGAGGTCCCCCAGATACTGCCTCAATTCCTGGCGAGCACGGTGGATGTAGGTCTTCACTGTGCCGAGCGGCAGCTTCACGATTTCCGCGATCTCGTCGTACGAGTAATCCTCGACGTGGCGCAGAATGATGCACGCGCGATACTCGGGTCTGAGTCTGGCGATGGCCTTTTCGATCTCCGCCCCAAGCTCCCGCGACTCGAGCTCCTCCAGTGGTGATTCGCCGCCACTCGTCACCGTCACCGCTGTCGCCCGCACGCTCTCGGCGGTGATGGCGGTCGGCGAGCCCTCGATGCTGATGGTGTCGACCTGACGTCGTCGCAGGTGATCGATGGTGATGTTGTTGGCGATCTTGAACAGCCAGCTCGAGAATTTGAACTCGGGCCGGTACCGATCGATGTTGTTCAGCACCTTGATGAACGTTTCCTGCGCCAGGTCCTCGGCGGTCTCTTTGTCGCGAACCATGCGGTAGATGAGCGAAAACACGGGTCGCTCATACCGTTTGATCAGCTCGCGATACGCGTCCTCGCGCCCTTCCTGGGCGAAGACGACCACTTGCTGGTCGGATACGTCGGTGTAGGACCTTGCTGGCATCTTTGGAGGAGCGGGAAAGATAGCTTGCCCCGCGCACCGTCGCCGGGCAACTTTCGAAGCGATGCTGGCAACTGACATCGACAGCGCGACCGCCAGTGCCGCCGCTGCCGGTGGCGCAGAAAAGCGCGCTTACGTTAAGCAGATCTTCTCGGAGATCGCCCCGCGGTACGATCTCCTCAACCACGTCCTCAGTCTCAACATCGACCGGCGCTGGCGTCGCAAGGCCATTGCGATGCTCGGCGTCGAGCGCGATAAGGCGGGCCGTTACCTCGACCTTTGCACGGGCACGCTCGATGTCGCGCAGCACATTTCGATGTTCCCCGGCTTCCGTGGCTTCGTTATAGGCGCCGACTTCGCGGAACCGATGTTGAAAGCAGGTGCGGGAAAGGTGGAAGGGAAGATGGTAGCGCCAGTGGCTGCGGATGCGTTGCAGCTGCCACTTGCGTCCGGGCAGCTGGCGGGAGCCATCGTAGCGTTTGGGATCAGAAACGTTGCTGGGTTGGAGGCTTCGCTGCGCGAGGTTTTCCGGGTGCTCGCACCGGGCGGGCGCTTCGTGATTCTGGAGTTCTCAACTCCGCGATGGCCGGTTCTGCGCACGTTGTACAAGGCGTATTTCAATTACGTCCTTCCCTTGATCGGTCGTTTGGTGAGTGGGCACCGTACCGCATATCAGTATCTTCCTCGCTCCGTGGCGAACTTTCCTGTCGAAGAGGAGCTGGCGAGCAAGATGAAACAGGCCGGATTCTCTGACGTTGCCTGGTCTTCCTTGTCGCTCGGTGTGGCGGCGATCCACGTCGGCGAGCGCCCCGTCACCGCACTCGGACAGAAGTGAGTCTCGATTCCATCCCGCAGTTTCTTTCTGCGATCGATCGCGCCGGTGAGCTGGCGCGGATCAGTGAGCCGGTGCGAGCACGTCTCGAGATATGCGAGATCGCCGACCGCGTGATGAAGCAGCCCGGCGGCGGCAAGGCGCTGTACTTCGAGAACGTGATTCTCGATAACGGCGAGCGGTCGCACTATCCGGTCGTGATAAATCTTTTCGGCTCGATGCGCAGGATCTGCCTGGCACTCGGCGTCGACGATCTCGACGAGATCGGAGGGCGCATAACCGAGATGCTCGACTTGAAGGTGCCGGAGGGTTTGATAGGAAAGCTGGCGATGCTGCCGCGTCTGCTCGAGATCGGAAAGTTTCCGCCGCGCGTAAAAGGCGGAAAGCCGCCGTCTCAGGAGATCATTCTGAAGGGCGACGAAGTGGATCTATCGACGCTGCCCATCATTACCTGCTGGCCGGAGGATGGCGGGCCCTACATCACTCTGCCGATGGTGATCTCGAAGGATCCGAAGAGAGGCATTCGAAATGTCGGAATGTACCGCGTACAAGTATTGGGTCCTCGCTCTCTGGCGATGCACTGGCAGCGCCACAAGGTCGGCGCGGCGCATTGGCGGGAGATGGCGGAGAAGGGCGAGAAGATGTCGGTAGTGATAGCGATCGGTGCTGATCCAGCCTCGGTTTACTCAGCGTCCGCGCCGTTGCCGCCAACGATCGACGAGTTCCTGTTTGCCGGGTTTTTGCGAAACACGCCAGTGCACCTGGCGAAGGCGGTGACCAGCGAGCTGGAGGTTCCCGCCGACGCCGAGTTCGTGATCGAGGGTTACATCGACCCCGCCGAGGACCTGGTGGTGGAAGGGCCGTTTGGCGACCACACCGGATTTTACTCGGAGGCGGATCTCTACCCGCAAGTCCACGTGACGGCGCTGACGATGCGGCGCAATCCGGTATATGCGACCACCATCGTCGGGCGGCCGCCAATGGAGGATTACTACCTGGGCCACGCCACCGAGCGAATCTTCCTTCCTCTGCTCAAGCTCACGATCCCCGAGATCGTGGACTACCACATGCCGGCGGAGGGGATTTTTCATAACCTCGTCTTCGTGTCGATCGACAAGCAGTATCCGGGTCAGGCATACAAGGTGATGAATGCGCTGTGGGGTCAGGGGCTGATGGCGCTGGCCAAGGTCATCGTGGTCCTGGACAAGGACGTAAACGTGCGCAACGTACAGGAAGCGTGGTGGGTGGCGCTCAACCACATAGATCCCGAGCGCGACGTTAGGTTTTCGATGGGGCCGATCGACGTGCTCGATCATTCGAGTCGCGGGTTTACCTACGGCTCGAAGATGGGCATCGACGCCACGCGGAAGTGGCCGGAGGAGGGATTCACGCGCAACTGGCCGAAGGTGATGGAAATGGACGGGGAAACGAAACAGCGGGTCGACGCGATGTGGTCCCGGCTTGGCCTGGGTCCACTGCAAAGAGCGGAGAGATTCAAGAGCAATGAGCCTCGATAAGGACACGCGGGCTGGTGGGCGCGAGGGGCAGACGTTCCGCGGACAGGGAGCGCTCTTGCGACACGTCAATCTGGTTCGATTGCCGCACACCGTGTTCGCGCTGCCGTTTGCTCTCGTCGGCGTAGTGCTGGCGAGCTATGTCGCGCCGATCACGATTAGCGTCGTGTTATGGGTGGTGGTCGCATTCACGACGGCGCGCTTCGCGGCGATGGGTTTCAATCGCATCGTCGATCGCGAGATAGATGCGCGGAATCCGCGGACGCGCTCGAGGGAGATTCCATCGGGTGCGATGACGGTCCGTGAGGCAGGCGTGGCGGTAATCCTGGCGTCGCTTCTCTTCGTGATCGCCGCGTGGCAGCTCAATACACTGTGTTTGCTGTTGGCGCCGGTCGCCCTGGCGTGGGTTCTCTTCTACAGCTACACCAAGCGCTTTACTCGCTGGTCGCACCTCGTGCTCGGAGTTGGCTTGTCGATCGCGCCGGTGGGTGGTTATCTCGCGATCACGGGCCGCTGGAGCGATCCGTGGTGGATGTTGATTGCGCTGGCGATCGCAGTCGCGACCTGGGTTGGCGGGTTCGACATCCTCTATGCATTGCAGGATGTCTCGTTCGATCGCGAGAACGGACTCTACTCCGTTCCATCGACGTTCGGCGAAGCAAATGCGCTCGGCATCGCGCGCGCGCTGCACATCACCACCGTCGCCGCGCTGGCAATCGCCGGCCTAGGCGCCGGTGCAGGTGCGCTGTACTTCGTTGGTGTGCTGGTCGCGGCGGTGCTGCTATTGTACGAGCACTCGCTGGTCAAGGTAGATGATTTCTCGCGACTCGATGCAGCGTTCTTCACCATGAACGGCGTGATCAGCATCGTCTTTCTCGGGTTCGTCTTTACCGAGAGGTTGCTGCGGTGAGCACGACTCCGCCGATCGTCGTCGGAATCACCGGAGCGTCGGGCGCGCCGTACGCGGTTCGTCTGCTGCAGGCGCTGACGGCAGCCCATCGCCCCGTCTCGCTCATCGTGTCGAAGTACGGACTGCGTTTGTTGGCGACCGAAGCCGGAATCGACTCGATGGACGCGCTGCGCGACACGGTTGGCATCGATGCCTGGGCGTCGTACGTCGAGGTCTTTTCCAACGACGATCGTGGTGCAGCACCAGCATCCGGCTCGTCACGAACCGCGGGAATGATAGTTTGTCCGTGCTCGATGGGAACGTTGTCTGCGATCGCCGTGGGCGCGTCCAGGTTCTGCGGGAAACCCCATTAAGCGCGATTCACCTGGGCAACATGCTTCGTCTGGCGCGGGCGGGGGCGGTGGTGATGCCGGCCGCACCCGGGTTTTATCATCGGCCGAAGGAAATCCCGGACCTCGTCGACTTCATGGTCGCGAGAATGCTCGATCAGCTAGGTGTCGAGCAGAATCTCGTTTCGCGCTGGAAGGGAGAGCATCAGGATTAGCTGACCTGCCTCGTCCTCTTCATCTCGTTGGGGAATCTCCTGAACCAGGAGGACAAGAGCAGCAGCTCGTCGATCTCGTGAGTCGGCACCTGGGCGGTCACAGAGACTGGTTGAGCGAAAATGTCGTCAACCAGCTGCTTCATCGTCCGCCGATCCCTGGACGATTTCGGTTTTGATAGCTCCGCGCGCACCACTCCGCGCCGGATGAGATAAACCTTATCCTCCCCTTCGTGACCCGGGACGGTGTAAACGAAGGAGAGGTTCTCGACGGCGAAACGCAGCCGGCCAAATTGCGCGCGTAGTGCTTCCAGTCGCTCGAGCTTGTCACGATAAACAGCCGCGCGCTCAAACTGCAATTCGGCGCTCAATCGCTCCATCTGCGTACGCAGCATGTTGATCGGGCCATCGTCGGATCCGTCTAGAAACGCCCGCGCCAGCGCGACTCTTTCACTGTACTGCGACTCCGAGCAGCCGCCGACGCAAGGGCCGAGGCACTTTCCGATTTCATGACGAATGCAGCCCGGCGTGCGCGCCAGCTGGAACAGCTCCGTCTGATCACTGAAAAACATCTTGAGGTCGGCGCGGCAATCGCGAAGCATTAGCGCGTCGTTGAGCTCGCGCAGAGCACCATCGACGCGTTGCGCTCCCACGAATGGGCCGTAGTAAATGTCAGCATCCTCGCCCGTCGGTCCGCGGACCACTATCAGTTTGGGCGCGGGCGCTTTCGTCAGCTTGATAAACGCGTAATTCCGTCCGTCGCGCTTCATCGCCACGTTGTAGCGCGGACGGAAGCGCTTGATCATCCGCAGCTCCTGCAGCAGCGCCGCGAACTCGCTCGGCGTGTAGTCCCATTCGATCGCTTCCGCCGAGCGTAGAATGCGCGCCCCTTTCTCTTCCGGATACGCGCAGCGGAAGTAGCTCAATAGCCGCGATCGGACGCGCTTCGACTTGCCGACGTAGACGATTTCGCCGTCGCTCGACAGCATGCGATACACTCCGGGCCGGTCCGCCGCGGTGTCGCGCACGTTCGATTTCATTATCGACAGTTGGGCGTCGCTCGTCGGCAGGTTCTCGAGGCGTGGAGTGCCGCGTGTCATCTCAGTGCTGGCACCTCACGCACATTGTCGTCGAGCGCCCATCGATAGCGTGTGTCGACACCAGCTTCGATCCGCATCGGCGGCAGGGAAGTCCACCGCGACCATACACGTCCAATTTCTCGACGAACGAACCCCGCTCTCCGCGCGCATCTCGGTAATCCCGGAAGCTCGTCCCGCGCGCAGCTATCGCTTCGCGCAAAACGTTGACGATCGATTCGCGAAGCAGCGATGCCTCTTCGACCGAAATCGACGCTGCCAGACGCGAGGGATCGATGCGTGCGCGCCAAAGCGCCTCGTTTGCGTAAATGTTGCCGATGCCTGCGATCTTTCGCTGCTCCATTAAGACCTTCTTCACCGGCTGACTGGTAGCCCGGAGAACCGCCGATAGATGCGCGGCCGTAAATGAACGGTCAAGTGGCTCGATGCCGAGTTTCGCCGAGTACTCTGCGAAACGATCCGCATTCATAAGCGCAACTGTACCGAGACGTCGCACATCGGCGTAATGCAGAGCTCGGCCGTCGTCGAGTTCCAGCCGCAAAGTCGAATAGTCGAGTTCGGCGCCTCGAAAATTCCCGTCGTCGATGAGGAGAGCCCCTGTGAAGCGCGGCTGTACGACCAGACGATCTCCGGTGTCGAGGTCGATCACTACCAGCTTCGCGCGCCGCCAGCTGCGGACGATGGTGGCGTCCTGCAATCGCTTCGCGAGAGATCGCGAGCTCACCCCCCGCAGGACATCGCGCTTTCTAACCGACACTTTTTTTATTTTGCGCCCGCTAATCGCGCCGTCGAGATCGCGTGCGATCGTCTCCGTCTCAGGTAACTCGGGCACCGCGCGTCAGCTCACGCCAGCCAATGTCACGCCGCAGCTGCTTCCCCTTGAAAGACACCCGCTCGGCATGGTTGCGAGACACCTCCGCCGCCTCGAGCAGGCCCGACGCTACCGCTGTGACGGCGAGTACGCGGCCGCCGGCAGTGACGAGCTGATTCGTGGCAGGATCAATGGCGGTTCCGGCGTGAAATACCACCACGCCTTCCTCGGCGGCCGGCAGCTGGATAACGTCCCCCGTTCTCACCTTGTCGGGATAGCCAGCTGCAGCGACCACCGTCGTCACCGCGGAAAGGTTCTTCCACTCCGGATGTCGAGCTCGACTCAGAGATCCGCCACCAGCGACCGCCGCGATCAGCTCGAGCAGCGACGAATCCATCAGCGGCATAATCGCCTGGGTCTCCGGATCCCCGAAGCGGGAATTGAATTCGACGACCTTTGGCCCGTCATCCGTGATCATGAGCCCGGCGTAGAGCAGACCCTTGAATAGAGATCCGGCGTCGCGCATTGCCGACAGCGTCGGGCGCACGATCTCCGACATCACACGAGAGATCAGCTCGGGCGTCGCCAGTGAGGTCGGCGCGTAGGCACCCATTCCGCCCGTGTTGGGGCCAAAATCGCCCTCCAGCAATCGCTTGTGGTCCTGCGCCGCCAGCAGTGGCAGCGCCTGATGCCCATCGGTGATGACGAAAAGCGAAAGTTCCTCGCCATCCATGTATTCCTCGATCAGGATTTCGCGTCCAGCGTTGCCAAATACCCGATCGCTCAGCAAAGCGTCGATTGCGCGCTCGGCCTGGGCGGTACTTTGCGCGACAACCACACCTTTTCCGGCGGCGAGCCCTGAAGCCTTGACCACGACCGGGGAAGAAAACTCGGCCAGTGCCGCCTTGGCGGCCCGAGCGTCGCTGTGTTGCGAAGCCCGTGCGGTCGGGATTCCCGCTCGAACCATCAGGTCCTTCGCAAAGCGCTTCGACGTCTCGATGCGGGCGGCCTCGCGCGTCGGACCGAAAATCGGCAGCCCGCGCGACTGAAAGAGGTTGACGATACCGCCCTCGAGCGGCAGCTCGGGTCCGACCAGGGTGATATCGACGAACTCGTCTTCAGCCAGGTGCGCCAGCTCTTTGTGCTTGTCGACCGCCACCGGAAAGCAGCGCGCCACCGACGCGATCCCGGGGTTCCCTGGAGCGGCTATGAGCTCGAGGGTGGGATCGTCGCGCGACAACTTCCAGGCGAGAGCGTGCTCCCGTCCGCCACCACCAACGATCAATACTTTCATGAAAACGCTTGCTCTAGGTCTGCGATCAGGTCCCCGACGTCCTCGACCCCGCACGACAGGCGCAGGAGATCGTCCCTCAAGCCGAGCGCAGCGCGCCGCTCGGCTGGAACCGACGCATGGGTCATGGACGCAGGATGGCTGATCAGACTTTCGACTCCGCCGAGTGATTCCGCCAAGGAGAAGACACGCACGCTGCCGAGGACCCTCGCCGCCTTTTCCTTGCTGCCGGTAAGCACCGATATCATCCCGCCAAACCCTTTCATTTGACGCTTTGCCAGCTCGTGCTGTGGATGCGAGGGCAGCCCCGGATAAATCACGTTCTCATGTCCCAGTTTGTCGGCGAGCCACGAAGCAATCTTGCGGCCATTCTCGTCGTGACGGGGCATCCGCAAATGCAGCGTCTTCGTCCCGCGGAGCACCAGCCACGCGTCAAAGGGTCCCGGTACGGCTCCCCCGGTATTCAGAATGAACTGGAGGCGCTCGGCGAGATCATCGTCGCGGACGACCGCGATCCCGCCAACCATGTCGCTGTGGCCGTTCAGGTATTTGGTGGTGGAGTGGTAGACGATGTCGGCGCCGTGCTCGAACGGGCGCTGGAAATAGGGCGAGGCGAAAGTGTTATCGACGATGAACAGAACGTTCTTGCGCTTCGCGATCTCACCGACCGCGCTCAAATCCGTGATGCGCATCAGCGGATTGGTTGGCGTCTCCATCATGATCGCGACGGTGTTTTTCTCGATCGCGTCCTCGACGTTCTGCGGATCTCGGCTGTCGACATAGCTAAAGCACAAACCGAAGTTTCTCAGGATCTTGTCGAACAACCGGAAGGTGCCCCCGTAGCTGCTCTCGCCGGCAATGATGTGGTCGCCGGACTTGAACAGCTTCATGATCGAGTCGGTGGCGCCCATCCCGCTGCTGAACGCGAACCCATGCGTCCCGCCCTCGAGCGCGGCGACATTTCTCTCCAGCGCCTCGCGCGTCGGGTTCCTTCCGCGCGCGTACTCGTAGCCCTTGTTCTTGCCGAGTCCTTCCTGGACGTAGGTGGACGTGGTGTAGATCGGCGTCATGATTGCTCCGGAGAGCAGATCGGGACGCTGTCCCGCGTGAATGGCGCGGGTGCCGAACGCTGTATTCAGATCTTCGTCAAAGATGCGAGTCATGCGCCTTTCACGTTGAAGGGATTGTGCACGGAAAGTTAACCAGTCGAGCCACGGTTATGCGTCGTCGCGTGCTGACCGGCGCGAGTAGATTACCCGCTAATTGCAAGACTGTGAATTCGAGAGGAACGATCACGAATGGCTTATGAAGGTCTGATGGTAAGCGTCTCCGGCGTGCGTGGTCGCGTCGGGGAAGCTCTTACGCCCGAGATCATCGCGAAATTCGCGGCCGGCTTTGGCGCATGGGCGCTGGCGCGCTCTGGCGGGAAGGCCCGCGTCGTCGTCGGTCGTGACAGTCGGGTGTCAGGCCCAATGTTTCAGGCGGTGGTGCACAGCGCGCTACAGTCGGTTGGGTGTGACGTGATCGACGTTGGAATGGTGCCAACGCCAACTATGCAGCTGGCGGTCGAATATCACCACGCAGCAGGTGGACTAGCCATCACTGCCAGCCACAATCCAATCGAATGGAACGCATTGAAGTTCATCGGCCCATCGGGACTTTTCCTCGATGCGGCAGAAGGCGCGGAAATGCGACAAGTCGTCGAGGGAATGATTCCCCGGGCCACGTGGGACAATCTTGGCTCTATAACGCAAGACAAGGACGCCGCGCGAGAGCACATCGAAAAGATTCTGGCGCTGCCGTTCCTCGACGTGGAAGGGATTCGCAGAAAGGAGTTTCGCGTCGGCCTGGACTGCGTTCGTGGCGCCGGCGGCAGCTTCATGCCGATTCTCCTCGAGCTTCTCGGCTGCAAGCTCGCCACGATCAACATGGAACCCGATGGGCGCTTCCCTCGTCCGCCTGAGCCGGTCGCTGAAAACCTCGGCGAGCTGCAGAAGCTCGTCCAGGATTCGCACTGCGACATCGGCATGGCCGTGGATCCCGATGTCGACAGGCTGGCGCTGGTGTCCGACGAGGGCGTCGCCATCGGCGAGGATTACACGCTGGCCCTGGCGGCGAAAGAAGTCCTCCGGCACCGAAAGGGCGTGGTGGTCACGAACCTTTCCACCAGCAGGATAGTCGATGACGTTGCCGCGGAAGCTGGCAGTCGGGTGATCCGTGCCGCGGTCGGTGAGGTCAATGTCGCCGTGAAGATGCGGGAGTTAAAAGCACCGATTGGTGGGGAGGGGAACGGCGGCGTAATTCTTTCAGAGCTGCACCTGGGCAGAGACGCCCCGGTGGGTGCTGCGCTGATGCTTCAGTTGTTGCTCGAGGAAGGCAAACCGCTGTCGAAGATCGTCGCGGCCTATCCCCGCTACATTATCGTTAAAGACAAGCTGGATCGCCCGAAAGCTCCTCTCGACGACGTTTACAAGGCCCTGAAGCGGGCTTTCAGCGACGCTGAGGTGGATACGCAGGACGGTCTGCGGCTGACGTGGCCTGACCGCTGGGTGCACATCCGTCCTTCGGGAACGGAACCAATCGTGCGAGTAATAGCAGAAGCGCCGAGCGCGGAGGACGCCGAAAGGCTGGTCCGCGAAAGCCGAAAACCGGTGGAGGCGCTGGCTCAATAGAGACAGTCAACCAACGATCCTATGTGTGGAATCATCGGCTATATCGGAAACCGCCACGTAACGCCCCTTCTTCTGGAGGGGCTGAAGCGCATGGAGTACCGCGGTTACGACTCCGCCGGCGTCGCGGTAATGAACGGCTCCGGTGTCGAGACACGCAAAGCAGCGGGTAAGATCTCTCAGCTCGAACGAGCGCTCGTCACCAGTCCAGTGGATGGCGACATGGGAATCGGTCACACCCGCTGGGCGACGCACGGCGTCCCCAACGAATGCAACGCGCATCCCCACGTCGACTGCAAGGGCGATATCGCCGTCGTCCACAACGGCATCATCGAGAACTCGGGCACACTGAAGCAGGGACTGCAGGCGCGGGGGCATCGATTCGTGTACCTCATCGAAGAAGCGTTCGATGGCAATCTCGAGGACGCTGTCATCGAGGCGCTCTGGCAAATCGAGGGCACCTACGGCATCGCCGTCGTCTCCAGCAAGGACCGCAACAAGATCGTGGCCGCACGGAAGGGCAGTCCACTGTTGATCGGGCTGGGCGACGGTGAGTACTACGTTGCCAGCGACGTATCGGCGATCCTCGCCCACACCCGCGAGGTGGTCTACCTCGATGACGGTGACGTGGCGATCCTGACGCGAGAAGGCTACACGGTCCTCAATCAGCGCGCGCAGGAGCTGGAGCGGCGCGTCAGCAAGATCGACTGGGACCTCGACCAGATCGAGCGCGGTGGTTTCGACCACTTCATGCTCAAGGAGATTTTCGAGCAGCCGGCGACCGTCGAGAATTGCATGCGCGGTCGTCTCCTTCCCGATGAGGGCACATCCAAGCTCGGCGGCCTCAACATGACCGACGAGGAGCTGCTCCGCTTTGACAACATTCTGATCACCGCCTGCGGCACCAGCTGGCATTCTGCGCTGATCGGCGAGCACATGCTGGAGAGCCTGGCTCGTGTGCCTGTCGAAGTCGAGTACGCATCCGAGCTCCGCTACAGGAATCCGATCGTCACCGACAAGACTCTCTGCATCGTGATCTCACAATCGGGCGAGACCGCCGATACACTGGCGGCAATGCGCGAGGCCAAGGCGCGCGGCGCCCGGACCTACGGAATAGTGAACGTCGTCGGCTCGACCATCGCACGCGAGAGCGACGGTGGTATTTACGTTCACGCCGGCCCGGAGATCGGCGTCGCGTCGACCAAGGCCTTCACCAGTCAGGTCATCGCGCTGCTGCTCTTTACGCTGAAGCTGGCAAGGCTGCGCACTCTGTCGATGGTAGACGGCAAGGCGATCATCGAGGAGATGCAGGCCCTGCCGGGGAAGATCCAGAACATTCTCGATCGCGCCGACGAGATCGAAAAAATCGCCGAGGAATTCAAGAACTCCCAGAACTTCCTGTACCTCGGGCGAGGCTACAGCTTCCCGACTGCCCTGGAAGGGGCGCTGAAGCTCAAAGAGATCAGCTACATCCATGCCGAGGGTTATCCGGCCGCGGAGATGAAGCACGGCCCGATCGCGCTGATCGACGAGAAGATGCCCGTCGTCTTCATCACGCCGCACGACTCGGTATTCGACAAAGTCGTGTCGAACGTCCAGGAAGTGAAAGCCCGTGGCGGCCGGGTAATCGCCATCACCACTCGCGAAGAAGATGCACTGGAAGGCAAGCTCGATTACGAGTTCCGCATTCCGGAGACGAAGGACATGCTGACGCCGGTGCTGGCATCCGTCCCGCTGCAGCTGCTGGCGTACTACATGGCGGTGAAGCGCGGCACCAACGTCGATCAGCCGCGCAATCTCGCCAAGTCCGTCACGGTGGAGTAGGACTGAGAATCCTGCTCCAGCGGGTATCGCGGGCAGAAGTCCGCATCGAAGGTCGCAGCGTGGGTAGCATCGGGAAGGGATTTCTCCTTCTCGTTGGCTTCACCCACGGTGACACTGCAGAGAAAGTCGATTGGATGGCCGAGAAGACCTCCGGACTCCGGCTCTTTGGCGACGCGGAAGGGAAGATGAATCTCGGATTGTCCGAGGTCGGCGGCGCCGTACTGGTCGTCTCCCAGTTCACCCTTTATGGCAACGCGGAGAAGGGAAAGCGGCCCAGCTTCATCGACGCCGCCAGGCCCGAGGAAGCAATTCCCCTCTACGAACGATTCCTGTCCGCGCTGCGACAGAAGGGACTTACGGTCCAAAGCGGGGAATTCGGCGCGATGATGGACGTCGAGCTCGTGAATGATGGTCCCGTCACTCTCTGGCTCGAGCGATGAGCAAGGTTCGTGTCGTCCTGGCGTCTGCGTCGCCGCGCCGCCGTCAACTCCTGAATCTGATCGGCATCGCCCACGACGTTCGCCCGGCGAACATCGATGAGGCAATGCGCCAGCGCGAGACCCCGCGCCGACACGCGGAACGGCTGGCCCGTGAGAAAGCGACCGCAATCGCGGCGCGCGATCCGGACCTGATCACCATTGGTGCTGACACTGTCGTCGTCATCAATCGCAGAGTCCTCGGCAAGCCGCGTGACGAGGCAGAAGCGATTCAGATGCTCACTCAGCTTAACGGTCGCCAGCACACCGTGATCACGGCAATTGCCGTTGCACGCGGCAGGAAGCTCCGCTCGTCGATCGAAGAAGTACAGGTGAAGTTCCGGCGGCTCCGCGACGAGGAGATCGAAGCCTACGTCGCTACCGGAGAGCCGATGGACAAAGCGGGAGCGTACGGGATCCAGGGCTACGGGGCGACGATCGTCGAGCGAATCGAGGGCGATTATTTCGCGGTGATGGGTCTGCCGCTCGCGCGATTGACGGCGCTAATGCGCGACCTTGGAGTCAGGTATCGCTTTGGCGAAGAGCTAACGCTGGCCGATTAGCTCGCGAGCGCGCTCCATTACGCGTCGCTCATTGTCGAAAGCCAGCTGATTCGCAGCGTCTTCGAGCGGCACCCAGCGGGCCTCGTTCACCTCCCAGTCGTGGTCCTTCGTGTCGCCGGAGATGTATTTCAAGAGATAGAAATGCACGCGCTTATGAAAGCGCACCCGAATTCCATTCTCGAGTCCGGCGTACCAGTACTCGATGGTCTCGATATGCTGGACGACTTCGCTGGTCACGCCGCCTTCTTCGCGCGCCTCGCGCACCGCGGTGACCTCGGGATCCTCAGCCTTGTCGACGAGACCTTTCGGTAACTGCCACCGATGCTGGCCACCGACTGAGACAATGACGACCTCGGCGCGATCTTTTTCGCCGCGAAACACTACGCCGCCCGCCGAGGTTTGATCGCGGATGGGCACCTTGATGGCCGGAAACCTCCTTGGGCCGGATCCGCCCGATTTTCGCGGTGTCATCGGACCGCGGCTCGGCGATAGCGATCGCTCCAAACCTGCACCTTCTCCATTACATGGCGCGCCTCGATTCGCATCATTCTGCCGGGGCGGTTTTGCATTGAGATCGGATAGTTCTCGCCCGGATCCCCGTACGCGTCGACGATCAGATCGTGAAAGCGGCGGTATGGTCCGGTGCGCTTGGGATTGGTGTAACCCATCAGGCTGATCACCGGTCGATTCAACGCCACGCTCATGTGCAACGGTCCTGTGTCGGGCGAAAGCACCAGCGACGAAGCATCGAGAATAGACACCAACTTCCTCAGTCCACTCCCGAGCATCGATCGAGGCGTCTGCTTTGCGCGCTCCAGCACGATTCGCTCCGCCGCCAGCTCTCGCTCCGATCGACCACCGACCAGAACGACCTGCATTCCGAAATCACGATCGAGTGAATCAGCGACCTCTGCCCACCGCTCCGGCAGCCAGTCCTTGTCCGGCTTGCTCGTCGCGACGACGATTGAAGCAATCGGCCGATCGATCGACGAGACGAAATTGCCCCGCCACTCGCGCTCCTGCGGCCAGGGACCGAGATCCCATTCGATTGGATCCGCGGGGACGCCCAGCGCTGCCAGAAACTCGAAGTACTGATCCTGGACGTGCTGTACCGCGTGCGGCGGGATTTTGCGAGTGGTGAAGAGCCAGTTCATATCACGTGCACGCGCGCGATCGAAGCCGAGCTTCACCGGCGCTCGCGCCAACCCTGTCACGATCCCCGCCTTGAAGTAGACCTGCAGATTGATCACCAGGTTGAAATGCCGCTGCGCCAGCTCGGCGCGGGCGTCCGCGAATGCCCTCAAGCCGCGTGCTCGATCGAAGATGATCACGTCGTCGACAGCTCGGTGGCCACGCACGAGTGTAGCGGGTCCGGGCTGCAACACCCAGCTGATCCTCGTTTTCGGATTCACGCGCTTGAGAGCTGTGATCACCGGCAACACGTGCACCGTGTCCCCGACCGCGCTCATCATCACGATGCAAATGTTGTCCGGAACTACGCGCAATTCCGGAGGATTCATTCGGCGCTCCGCAGCCGGAGATACTCTTCGTCTTCGGCGGAGTAGGGAAGCTCGTGCAGGTCACGCCATTTGCGCAGCGATCGAATCAGGCGGTCGAGATTCGCCTTGGCCACGAGTGGTGATCCGGGCGAGCTGAAGCCCATTCGATCGATGTCGAGCACGTGCGCATCTAGTCCCGGACCTTCCCCCGCCGTGAGCAGAATATTCTTGAGATTGAGATCCTGGTGATGCGCGCCAGCATGGGTGAGCGCCTTCAGCAGCTTTACCACTGCATCGAGGACCATCACGCGATGCTGATGGTCGGTGACCTTGGCCAGCGCCACCGACAGGTCGTGGCCATTGGCAATCTCCCGCGTTGCGACGTCGGAGCGTCGCAGAATCAAGTTCTTCGGGTAGGAGACGTAGGCAACGACTTCCGGTGTGCTGACACCGTTCGCACGCAGCCTGAGTGAGGCAATCAGCTCGTGAAAGCCGCGCGTCGGCAGGATGAAGAGATCCTTGCTGATCTTTGCCATCCAGCCACCGCGCATGTTGTGTCGCACGACAACCCTTCCGCAATCACCGGGAAGGGTCACCGCGAAGACGGGCGCACGTCCAACCAGGGCCACCGCGTCCGGCTGGCGCGCCGCGAACTCGTACAAGCCTTCGTGCTCGAGCACTCCGCGCACGCTGGCTGAACAAGCAGCGGATGCGATGACACGCGCACCTCCCACCTCGAAGCGCTCGTAGGAAGGAATTCTGAGCCCAATCATCTCCGCTGTTTGCCGTCTCTCACCGAGGCAATCGCGCTGAGGAGCGCCTGGGCTTTGCTCCGGGTCTCTTCCCACTCTCGTTCGGGAACCGAGTCGGCGACTATTCCCGCGCCGACCTGCACCGATGCATTTCCATCGGAGATGACACAGGTGCGAATCGTTATCGCCATGTCCATCCGCATTCCACCAGCGCCGATGTAGCCGATCGCGCCGGCGTACGGTCCGCGCGCGACCGGCTCCAGCTCGTCGATGATCTCCATCGCCCGGATCTTCGGCGCGCCCGTCATGGTGCCGGCGGGGAAGGTCGCGCGAAACACGTCGAGCGCCGACATGCCGTCATTGAGCTCGCCCTCGACCTGACTGACGATGTGCAGGACGTGCGAGTACTTCTCGACCTTCATCAGCTCGGTTACGCGCACCGTTCCGTATTTCGCGACGCGGCCAACATCGTTTCTTCCCAGATCGACCAGCATCACGTGCTCGGCGCGCTCCTTCTCGTCAGCGAGGAGCTCGGCAGACAGTTGCTCGTCCTCCGCGACTGTTTTGCCGCGCCGCCGCGTTCCGGCAATTGGACGGAGTGTTATTCGTCCGTCGGAAACCCTCACCAGCAGCTCCGGTGAGCTGCCAACAATTTCGATTCCGTCGAGAACGAGGTGGTACATGTAGGGCGACGGATTGATTGCGCGCAGTGCCCGATAGAGATCCGCTGGGTCAAAATCGAGCGGCACGTCGATGCGGCGCGACAGCAGCGCTTGAAAGCAGTCGCCGGCGCGGATGTATTCCTTGATTCGATCGACGTGCGCCATGAAACCCTTCTGGTCGTAGCTCGAGTCGCCATCAACAGGCGGCGCACCGAAATTCGGCGACATTGGGTTGAGCCGTACGGGTTCCCGCAAACGCGCGAGGATCTCGTCGAGCTCCGCGGTCGCGTCGTCGTACAGCCTGCGGAGTTGCGCGTCGCCGGTGCCCTTGGGAATGGGCACGGAGATAACCGCCCGAGCGCTCCCGCGCAGATTGTCGAGAATCACCAGGGACCGCGTGAAGACAAAACACGCATCAGGCGCCCGAACGCCGTTCGGCGGACGATGCGGAAGCTTCTCGATTAGCCGCACCACGTCGTAGCTGAAGTACCCCACGACGCCGCCCCAGAATTGTCCGAGCTCCGGAACGTGGGCGGGTTTGGCGGCATCAATCAGCGCGCCAAGGTCCGCGAGTGGATCGATGGGCTTCCTCTTATTGTGCCATCCCTTCTTGCTGTTCCAGTCTTCGACCGTCCCGTTGCAGAGTCTCCACGCCGATCGCGGCTCTGTGCCGAGGAACGTGTAACGAGACCACGTCTCGCCACCTGCCGGCGCGGACTCAAGCAGAAACGCGAATGGGCCGCGCTTCAACTTCGCGAAAGCAGAAACCGGTGTGTCCGTGTCGAGCAGACATTCTTTCCACACCGGGACCAGTGTTGCCGAAGACGCGCGTCGACTGAATTCCTCAAAGCTCACGCTGTTAATTTCCCTCCATGAGGCTTCGCTCTTTTGTCAGAGTGCTGGCGTTGATCGCTGTCGCGAACAAGCTGAGCGCTCAACAAGCGTGGAACGATCAGCGCACCTTGGCTCTCGTCCAGCGCGCCACCGAGCGTAGGGCGAATCAGCTGGCCGACACCGCGCTCGTCGACTACAAAGCTACGGCGCATGGCTACGTGACGTTCCTCGCACAATTTGGAGAGGGGTTTCCGGAGCCGCCAAAGATCGTGAAGGCGGACGAGCTGGGTCTGGAAGTCTACTGGCGGGCGCCCGATCTGAGCAAGCAGCGCATCATGGGCCGTCGTGATACGCTGCTGCTTCCCACCGACATCAACTATCATCGCGATCACCTCGGCATCGTCCAGAACAACTTCAGAAACATCAT
>QHUA01000143.1:48996-53050 GCA_003221805.1 Gemmatimonadota bacterium
CTCCAGATCCGGCTGGCTGATCGGACGCTCGATGTTTATGAGGTGCGGGTTCGGCCAAAGGATGACCATCAGCCACGCACCGTCGGCGCTGTTTACATCGATCGTGAGACGGGCGAGGTGGTGAGGATGGCGTTCAGCTTCACTCGCGCCGCCCTCATCGACAAGGATCTCGAAGATGTATCGGTGGTATTGGAGAACGCGCTCATCGAGGGGCGGTTCTGGCTGCCCCGGCGCCAGGAAATCGAGATTCGCCGCACCGGCTCGTGGCTGGATTATCCAGCACGCGGGATCATCCGCGGCCGATGGGAGATCTGCTGCTACGAGGTCAATCGTGGAACTCCGGCCAGCTTTTTCGGTGGTCCCGAAATCGTGCTCGCCCCGCCGGCCGATCGCGCCGCAAACCCTTTTCCGTTCACCGGGCATGTGCTCGATTCGCTGCCGCCCGATGTGCGAGCGGTCACCGACGCCGATGTGAAAAAAGTTCAGGACGAGGCGCGCGCGCTGGTCCGCGAGGCTGCACTGGCGCGGACTCGCAGCTTCGCCTTTTCGGCGCGCCACGTCTCCGACCTTGCGCGTTTTAACCGGGTTGAAGGTCTCGCGCTTGGCAGCGGGTTTCTGCAACGAGTTGGTGGCGGAGTCGCCGTCGCCGCATCAGGACGCTACGGGTTCAGCGACAAGGAGCTCAAGGGGCGCGGGGCACTCGAGTACAGCACCGGCGCCGGATCGCGTCTGACACTGGCAGCCGAGCGGCAGTATCGAGATGTGAGCGACGAGCAGGAAACGTCGCTCGTTCGAAACACCCTCGCCGCGCAGGAGTTTGCCAGCGATTACACGGACACCTACGACGTCCGGTCGGTCTCGCTCAGTGGATCACTCGCCCGACTGCGGTGGCGTCCGTCCTTTGATCTGTCATACGAGCAGCATGATTCACTCTCGGTGCATGCGCGGGCCGCCAGTGGTCGCTTCCAGCCGACCATTCCCGCCGTGCCGCTGCATGAAGTCCGGTTCACGCTGGCACTCGACCGTCCCACCAGTCTCACTTACGGTGGTTATGAGCTCGGTGTGCATCTGGCAGCAAGCGGCATCGGGCAACAAAACGCCTCGCCCGCACCTCGCCGCGATTTTCTCAGGCCGTCGATCACCATCGATCTGCAGAAGCCCTTCGGTTCGAGCAGAGTTCTGCTGCATACGGTTGGGGCAGGCATCTTCGGCGGCAGCGACTCTTTACCCGCGCAGCATCTCGTTTAGACTTACACGAATTTGTCGGGCGCGCCGGCATCAGTCAGCGCGTTGAGTACCGCTTTCTGGCGCCGTTTCTCCCGATACCGCTTGGTCGCTTTGGCCGGGCACCAGGAACGATCACACTCGCTCCTTTTGCCAACGCCGTCTGGATAGACCGCTCGGCGCCGTTCAAAACGGCACGACAGGGATGGTACCCGTCGCTAGGCGTCGGCGCGCTCACGGTGTTCGACGTACTGCGCTTCGACGTCGCGCGGGGCCTGCGAGACGGGCGATGGACCTTCGGCGTCGATATTGGACGCGATTTCTGGAGCGTTCTCTAAGCCATACAGACGGGGGCGCGGCGACCCGTTATTGAATGGCCCAGGTCGTCGTCCTTGATGAGGGTTATCCCCCGCAGATCCGGGATGATACCCGGATCGACCAACATCAGCAGCAGGTCTTTATGCGCTCAAATCTCAATCTCCGCCGCGCTGGCTTGGCGGTGGCGGCTATCATTTTCATGGCTGGTTGCGCCACGGCGACCAGAAGCACCGCCGGCAATGCTCCGGTCCGGGCTGCCAATCCGGTCCCACCCGGCCCGCGTGCGACACTCGTCCGAGCCGACAGCGCATACCAGGCGGGAGCGTATCCGCTGGCGCAGTCGCTCTTTGCGGAGATCGTCAATCGCGAGTCTGATCCGCCTTCAATCGCCATTTTCCGGCTCGCCACGCTCCGCTCGTGGGACAATCGTCTCGACGAGGCGGACGCGCTGTATCGGCGCTACATCGCCAAGGAGCCGCGCGACGCTGAAGGGAGAATCGCCCTCGCCCGCACGCTGGCTTGGGGTGGTCACTACGCCGAAGCGATAGCGACTTACGATACTTTGATCGCCACCAATCAGCGCACGCGTGACGCTGCGATAGGCCGCGCGCAAACCCTCGCCTGGTCCGGGCGCTTGAGTGAAGCCCTTGCTGTCTACAAGGTGTGGGTCCGCGATCACCCCACCGATCGTGACGCAGCTATGGATTACGCTCGCGCTCTTGCCTGGGATGGCCAGCTGGATCAAGCCGAGGCGATGTACACCCAGCTGTCGAGAACCGGAAATGCCGCGGCGACAAAGGGCCTGGCTCGGGTGATCGGTTGGAGGGGAGAGCTGGACCGCAGCGAACGGACATGGCGTCACGTTCTGGAAACCGATCCGAGAGATCCGGAAGCCCTGACGGGCCTCGCGCAGGTTTTGAGCTGGCAGGGTCGCCAGTACGATGCCGAAGCGGCGTTGGAGCTGGCGCTGCAGACGAATCCGTCCTATGGGGATGCGCGCACTTTGCTGCGCTGGGTGCAGGCGGATCTGCGCCCGAGCATCACCTTGACCGGCCTCGGGATAAACGACAAGGACAACAATCGGTCGACTGTATTCATGGCTGATTACGCGACGCGCACGCTGTGGAACGCCACCATCGGCGCCAGGTACACGGGCCGCATGGCGAATTTTGCCGCGATCGATTCGCGCAGTGATGCAGGCAGCCTTTTCGCGAGGTGGCAGCCCGCCTCCAGCTCCTGGCAAGTGCGCGCAGAGGGAGGCGTGACGCGACATTCCACGACATTCATCGCGCCGAATGCCAAGCGGACGATCGGCAGCGGCGCTCTCAGCGTGTCGGGTAATGTTGGACCGTCACTTCGCGTTGGATTGAGCGGCGCGAGAATGCCCTTCGACGAAACAGCTCTCCTCATCGCCAACGGGGTCATAAGCTTGGATATCACCGGCGACGCAGCGATTGCGCTGCCGGCGCGCTTTACACTCTCGGGGGGCGCAAGCCGCACCCGGTTGACTGGCGGGACGCGCGAGAATGCGCGCAATGCGTACAACTCGATTTTGCGCTGGAACTACAACCGAAATTGGAGTCTCGCCGTTGGCGGGCGTCAATACGGGTATGACACCTCCTCGACCGACGGATACTTTGCGCCGCGCCGCTATACCCTGGGTGAGGTTAGCACTCGAGGCCGCGTTGGAGGAAACCTGGGCTGGAACGCCGATGGTGAGGTGGCGCTTGGCAGCCAACACATCGAGTTCTTCGGATCGAATGCTGGATCGCGTGCTACTGAGCGCGGTGCCTTGTCATTCGGCTACCGTTTCGATCCGGCCCGCGAGGTGAGCGTGTCCGGCGCTTATGCGAATGTGGCGGGGCCGGCGCAGGCGAGCGGGAGCGAGTATTACTGGTATACGTTCGCGCTCCGCGCGCGGTTCGGTTTCTAGCGAGCCGGGGGATGCTCCGGGATCGCCGCGAACGTCGTCTGCATCGCGGCAAATAGAGGCTTCACTTCAGCGTACCACTGAGGACTCTCCCACGTCGGCCAGGTCCAGGTGACGGGATTGCCGAACGTGTTACTACCTGCCGCCCCGCGCGGAAGTTTGTCGCCTGGCGACTGCGGCTTGGTCGGATCGTAGCTCTCGACGATGAAACGGAATCCATCTGTCGGAACACCGGCCACTTTTCCGGTCGCCGGGTTGCCGTAGAGTACGCTACGGGTCGAGGGATCGACGACTTGTAGCATTCCCCACGGAATCCGTACCTCGATCACTCCGGTTGTCGCATCGGCGAACCAATCGGCAAGAGTGTTCTCCGTTTGCCGCGCGTACAGCAGGCGATTGCGGTCGTAGCTGATTGCCGGATAGATCGTTCCATCGCGTCCGATCCGACGCCGGTTGGGAACAACCACCACGGAATCCCACTTCCCTTTACCGTTGGCGACCGTGCGGAACGGGGGATTGTAGACGTATTGGATCGCCGGCGGTTTACTGCCGGGAATGAGGACACCGCGATAGGGATTGTAA
>QHUA01000245.1:0-2923 GCA_003221805.1 Gemmatimonadota bacterium
GGCGGCCAACGCGCCGTCCACTATCGCCAACGCCGATGTACGCGGACCCGTACCGGCTTTTCCAGTTGCGGGAGAAGCTGTCTCACTCAGGCCGGTTCACTGGACGGTCGTCGGGGGATTGGCGGCGCGAGATGTCGTCTCTGGGCGCACAGTGCCGATCACGGTGCAGGCGGACATAGCGAAAGGTTGGCACATTTACTCGCTCACCCAAAGATCGGGCGGACCAATTCCACTGCGAATCGAGCTCCTTGGCTCGGCCGATGTGATCGTGCGCGGCGTCATCAAAGCGCCCAAGCCCGAGCGCCAGTTCGACAAGAACTTTGGGATCGAGACCGAGCTCTACTCGGGGAATCCGCGTTTCACGGTTCCGGTCGGAGTCGCAGGACGGTCGTCGAGCGGAATCCGCAAATTCCAGATCGGCGCCCGCTACCAGGTTTGCACGCCACGGACCGACAAGCTCGACGTGGCGATTCGCATCGCCGGTAGAAAATGAGCTCCGGATTTCTCTGGCTGGCGGCGAGCACCGGACTGATTTCGCTGCTGACTCCGTGTGTCTTCCCAATGGTCCCGGTGACGCTTGCCTACTTCTCGAGTCCGCAGCATCGGAGTGCGTCGGGATTACGGGGCGTCGCCCTCTTTGGGCTCGGGATTGTAGGCACCTTCACGGTTCTTGGGCTCGTGCTGGCGGCGCTCTTCGGGGCAGCCGGTCTCAATCGGTTCGCCGCCGACCCATGGGTGAACATCGCGCTGGCGACGGTTTTCGTGGTGTTCGCGGCCAATCTGTTCGGTTGGTTGGAATTCAGTCTACCGTGGCGCGTGCTCACAGTGGCGGATCGTGCGGCGCGCGAGGCACCAGAGGGAAGCTCGCTCGGCGCGCTGATCATGGGTGCGACGTTCACGCTGACGTCTGTCACGTGTACCGCGCCGTTGGTGGGGACGCTGCTCGTTCTCGCCGCCCAGGGCTCGTGGTTGACGCCAGTTGTCGGAATGGTCGTCTACTCGACCGCGTTCGCTCTTCCGTTCGTCTTGCTCGCCCTCTCGCCGCGGCTGATTGCGCGACTGCCTCGCTCGGGGGAGTGGATCCACACGCTACGTGTTTTGATCGGGCTGCTGGAGGTTGGTGCAGCGATCAAGTTCGTCTCCAACGCCGATGTCGTCCTCAACTGGGGAGTCTTCATACGACAAACAGTGCTCATCCTGTGGATGATGCTGGCGTTGATCGCGGCTGGATACCTCGGATTCAGCGGCATCCGGAAGCGTCGCCAGTTCCGGCTTGGAAGCATGCTGCCAGTGTTCATCGCGCTTTGGATTGCGTTCTGGCTCTGGACGGGATTAGCCACGCCGCTGCCGCAAATCGAAGCATTTTTGCCTCCCCGTAGTCACCCAGTCGCAATCAAGTCAGGCAGCTTTCCGCCCTCAGAGTGGACGCTGAACAACTACGACGCGGCGCTAAGCCTGGCGCGTAGAACGGGCAAGCTCGTCTTCGTTGATTTCACCGGCTATACTTGCACGAATTGCCGCTGGATGGAAGCAAACATCTTCAATCGCCCGGACGTGGGCGCGCAGCTCGGACAGTTCGTGCTGGCGCGGCTATACACCGATGGCGACGGACCGATCTACGAGCGACAGCAGGAATTTCAGGAGAAGACTTTCGGCACCGTCGCTCTACCCCTGTACGCCGTGGTCGACGGCAACGGCAAAATTCGCGGGACCTTCACCGGTCTGACTCGCGATCCTGCCGAGTTCATCGCCTTTCTTCGCCGCGCCTCGACGGGCGCGTAGCCTGGGCGGATTAGCTACGACTTCTTGGCTGGCTCAGCGACGCCGGCTTTCTCCGCGCGCTCCAGAACTTCTTCCGCCGTGGCGACCGGCGTGTCTTTCTTGCCCCGGCGGAAGATGAACTCCGGCGCTAACGCCATGCCCAGCAGCGTCAGCGGCAGAATCTGCAGCGTCTGAATCAGCAGCGAAACGGCAATCGCATCGTTCCGCGCCACCCCGAACTGCTCCGCCATCAACGCATAGACGAATTGGAAGAATCCGACGTTGCCGGGCGTAGCGCGGATGATCAGTCCGACGTTGATGCCGAGCAGGCAAGCGAGGCTGCCGGCGAGCGGCATCTTCACATGCGCCGCAGCCGCTGCCAGTTCGAAAGTCCACAGCTGACAGGCCCACGACCCGAGCGACAAGATGATCGCGGCGAGGAATCGTGGCCCTGTCGCGAGGCGTCCCGCCGTCTGACCGAAACTGAGGAAGTACGCTCGAAATTTTCCCATGAACGTGCGCGGTTTGGCGCGACGCTCGGGAACGTGTTCAGGCTTCATCCGCCGCGTCGCATAGACGAAAAACGCGAGTAGCAGCACGATCACGACCAGCAGAATCTCGGCGGGCAGCTTCCAGCGCTCGAACTGCGGTGGCAGCTCGAATACCAGAACGCCGAAGACGAGCAGGATCACGAACCCGATCGGATCAAACAGACGCTCGAGCGCCATCGACGCCAGAACGGTGGAACTCGACGCTCCAGACACGCGTGAAACGAACACGACGCGCGCCGCATCGCCACCGCTGGCAACCAGGACGTTGTTGAGCCCAGCACCGGCGACGGTGGCGCGAAGGGCGAGCGGCAGGGAGGTGATTCCGATCGGGCGCAGGAAGAGCCACCATCGCACTCCCTTGATCACTACCGAGAGCAGATTGACGGCAATCGCGGCGGCCAGCAGCGGTAGCGATGCGTGGCGCATCGAGCTCCATGCGGCGTGCCAATCAATTGTGCGGGCGAAAAGAATGAGGAAGACGAGGATCGCGGCCGAGATTGCCCAGCGAATCCCTTTCTTCAGCTTAGGGCTCATTCAGTTGGCAGAGTCGCGAATTCGTAGCCTTGTTCTTTCAGCCGGTCGATGATGAGGGGAAGGGCAGCAGCCGTCTG
>QHUA01000245.1:2929-3464 GCA_003221805.1 Gemmatimonadota bacterium
TAGCCGTCACCATCGTGAAGGAGAACGATCGATCCCGGCTCCACTCCTCGAGTGTGCGGCGCACTATCTCGTCGACACCGGGGCGATCACTGTCCCAGACACCGAGTGACCAGCCGACAGTGCGCTCTCCGTAAGAGCTGGCGATCGGGGTTGTCCAGGTGCTGCGGAACCCGTGCGGCGCCCGGAAATAGCGCGGTGTCGGAGCGCCGGCGCGCCTGATCGCTCTGATTCCCAGACGGATGTCCCGGCTAACGTAGAAGGGACTCTTGAATTGCAGCTTGCGGTGAAAATATCCGTGATTGCCGATCTGATGGCCTTCATGCGAGATCCTTCTCACCAGCTCCGGCCAACGCTCGGCGTGACTGCCGAGCACGAAGAAAGTGGCGCGCACTCCCTTCTCACGCAGGGTGTCGAGAATCCGCGGCGTCGCGTCCGGATTGGGCCCATCGTCGAAGGTCAAGGCCACCACCTTGCGGTCGCTCTCTATTTTTCCGAGTGCGGGACCGAATACGAAACTGTTGCGGTGAAATGCGCC
>QHUA01000037.1 GCA_003221805.1 Gemmatimonadota bacterium
AGGGTCAATCGGCGCTGTGGCCCATATTGTGACGAAGATGTAATGGCCGTTTCACGATTCAATCATTCTGCCGGATGAGTATTGAAGGCGGGAAAATCC
The DNA here is from genome assembly GCA_003221805.1 of Gemmatimonadota bacterium. Lineage (GTDB taxonomy): Bacteria > Gemmatimonadota > Gemmatimonadetes > Gemmatimonadales > Gemmatimonadaceae > UBA4720. The sequence goes on from QHUA01000037.1 coordinate 100, forward strand.
GCAGTGGATATCCCATCATCCGGCTTCTGCCCGCATTCCGACTGCTGCCCGCATATGGTTGCAACACGCCGAGGCTTCACGCTAATCGAAGTACTGATCGTCGTTGTCGTCATCGGCACCCTCGCCGCGGTGGCGATACCTCATTACGCTGGCGCCAAAGACAAGGCGTACGTTGCGGCGATGAAAGCGGATCTGCGTACGGTTGCGATCTATGAGGAACAGTTCGCTGCCGACAATCACGGACAATATTTCGGCGGTGTGGCGACGGAGGACAGTCCTCTGAACGGATTCAGACCGTCCAAGGATGTCACAGTCACGCTGACCGCATTCAACATTCTCGGCAGCCAACTCGCTGACTGGACCGCGATGGCGCGGCACGTTCAATCCTCGCAAAGCTGCGAGATGCGGACGGGCACCGTTACCTGCACCACCGATAACGCCCTGACGACCGGCTTCATCCGCGTCCACTAGCGCTCGAGCTTGCAGCGGCCTGCCTTCCTCTTCGACCTCGACGGCACGCTAGTCGATAGTGTCTACCAACACGTGCTTTCCTGGCGGGAAGCTCTCGAGCAGACTGGGATCGCTCTTTCCGTCTGGCGCATTCACCGGCGCATTGGCATGAGCGGAGGATTGCTCGTCAACGCGCTCCTTCATGAAACCGGGCACCGGCTTTCCCCGGAGGAAATCGCACGTCTTCTGGCGCGGCACGGTGAGGCCTACCGACGATACTTGCCTCAGGTGCGCGCGCTGCCCGGTGCCAGGGACCTGCTCGACACACTGACGGATGCCCGGGTTCCCTGGGCGATTGCCACCAGTGGTTTGATGGAAAGTGCGCGCCCGGCCCTCGATCTGCTCGGCGTCGGAGATGACGCGACGATCGTGACGCGCGATCAGGTCGCGCATGCCAAGCCGGATCCGGATCTCTTTCGCGCCGCTGCTGAACGATTGGGCGTTCCGATCGAATCATCGGTCGTGATCGGCGATAGCGTGTGGGACCTTCTCGCTGCCCGCCGCGCGCCAGCGCTCGGAGTAGGATTGCTCTCGGGTGGCTACGGCCGGGAAGAGCTCGAGCGTGCCGGCGCGTACCGGGTCTACGAGGACCCAGCCGACTTGTTAACGCACATCGCTGAAGTGGGAGTGCGGGCGTCGTTGTAGACGTTGCGCGCGAGGGCAACGCTCCCGAAAGGATTCGATCAGCCTACGCTGAAACGCGCAGTTTAATCCTCGTACTTGCGGGGATGACTCGGGTGAGGGCGTTCCTCATCTTCGGTGTCGAACTCGTCGTCCAGATCTATGAGATCGTCGTCGAGGTCATCATCAAGCTCGTCGTCATCCTCGTCATCGAGGTCGTCGTCATCCAGGTCGTCGTCGAGGTCCTCATCGTCCCAGTCATCATCGTCCTCGAGGTCCTCGTCCTCGGGATCGGTGTCTGGTGTCCGCTTCGCCACCCACGGTTCCGGCTTCTCCGAGTTGTCGGTCGGGAAGCTCTCCGCGGACTCCAGCATGGCGCACATTACCGTGATCTCCTGGTTGTTAGACCGAAGCGCGTTCTCGCTTCGCCTCGCGTGACAACTTCTTACGATCGTTCGAGCTGAGGAAGCGTTTGCGAAGCCTTATCGACTGCGGCGTGACTTCGATCAGCTCATCTTCCTCGATATACTCCAGCGCCCCTTCCAGCGTCAACTCCCGAGGCGGCTCGAGCTGAATGTTCTCGTCACTCGACTTCGAGCGCATGTTGGTGAGCTTCTTTTCCCTGGTCGGATTTACATCCATGTCACCCGGCCGCGAATTCTCACCAACGAGCATCCCTTCGTAAACGGCATCACCCGGGGACACGAATAGGGTAGCGCGCTCGGAGAGATTTGCAAGCGCGAAAGCCACTATGACTCCGGATTCCATCGATACCAGTGTTCCGCGCATTCTACCGGCGAGCGGTCCCGCCCACGGTCCGTACTCGAGAAAACGATGGTGCATAATGCCGGTGCCGCGGGTATCGGTCAGGAATTCTGATCGATAACCGAACAATCCGCGTGCGGGAATCTTGTAAAGAAGTCGTACCATTCCCTGCCCTGGGTTCTTCATCTCCAGCATCGCCGCTCGCCGCGGGCCGAGCTTTTCGATGACGACGCCGAGGAATTCCTCGGGCACGTCGATCGCCAACTCCTCGTAGGGCTCGAGCCGCTCGCCCTGGCGACCTTCGCGCGTGATCACTCGCGGGCGCGAGACCTGGAACTCGTATCCCTCGCGGCGCATCGTCTCCATCAGAATCGTCAGATGCAGCTCGCCGCGGCCGGATACGGTCCACGTATCGGTCGACTCGGTGTCATCGACTCGTAAGGCAACGTTGCGCTCGAGCTCGCGATAAAGTCGTTCGCGGAGCTGACGCGAGGTGACGAACTTCCCTTCCTTGCCGGCGAACGGCGAGTTGTTGACGAGAAAGTCGACGGAGATGGTTGGTTCCTCGACAGAAATTCCGGCCAGACGCTCGGGGTGTTCGGTGTCCGTCACGGTGAGCCCGATCTCGACACCCTCGAGTCCAGCAAGGGCGACGATCTCTCCAGCCGACGCTTCCGGCACCTCGATGCGATCGAGGCCCTCGTAGGTGAAGAGCCTGGTGACCCGTGACTGCTCGCTTTTTTGGGAGGCATCGAGTGGTAGCAGTGCGACCGGATCACCGACGTGCACAGTTCCGCGCTCGATGCGGCCGATGCCCAGCCGCCCCAAATAGGGAGAGTGATCGATCGTAGAGATCAGCATTTGGAACGGACTATCCGCATCGCTGGGTGGCGCAGGCACGTGTCGAATGATCGAGTCGAACAAAGGCGACAAATCGACGGGAGTGACATCCATATCCATCGTCGCTACGCCTTCGCGCGCAGAGGCGTAGACGACAGGTGCGTCGAGCTGGGCAGAATCGGCCTCGAGCTCGATGAAGAGATCCAGAACTTCGTCATGAACGCGCAGCGGATCCGCGCCGGGGCGGTCGATCTTGTTGATGACGACGATGGGGGTGCGCTGCAGCGCCAGCGCCTTGCGCAGAACGAAACGCGTCTGCGGCATCGGACCATCGAATGCATCGACGACGAGCAGCACACCGTCGACCATTCGTAGAATGCGCTCCACCTCGCCGCCGAAATCCGAATGGCCAGGCGTGTCGACGATGTTGATCTTGGTACCGTGCCAGCGAATGGACGTGTTCTTCGCCAGAATGGTGATGCCGCGCTCGCGCTCGAGCGGATTCGAGTCCATCACGCGCTCGACGACCACCTGATTCTCGCGAAACGCGCCCGCCTGCCGCAGCATTTTGTCGACGAGTGTCGTCTTGCCGTGATCGACGTGCGCGATGATGGCGACGTTACGAATTTCCTGCTTTGCCATAGCCTTATAAGTTAGCTAGGCGTGCAAGTGCCTCTCGCGGTCGAGCATCTCGTCTCGCTCGAGCTGAATGGTCACGTGCTGGATGCCAAACAGACGCATCGCATCGTGGATGTGCTCGAGCACGTGCTGCTGTCGGTCTGGCTCTCGCACGATGCAGTGCGCGCTCATTGCGACGACCTCGGGCGTGACCGACCACACGTGTAGATCGTGCACTGACTCGATGCCGGGAATCGCCTCGAGCTGGCCACGCACCGCCGGCAGCGGGATGTGCGCCGGCGTCGACTCGAGCAGGATGTCGACGGACTCTCTCACGAGACGCCAGGCGCCCGTCATGATCAGCCCCATCGTCAGAATCGACGCAATCGGATCCGCCATCAACCAACCCGTGAATCGAATCAGAATCGCCGCCACGATCGTGCCGAGGCTGGCAAGGAGATCGCCGAGTATGTGCAGATACGCGGCACGCGTGTTGAGATTGCGTGAGGAGCTACCGACCAACACTCGTGCGGCAACGATGTTTACCAGCAACCCAGCTGTCGCGACGCCGAGCATCAATCCGCCCGCAACCGGCTGCGGTTCTCGCAGTCGCGCGACCGCCTCCCAGAGAATCCACCCGGAGATGAGAAGAAGTGTCGAGCCGTTGATGAGAGCGGCGAGAATTTCCCAGCGCAGATATCCGTACGTTTTTTCCGGTGTGCCTGGCTGCCGGCTGAACCAGGCGACGAACAACGCCAGCCCGAGTGCGGCGACGTCAGTGAACATGTGACCGGCATCGGCCAGCAGCGCAATTGAATTCGATAACAGGCCGCCGATTACTTCGACGATCAGCAGGACGGCCGTGAGAATCAGAGCGAGCCGCAAGCTCGCCTCCGACGCATCGCCTACGTGCGAATGTCCGAGGCCGTGGTGATGCGGGTGCCCGCCGCTGTGCTGGTGTCCGTGCCCGGAATTGTGATAACTTGCATCCGTGCTCGGTCGGCTGCTGGCCATAATTCTGCTCGTGCTCCTCAACGCGTTCTTCGTAGGCGCCGAGTTCGCTCTTGTCCGCTCCAGACGGACGCGTCTGGAGGCGATGACCCGGAGTGGTGATCGGCTCGCCCGCATTGCGCTGCGGGCCTCCTCAAATATCTCCCGCGTTCTCTCCGCGAGCCAGCTTGGCGTAACGCTCGCCAGCCTCGGCCTCGGCTGGGTCGCCGAGTCGACGGTCGGCGACATCTTCGCGACGCTGTTCAACAATCTGCCGTTCGCCATTGAAGCGTCGGTGCGGCTCACGATCGGCGCCACCATCGCGCTGATCGTCGTCACCTACCTTCACGTCGTCTTCGGCGAGCTGACGCCCAAGGCGGCGGCGCTCAATCATCCCGAGGGACTCGCGCGCTGGCTGGCGCCACCGCTTCTATTGTTCGCGCTGGTGACCAAGCCGTTCACGTATTTCTTGAACAAATCGTCCCAGGTCATCCTGCACGCGCTCGGACAGGAAGCGGCCGGCCAGGATGAGGCGGTGCACTCACCGGAGGAGATCCGGCTGCTCGTCGAGCAATCACAAGAGGGCGGCCAGATGCAGGCGCACGATGCCGACCTCATCGACGCCGTATTCGAGTTCTCCGAGAAAAATGCGCGCGAGGTGATGACGCCGCGTACCGAGCTCGTCGCCCTTCCCGTCGAGGCGACGCTCTCTGAGGTACTGGGCGTGGTCCAGGAAAGCGGGCTGTCGCGGTATCCGGTGTACGACGAGTCAATCGACAACATCATCGGCGTCGTGCTCGCCAAGGATCTGCTCAAGCTGCTGGCGCCGCGGGCAAACACGGAAGCGTTCGATCTGCCGTCGATCATGCGACCGGTGCACGTGATCCCCGGTTCGCGGGAGGTCGAGGAAGTTCTCGCCGACTTCAAGCGACTCAAGGAGCACATGGCAATCGTGCTCGACGAGTACGGCGGGACCGCCGGCGTCGTGACGATGGAAGACCTACTGGAGGAAATCGTCGGTGAGATCCTCGATGAGTACGACACGCCC
>QHUA01000038.1:0-1181 GCA_003221805.1 Gemmatimonadota bacterium
GTGGTTATCCCACTTTCGTTCGCCAAGCCGCCGTCGTTCCTGTTCTGGTGGGTCGCGTGGAGCATCGTCGTCCACGCATTTCTCATTGGGGTGCCTGCCGCGTTAACCGCGCGCGCAGCCAATGATCACCGAATCAAGGCGGGCCGTTGATCTTGACGCGATCTGGCCACCACAAAACTAAAGCAGGGAGCTGAAAGCTTAGTCAGCTGGGAGCTGCGAGCTATTCCGGCGGCGTATAGTGTCGGACGGTCGCGGTTTTCCCGGCTTTGGATAGATCTCGACGGAGAAACGCGATCTGAGAATTGCGCGGATCTGAAGCGCCAGTATGTAAGCTGGGAGCTAACGAGCTGACTAAGCTTACAGCTCCCTGCTTTAGTTTTGTGGTGGCCATTGAGCGGCCAGATCAACGGCCCGCCTTGACAATTAGATCAACGGCTGACGTTTACTGGGCGATGTGCTTCGTGTACGCGTCCGCCGTCAAAAGCGCATCGATCTCTGAGGGATTGCCCGGCTTCACCTTGATCATCCAGCCGGCGGCGTAGGGATCGGTGTTCACCAGTGCCGGTTCCTTGTCGAGCCGGTCGTTAATGGCGACAACCTCGCCGGCAATCGGCGCGAACAGCTCGGAGACGGCTTTCACTGCTTCGATGGTTCCAAAAACGTCGTGCTTGCCGAACTTCGCTCCGACCTTCGGCAGCTCCACGTACACAACATCGCCCAGCTCGCCCTGAGCGTAATCCGTGATGCCGATCTCGGCGTTGCCGTCTTTGGCCTTACGCACGTACTCGTGCTCTTCGGTGTACCGGAGATCGCTCGGGATGTTGGCCACTGTGCCCCAGAAAGTAGATTCGCGCCCGATCGCCGTGCGCTCGGGCGCGAAGTCTATCGGCGCCTCAAAAGAGAGTCAAGAAACCTGAGCAGCCGTCTCCAGCGGCGCCGCATCGCGCTGAAGGGAACTCCAGAGGGCGTCTACGTCGTGCTCGAGATCCTCGAGCGACCCGATGTTCTCGATCACAAAGTCGGCGCGGGCGCGCTTCAGCTCGGCGGGCATCTGCGATGCGATCATGTTCATCGCGTCCGTCTCTTCGATGCCGCGCGCAGCGACCATTCGCTCGAGCCTGAGGGGCCGCGGAGCGTCGACGAGCACGATGGCATCGAACTCCTCGACCAGATTTCTCTCG
>QHUA01000038.1:1193-10428 GCA_003221805.1 Gemmatimonadota bacterium
TCGCGAAGTCGAGTCACACCCGGATGGACGATTCGGTTGAGGGCGTCGAGCTCGTCCTGATCCGCGAAAACGATCTGACGCAGCGCGGCGCGATCGAGGCTTCCATCCTTTTTTAGAACGTCCTTGCCCCAGCGCTTGACGATGTCCTTCAATGCCTGCGTCTCGGGGCGCACCGCTTCACGCGCGAGCACGTCCGCGTCAATGAGCGTAGCGCCGCGCTCGGCCAGCATGCGAGCTACCTCTGATTTTCCGCTGGCGATGTTCCCCGTCAGTCCGATAAGAAGCATCTGTCCCTGGATTGAGGTTCAACAGCAGCCGTGCGTTCGCCAAGATAGGAATCTCTTCCAACCCTGTCACGCATAAACTGCTGCTTGGAGCGAGGCGGGTTTTCCCCTACCTCTGCAGCCTGACGAGAGGCTTACAGAAGCGGGACCTGAGCCGCGTCGCCCGCAGGTACCGTATGACACATTCGGCAACGCGCCTCATACGACTCGGTGCCGCCGACCATGATCTGCGGCGAGTTGTAAGGAGCGGGCCGACCACCGATCAGCCTTTGATTGCGGCTGGCGGGGCCCCCGCACAGGACGCAAATCGCGTGCAGCTTATCAACGACCTCCGCTATAGCCATTAGTTCCGGCATCGCTCCAAAGGGCTCGCCGCGAAAATCGGTGTCAGTTCCGGCGACGATTACCCTTCGGCCACGGCTTGCCAGTGACGTCACCAGCGGAACGATTCCATCATCCAGGAACTGGGCTTCGTCGATGGCGATGACGTTCGCGGTCGGGTCGATCTGCTGGGTGATTTGCGCCGCCGAATCCGCTGGAATGGCTTCCACGGTGCGCCCGTCGTGGCTGGAGATTGAGTAGATACCCGAATAGCGGGCATCAAGGTGAGATTTGAAGACCTGCACCCGCTTGCGAGCGATGACCGCGCGGCGGACGCGGCGTATCAGCTCCTCGCTCTTTCCGCTGAACATGACGCCGGCAATGACTTCAACCCAACCACCGCTCTGGTGGAATGGTCCGCTCGGCCCGCTCACGAGCGGTCGCGGTCTCTCCGCGGTGCTCCTCCGCGGCTCCCACTTTGCCGATCGGGCGGTCCGCCGCGTCGCACGCTATCCGGCCGTCCGCGTGGTGGCGCGCCGCGATCCCTGCGGTCGCTTCTCGGGCGCTCTTCTCTCGGTCGTTCACCATCTGCTGGCCGCGGCCTCGGGGCCGGCGGCGGACTCACTTCCGCCGCTCGCCGCTGCGCCCGCTCACGCTCTAGAATGTGCAGCGCCGCAGCAGCGAGCTCGGTGGCGTCGAACTCGCGGAGCAGCGGCTCCAGGGAAATGACTTCACGGGGCGGGACTCCGCGCGACAGAACTGCCCGTAGCTCCTCTCTGACCGCCTCGTCCCGATCTCGCGCGCGTCTCTCCGGCCCATGGAGGTTGAGTGGCGCGAGGCTGCCGCTGGCGAGCTCGCGCAGCCAGGCGACCTCACCCGGTGCAGCGAGAGCGACTATCTGGACGGGCTTGGCGACCGCGACCCGCTGCAACTCCGCCGGCGTCACCGGCGGTTGATAGAAGATGACGGTGTGCGCTGCGGCATTCCCCGGCTCGCCGCGGATGACGTTGATCGACTTGTCGTCCTGGTGGTAGCCGAGGGTCCTGAGCGTTTGAGTTGCCTCGCTGGCCGCGGCCTCGTCGCGAGCGACTATCAAGGCGGACGGGGGATCGAGATCGTCGAGCAGTTTGCGCAGACCACTCGAACGAGCGCTCCTCGCAACCGTGAGGTACCTGATGATCGGGAGCTCGTAATCGACGGGCAACTGTGGCGCCACAGTCTCCGCGATTCCCGTTCGCCGCGCCCTTCGTGCGTAGCGCTCAACGAAATTCTCGAGCGCGGGTGTGGCCTTCCGCGCAACAATTACTCGTCCTGCGTCCGTTAGCTCGCCGAGTAGCGCTTCCAGGGCGCGGACCGTCTCTTCCCCCTCTCCCAGGATGTCATCTACCCAGGCTACGGCGATGGTGCGGACGGCTTCCGCTTTGAGCAACGAAGCACGGACGAGACCGCTCAGCTCGACTGCCGTCCCTGCGACAGCCAGCACGGGGCGACTTCGGAAAATTCTCCCGGCGCGCCCGGCGCTCGTTATCGGAACGACTTCGATGGCGGCCGGTCCGGAAAGCCGGAGAATCGTCTCCGAGATCGTGAGCGCGGTTTCCGCATCGCGAGTCACCACTACGACTTGCGTGCCGCCCGCCGATGGATCGACGCGGGAGAGTATTGGGGTCAGAAACTCCGCGATCGATTCGGTCGTGTGCGGAAGCGTGTAGACCAGATTCTGAGCGCGTGCGGGATGTGCCGTAGCGCGCTCTCCAATTTCCTCCAATTCCGCCATCTCGACCTCTATTCACAACGTGGCGGAGTATCCGCCACGCCGATATCGTTATATGACCGACCGCGAAAAAGCGGCCTGGCTGCTCACGAAAGATACAGTGTAACGGCGGCGTCAGGCTAAGGGCTTGCAGCCAGGAGCACAATTGATCACTGCCATTGTTTTGATTAAAGCCGAGCCCCAGAGGATCGCGGAGTGCGCGACCAAGCTGGCGGGCATCGATGGCGTTTCCCAGGTGTATTCTGTGTCCGGCGAATGGGACCTCGTGGCGATGGTGGAAGTTGCCGAGCACGATGCAATCGCCCGAATCGTGACGGAGGAAGTGACAGTGGTTCCCGGGATCAAGTCGACGCACACTCTTACGGCATTCCGAGCGTACTCGAAAAAGGATCTCGAGCAGGCCTGGGACATCGGTCTCGAGTAGGTTTCGTGCCGATCCTGAGTTCCGGAGCAGACGCGGCCAGCCGCGTCGCGTACAGATTGCTGACCGAGCGGCTGGCGGGCGTAAGCGCGGTGAACGACAGCGTGGACGTTGAAACCAGCGCGATCGTCGACCAGCCGCAGCTGCGCGCGGCTCAAATCGTCGAGGGAACCGCCCTCAGCGCGAAGAAAGTTCCGAACGTGAGTCGCGGCATGGCGTCGGGTTTCGCTGCTTTTCTCGACGGCTCCCAGAAGGTGCGCATAATCGCGCAGCGTGAAGGAATCCCGCTTGTCTTCGGGATCACCACCGCCGCCGTACGTTCGCGCGCCAATCGTCGTTTGACGACATGGGGTCACCAGAAACCTGCCGTCCAGCACAGATTCTACCTGCCGCTGCGATTACTCCCACCACTGTCGGAGATCGTTGGTGCCCAGGTCGATGAGAATGCCCCGTGGCCCGTAATAGATACTTCGGCTCCCGAATCGAAGGACGATCAAGTAAATCCCCACCCCACGGCGTTGATCGAGCGGGCTGTGCGTGCCGTGGATCGAGACAGAGAGGCGCTCGAGGACAAACTCGCCGAAGCGTGGTGCACGCGTGCCGAGGGTCCGATCTTCATCGACGGCGGCATTAGTCGCAGCGACAAGGTAGCAACCTCTGCCTGCGCGATCGGCGTGGTAAAGAGCCATCGCACGTTGTACGTCGAGGGCAACGCTTTGCGGACCGTGCTGAACCTGGCGAAGGGCGAACGCTCCTCAGTATTTACCTGAGACTCCGCGACACAACCGGGCACGACGCCCTCTGGGGCCTCGTTAGAATCGAGATGTCGGAGTGTGAGAATCCGGGCGATCGCGCTGACGAGATATCGCGCTGGGTTCTGGCGGAGACGAGCCCCCTGGCCCTTCCCGACGGACGCTGGGACAAAATGTCGTACGGCATACGCGAGGCCGAAGAATTCCTGAGAGCCATTTCATGAGCGAAGCACTGGGTCGCGTCGTCGCGACCGAGCGAAAGCCCAACACTCCGCACGAATTCCATTTCTGGACGGCGATCGATTCGCCGGTGGGAATCGGGACTATCGTGCGCGTCGATGGGGCGCAGCCAATCGACGGCCAGATCCCGCACATCTACGGAATCGTCGTCGAGGGATTCAGCTACACCGATCTTCAGTCGCCGTTGCACGATGTGCTCGGCCACGACGGTCTGCCGACGACTGCCGGCTACGCGCCGAGTGAGCGAACCGAGATTCGTCTCTACACCGCGGCCGTTCTCCGCCAGATTCCCGAAGAGCCGTTGCAACCCGTTCCGATGGGGCAGGTTTTTCTGGCGGATGAAGCGGATGTGCAGATTGCGCTCCGCATGGACAGCTATCTGCGAGAAGGCGCGAACACCGGAATTCCGGTCGGGGTTTATCGCGCTGGTGGCACTGACGCGGTGATTTACCTCGACGCTGATTTCCTGCTCGGCCCGGAGGCAGCTCACCTCAACATCACGGGTGTCTCCGGCCTGGCGACGAAGACGAGTGCGGTCGAGTGGTTGCTCTCTTCCCTGTTCACGCATTTCCCGGAGGACAAAGGATCGATTGCAGCAGTCGCCTTCAATGTGAAAGGGCCTGACCTCTGCTATCTGGATCAGCCGGGCAGTGTAGAGGAATCCGACCAGGTTCTGTACGAGAAGCTGCGTGTCGAGCCGAGGCCATTCCAGCATGTCGAGTATTTCGCACCCTACACTGCGAAGGGTCTCTCGCTCAACACTTTCCGCAACAACGAAGCGCTACTCGATAAGGTGACTCCTCTGACCTGGGGGCTGCGTGAGGTCCTTCAGTTCGCGGAGGTTTTGCTCAACAAGGACGACGTTGACGCCAAGGCAGACGCGCTGATCGATTTCATCAAGGAGAATATCCTCGACAAGGAATTCAGGGATCCCGTTCTGACGAAGACCCACAAAGTGCAGTCTTTCGCCGACCTGGATGCCTGGTTCCGCGATGTACTTCAGGGAATGGAGAAGAGGGACGGCGAGAGCTGGCGCACCCATCATGTGGCCACCATTCGCAAGGTCCGCAACCGCCTGTCGAACATCTCCACCCGCTGCGCCGGACTGGTCACCGACACCGGCGATGTAAGCGATCTCCCATTCGGGAGCTTTGCGGATCGCACGGTGTATGTAGTCGACGTCGCCAACCTCGAGGAAGATGCTCAGGATCTCATCTTCGCTCGCATCGTGTCCAAGCTCCGCGAGCACCTGGAGCGTCGGGATCTGGGCGTCAAGCATCTCGTCGTCTTCGTCGACGAGCTCAACAAATACGCGCCGGGTGATGGAGCCGATACTTACGTCAGAAAAATGCTGCTCGATATCGCGGAGCGGGGCCGGTACCTCGGCCTCGTTCTGTTCAGCGCGCAGCAATTCCGGTCCCAGGTTCATCGGCGTGTCGTCGGAAACTCGGGGACGGCTCTCTTCGGCAGGATGGACGCCGACGAGCTGTCGACTCCCGGCTATGCAGTACTGAGCCCGGCGACGAGAACCAAACTGGCCACGTTGGAGAAAGGGCAGTTGATGATTCGACATCCACATTTCACGCAGCCGATCTTTGTTCGCTTCCCGCGTCCCTCAGTGATGCAGGGACGCGAAGGAGCCGAGCGCTACCCACAATCGAGTGAGATTCCCCTCGACGCAGCGGTGCTGCGGACGCTTCGACAGCTCGACCCAACGATCACCCTGCCCTGGGTCCAGGAGATCACCGCGCTGTACAACGACGAGGAAATCATTCGGGCACGCAACGCGACACTCCTCGCGCGTCCCGCCGATGTGAAGGCGTACTTCATCGCGCAGTTCCGGAAAATCATTCCCACTCATACTCCAGCTCGTCCGATGGCCGCCAGCATCAAGTCGGCGCCGGAAAACGATCCGTACGGTTTCTAAGATTCGAATGCGTGGCAAGAAAATCTTTTTAGCTCTGGCTTTCGTTACCCAGGCGGCGCATTCCCAGGCAGTTCTGCTCCAGATAAGGCCCCACATTGGCGACACTTTGCGCATGCACTTGTCGCAACAGGTGGAGATGACGGGAACGACGCGCGAGCGCGGCCGCGACTCTACCAGCACGATGACGACATCAGTGGAGGTGTTCACACGCGCGATCGCCGAGCAGTGGACGTCCGGCGGAACATTGATGCAGACGATCACCGACTCGGTGCAGATGACCCCGGCGTCGCAGGCCCCGCTCGACGATCTAAGGCGGCGCGCTCAACAATCGAAGCGGATCTGGCTACGCGTCTCGCCCGACGGCGCGATGGAAGTGGTCCACGACAGCGATCCAACCAGCGATCTGCAGGAAATTTTCGGGGGGATGCCGGCGATGCTGGCGCGACAGCCTGTCTCGGTCGGCGAGAAGTGGACGCGGGAGATGCAGATCCCGCTCAGCGGCGATCCGGGCGCGCTAGGGTCGGTGAAAGCCACCTTCCGGCTCGACTCGCTCGGCCGCAACGGCGACATCGCTTATGTCTCATTGCGCGGCACGATGTCGCGGGTAACCACATCAGGCGCGCCCGCGCCAGCGGCTGGCTATACTACCTCGGGCACTTTGACGGGGACGATTCAAATCGATCGACGGCTCGGCTGGATTACCGACTCCAGGAGCAGCATCATCGTGCGGTCGACGATCGCGTCGGCTCCGGGCCGCAAGGGTGAGGCACAGCGCTCACCGATGCAGGTGCGGACGAAGATCACGCAGTGGATAAGGGCGATGCGCGTACGATGAGACTGGTTCACCTCGCAGACATACACCTCGGTTTCAGACAGTATCAGCGACAGACTCCCACCGGCCTGAATCAACGGGAGTACGACGTCGCGAGGTCTTTGCAGCGCGTAATAGACAAGGTCATCGAGCTGCAGCCAGATCTCGTGCTGATTGCAGGTGATGTTTTTCACACCGTGCGTCCGACCAATCCGGCCATATTGCACGCCTTCCTTCAGTTCCAGCGGCTGAGGGAGATGCTGCCGGAGGCAGGGATCGTCATCGTCGCCGGCAATCATGACACGCCCCGCACCAGCGAGACAGGTTGCATCCTGCGGCTGTTCAGTCAGCTCGGGATCAAAGTGGTGGATGGCGATCCAGAATGGGTTCCGTTCGACGCGCTCGATGTCAGAATTCTTGCCGTTCCCGACATGGCGCAGGGTAAGCCACGGCTCGAGCCTGATCCGGCCGCGAAATACAACATTCTCCTGCTCCACGGCGAAATCGAAGGGGTGCTGCCGAAATACGGGCGCGAGCTCGATCGCTCCCCGATGGAGATCACGCTGGAAGAGCTGGGCGCACACAAGTGGGACTACGTCGCGCTCGGTCACTATCACGTCTATCGGCAGGTGACCGATAACGCGTTCTATTCCGGCTCGCTCGATTACACAAGCACGAATCCCTGGGGAGAGCTGGCAGAGGAGCGCGAATCGGGAATCGGCGGCAAGGGAATTATCGAGCACGATCTCACCAGCAGGACGCACAAGTTCCATCCGATTCCGCCGGTGCGGCGGTGGGTGGATCTCACCCCCTTCTCCGGCGAGGGTCTCTCGCCGGCTTCGCTCGATGAAGCGATTCGGGACGCGCTCGACGGGTGCGAGGATGGAATCGACGAGAAAATCGTTCGTCTGGTCGTGCGGGATGTGCCGCGCCATATCCTCCGCGAGCTCGATCACAAGGCGCTGCGCGAATACAAGCGCAGGGCGCTGCACTTCCATCTCGACACCCGTCGTCCCGAGATCGTAAGACCGGAAAAAGGGGAAGGCGCGCCGGGACGGCGTGCATCACTGGCTGATACGGTACGCGACAAGCTCCGCTCGCGCCCGCTCACCGAGAACATCGACCGCGAAGCTCTCGTCGAGCTCGGGCTGCATTACCTCCGCGAGGCGGATTTGGTGGCAGGACCGACCGGCGAGGAATCCGCGGCGTGAGGCTGAATAGTCTCAAGCTCACGAATTTCCGTCAGCACGCGAACACGGAAATTCATTTCGAGACGGGACTCACAGGGATCATCGGTCCCAACGGCGCCGGCAAGACGACGGTTCTCGAGGCAATCGCCTGGGCGTTGTACGGCAACCAGGCGATCCGCGGCAATCGCGACTCCATTCGCTTCATGGGCGCCGGTGCCCGGGCACAGGTTGAAGTCGAGCTCGATTTCGTGCTCGGCTCGCATCGCTATCGCATCGTCCGCGCGCTGACCAGCGCCGAGGTCTATCTCGATGGCGCGGACACACCGATCGCGAACTCGATATCCGCGGTCAACGAGCTGTTGCAGCGCCGGCTCGGCATGACGCTCTCGGAATTCTACCACACCTACTTCACGGGTCAGAAAGAGCTGAACGTGATGGCGGCGATGAAGCCCGGCGCGCGTGGACAGTTCCTTTCGCGAGTTCTTGGCTATGAAAAACTCCGCATCGCTCAGGACCTGACCCGGGAGAAGCGAAATCGGGTTCGGGCGTCGATCGATGGCATGCAGCGCGGAATGCCGGACCCCGAAGCAGTTCTGCGCTCTCTCGCTGAAGCGGCGTCGCGGAAGGAAGAGGCGGAAGCGCGGGCGCAGCAGGCTGCGCACCGCGGTGCGGTACGCCAGCGCGAGATGATGGCCGTCGAGCCGCGGTGGGAAATGGTGCAACGTCAGCGCGAGCAGTCGGCGCAGCTGTTGACGCAAATCACGGTCGCGGAGGAGAAAGAAGCGGCGCTGCATCGCGACGCCGAACGGATCACGCGCGAGCTGGAGGGCGTGCAGGCGGCGCGATCTCAGCTCGACACGTTGCGCGAGGCAATCGAGCCGTTGTTCGCTCTGAACGTCGAGCTGCAGGCGCTCAACACTCTTTATCGCGAAGAAGGTCGCCGCAAGACGCTTCTCGAAGCAGAAGCTGCTTTGCGAGAAGAAATCGCTCGCCTCGAAGAGCGTCATGCGCGGATCGAGCGCGCGCCGGCTTTGGAGGAAGAAGCAACTCTGGAGTTGGAGAAGAGGCGTGCCGAGCTCGAGGACGCCCAGGGCTTGTTGGAGGCGCGGCGCACGGAATGGGTCCGCGATCGCCAGGAAGCGCAGACCAAGCGTGAGGCGCTTCGGCAGCAGTACTCGGAGCTGAAGCATCAGCGCGATCGAGTCGTCGCGGTTGGCGAAGATGGCGAGTGCCCGACTTGCGCGCGTCCGCTCGGCGGGAGTCTTCATACCGTCGTCGAGCATCTCGACGAGATGCTGGAGACGGTCAACGTGGACGGCAACTACTACAAGGCGCGCGTCGAGCAGCTCGAGCAAATGCCCGACGACGTGCGGGAGCTGGATGAGAAGCGCCGCGCGCTGATGCAGGAGGTGGGCACGCTCGAGCGCCGGCTGGCCAAGGTCCAACTGGCGGTGCAAGAACTTATTTCGATAATTCGCGACATCGCCTCCAAACAGCAGCGGCAGGTGCAGATGAAGC
>QHUA01000144.1:0-5037 GCA_003221805.1 Gemmatimonadota bacterium
CGTGCAGGGCGTCCAGGTCTCGGCGCCGTTCGGAAAAATCGAGCTGGCGCTCGAGGTCTTCAGAGACACTCTTGCTGCCGCCGAGGCAAAGACGGCGTAATGACGGTCGGCGAGAATTTCGTCGCGCGCTCGCGCTATTGGCTGACCAAGGAGTACCCGATCAAGATCCGCCATTGCGTGAACGCACTGCCGCGGGTCGCCGTTTGGGCGCGGCCGAATCAGGGTTCGAACAGCGTCGGCAATCTCATTATCCACCTGACCGGCAACGTTACCGAGTGGATTCTGGGCAGTATCGGCGGGCGATCGGTCACCCGTTATCGAGCCGGGGAATTCACCCAGCGAGACGGCGCCGACGGGTTGAAGCTCCTCGACAACCTCGATTCGGTTCTCAGGGAAGCGGATTCGGTTCTCGCCACCCTAAGCGAGCAGGATCTCCAGCGATCCCTCGTGATTCAAGACCGCGACACGACGGTTCTTGCCGCGGTCTATCACGTGGTCGAGCACTTCGCGATGCACACCGGTCAGATCATCACCCTGACCAAAATGTACGCGCCGGGCAAAATTCACTTTTACGAGGATGCCGGCGGCCTGGCGCATCCCACCTGGCACCGCGGAACCGCCCTCGACGAGGCACCGCACTAGTCGGACAGCGATTCCGCCGCCATTTTGAGCACATGAAGGGAATTCTGATCGTCGACCACGGCTCGGTGAAAGCCGAGGCGAACGACATGCTCGCCTGCATGTCGAACCTGCTCCAGACAATGACCGGCCCCGAGGTAGTCGTGCGCCACGCTCACATGGAGCTGGCCCAGCCGGACATCGCGCGTGGATTTACCGATTGCGTAGAAGCCGGGGCGACGGATGTCACGGTTTTCCCGTACATGCTTTCGCCCGGACGACACTCGACGAAAGACATTCCGCGAATGGTCGGTCAGGCAGCGAAGGCGTTCCCCCACGTGACCTTCAACGTCACGCCCGCTTTTGGAGTACACGAAAAACTGGCGGAGCTGATTCTGGATCGCGCGGGAATCGAACCGGTGAAGGCTTTCGCGGGCTCGGAAGCCGATCGGTGCTGGGATCCTGATTGTTCCGAAATACTTTGTGGCGATGCGTGTCGTGCGAGGACCGCGCGCCAGACAGCTCTCCCTGGAGGACCTACCTGATGTTCTCGCACCGCTCTGCCCTTTCTTCGCTCACCCTGTTGCTCACCCTTGCGGCATCCCTCCGTGCACAAGCGCCCCTGCAAACTGTGCCGTTCGATCGCGCCAACCTCGATACGACCTGCGCGCCGTGCGAAGATTTCTACCAGTTCGCCAACGGCGCATGGTTGAAGCGCGCGAAGATTCCCGGCGACTATCCCACCTACGGTGCGTTCGACCAGCTGTTCGATCAAAACCAGGAGGTCCTGCGCAACGTTCTCGACACCGCCGTCTTGCGAGTGAAGTCCGGCCAGTACACGCCGGGTACAGGTGAGTGGAAGGTCGGCGCGTTTTACGCGACCTGCATGGACACCGTCGCCATCGAGCGACTCGGCGCGGCACCCCTCGAGCCGGCGCTCAACCAGATCGCCGCCATCAACAGTGTCGACGACTTGAAGCGAGCGCTTGGCTCGCTTGAAAAGAGCTATGGACTGGCGCCGATCTCGGAAGGATCCGCGCAGGATGCAAAGGATGCGGCGAATACCATAGCCGGCCTGTTCCAGGGCGGATTGTCGCTGCCGAACAGTGAGTACTACACGAAGACCGACACCGCGTCGGCCAATCTGCGCGCGAAATTCACCGCCAGCGTCTCACGGATGTTCCAGCTGCTCGGCGATGCTCCGTCGAAGGCAAACGCAGAGGCCAACACGGTGCTTGCTGTCGAGACGCAGTTCGCCAAAGGCTCGCGTACTCCAATTCAGCTCCGTGATGTCGTCAATAACTATCACGGCATGACGTTGCTTCAGGTTGACTCGCTGACGCCGCATTTTTCGTGGGCAGCGTTCTATTCGGAGCTCGGAATTCCAGCGCCGGCGAAGCTCAACGTCGGTCAGCCCGAATTCTTCCAGACCTTTGACCGCCTGCTCACCAGTGTCCCGCTTTCTGATTGGAAGACGCTATTGCGCTGGCGACTAGTCAACGCCGCGGCGCCATCGCTGAGCACACCGTTCGTCAAGGAGAACTTCGAGTTCAACAAGCTCTTCACCGGCGCTACCGAGATCAGCCCGCGCTGGAAGCGGTGCGTCAACGCCACCGACAACTATCTCGGTGAGCTACTCGGCCAGGAATTCGTGGCGCGCAAATTTTCGCCAGCCGCCAAAGCGAGAGCAGTCACGATCGTCGACAACCTCGTGCGCGAGCTTCGCGCCCGAATCGAGCAGCTGCAGTGGATGGGACCGGAGACGAAGCAGCAGGCGCTGGTCAAGCTCGACGCCTTCAATCGCAAGATCGGCTATCCCGATAAGTGGCGCGACTATTCGAAGTTGCAGATCAGTCCGAACGGGTATTACGCGAACGTGCTTGCCGGTCAGCAATGGGCATCAGCGCGTGACTGGGCAAAAATCGGCAAGCCGACGGACCGCACCGAATGGGGAATGACTCCGCCCACTGTCAACGCCTACGAGAACCCGCTTCTCAATGAGATCGTGTTCCCTGCGGGAATTCTGCAGCCGCCCTTCTACGATCCCAATGCCGATGACGCGTTGAATTACGGAGCAATGGGCGCCGTCATCGGACACGAGATGTCGCATGCGTTCGATGACCAGGGCCGGCAGTTCGACAAGTTCGGCAACATGCGTGACTGGTGGACGAAGGAAGACGCGGCGAAATACGAGGCGGAAGCGAACAAGATCGTCACCCAATTTGACGCCTACACGGTGCTCGACACCGCGACTCACGTGCAGGGGAAGCTCACCCTCGGCGAGAACATTGGAGATTTTGGCGGCTTGACCGTTGCCTACGCGGCAATGAAGCGCGCGCTGGCGGCGCACCCTCAGCCAGTCATCGACGGCTTTACTCCCGAGCAGCGCTTCTTCCTCGGCTGGGCGCAGGTGTGGCGCGAGTTGGATCGACCCGAGTTTCTGAGATTCCTAGTCAGCTCCAACCCACATCCGCCCTCGAAATGGCGCGTCAATGGCCCGCTGAGCAACATGCCGGAATTCAAGGCGGCGTGGGGATGCAAGGATGGGGATCCGATGGTGCGTCCGGCCTCGCTTCAACCGCGAATCTGGTAGACGGAATGCAGGCGGAGACCACCACACCCTCTGCACTGACGCTCCTCTCTGAAGAAGAGATAATGTTCCGCGACGCAGTTGCTGCGTTCGCGGAAGAGGAAGTGCGTCCGCGGGTGATGGAGATGGAGAAGGCGGGGAAGATCGACCCCTCGCTGCTGCCGAAGTACTTCGAGCTCGGCCTGATGGGGATCGAAGTTCCAGAGCAATACGGCGGCGCCGGCGGTACGCTGTTCATGGTGACGCTGGCTGTAGAGGAAATCAGCAAGATCGACGCGGCAGCGGCGATTGTTTGCGACGTACAAAACACGCTCGTGAACTACCCCATCGCTCGCTACGGTAGCGACTCGCAGAAAGCGAAGTATCTGCCGCAGCTCACGGCGGAGATCGTCGGCGCGTATGCGCTGTCGGAATCCGGGTCGGGGTCAGACGCGTTCGGGCTGGCCACACGCGCCGAGAAGCATGGAGACAAGTGGTTTTTGAACGGGCAGAAGCTGTGGATCACCAACGGCGCCGAGGCCGGCGTGTTCGTGGTGTTCGCCAACGCCGATCCGTCAGCCGGCCATCGCGGCATCACCGCGTTCATCATCGAGCGGGAATTCATCGGACTCAAGGTTGGCAAGAAGGAGGACAAGCTCGGAATTCGCGCGTCGAGCACGACCGAGCTTCTCCTCGACAACTGCGAGGTCCCGGAGGAGAACGTGCTCGGTCCGGTCGGCCAGGGCTACAAGATCGCCATCAACACGCTCAACGAGGGCCGCATTGGAATTGGCGCGCAGATGATCGGCATCGCCCAGGGAGCGATCAACGCCACGATCAAGTACGTGAACGAGCGCAAGCAATTTGGAAAGCCACTTGCTGACTTTCAGGCGATCCAGTTCCAGCTGGCGCAGGCGGCGACCGAAGTCGAGGCGGCGCGGCTGATGGTTTACAACGCGGCGCGTCTCAAGGATGCGGGAAAGGACATCGCGCGCGAGGGTGCAATGGCGAAGCTGTTTTCGTCGCAGGTGTGCGAGCGTGTCACCTCGTTGTGCGTCGAGCTGTTTGGAGGCTACGGCTACACCAAGGACTATCCCGTGGAAAAGTTCTATCGCGACGCCAAGATCGGGACGATCTACGAGGGAACGTCCAATATGCAGTTACAGACCATCGCGAAAGCAATCCTTAAGTAGAAAAGCGGATTGCGAATCGCTTTCCCGTCAGGGCGCTGTAATGCCCTTCAGTATTCCTTCCCGGACGCGCTTAGCTTTCGCCGACGCTCTCAAGTCCTCCACCAGCCTCGACTCGATCCTCAGCACGAAATGCAGATGCGCGGTCAGCGTTTGCTCGGCGCCGCTTCGTTTTATCACCACCGGCAGACCTGTTCCCTCTGGTTGACGGGCGTAGCGCGAGCGGAAGTTGTCCGTCCAGCTGGGATCATCCGCGCTGAACCCGCCGACTGAAACGAGCTGGTCGCCTGGCTGCACCCCCGCCGTGGCGGCGGAGCTCTCTGGGAGAACCTGCGTCACGTGCAGACCACTCGAGTCTTGCAGGCTGGCAATTCCGAGTTGCGGGACACGAGTGGTATCTCGGGCGACGCGAAGCCCGGCCAGCGGGAAAATCTGATCGTACGGCAAGGGCTGGCGTCCGTCGATGAAGCGCGCGTAGAAATCACGGAACGATTTGCCGTTGGCCAGCTTCGTCACCGTCGACCACCACTCGTCCGATGTAAAGCCACGCCCGTTCTTGTAGGCGGCGTTGTAGAGAGTGCGCATGACGTCGTCGAGGGAGCTGCGATTGTCGCTGGCGTCGCGGATCGCGATGTCGATCAGCAACCCGGCGAGCGACCC
>QHUA01000144.1:5051-5604 GCA_003221805.1 Gemmatimonadota bacterium
TCCTCGAGCGCTGTCGGCGGCAACGCGTCCACCTGCGACATCTTGTCGCTCGTCAGCGCATAGAACCCCTTGGCATCGATAATCCCGCCGCGCGCTTCGGCCAGGTCCGCGTAGTAGTCCGTGATTCCCTCGCTGACCCAGAGGAGAGTCGTCGGCTGCTCGCCTTCGTAGCGGTACGGCCACATGTCGCTCGGTCGCAGCCGCTTGACGTTCCAGGCGTGGAAGATCTCGTGCGCGTAGAGCGACGGCATCACGGTCGACCCGGTCATCCCCGGTCCGAGCACATCGACGTGCGAGTTCTGGTGCTCGAGTCCTGACCCGCCGCCGTAGGAGGGATCCGAGATCTGCATCACGCTGTAGGTCGTCCACGGGACTTCGCCGAAGACTTTGACCTCGACCGGAATCACCCGCTTCAGCGTTTCCCAGACGGCGATCCGCGCCACGCCGGTGACGCTCCCCGCCGGATAGGATGCAAATCGCACCCACGTTCCTGAGATCTGCGTGCTGTCGACGTCGAATTGTCCGACGAAGAACGGCATGTCGACCAGATCGT
>QHUA01000144.1:5672-26619 GCA_003221805.1 Gemmatimonadota bacterium
CCCTCGGCGTATGGAAAAAGGTTGGTGCCGTTGAAGAGCAGAAAATCCGCACGGGCCCAGGAGTTGGCGTTGTCCAGACTGTCGGCGAGATAGTCAAATCGCACCGTAACCTGGCCGACGCCTCGCGGGCGAACGCGCCACGTGTCAGGATCGACCTTGTCCCAGCTGAGAGAAGTCCCCGACTCCTCAGCAGAAAAATTGGCAACATTGCGCGCGAAGTTGTCGATCTCGTACGCCCCCGGAGTCCACTCGGGAAGCGAAAGCAGAACGGGCTCGGTGCCGCCAACGGTGAACGTCATGGCGGACGTTACCTGACGCCGCTCGCCGTTCGCGCGCGTGAATGTCACATCGTAGCTGATGGCCGTGATTGGCGCAGAAGTAGCAAGACCTTGCGCGGACGCGCGCGATACTGGAGCCGCAAGCACTGGGGCGAGCAGCAGGATGATTTTTGTTCTCATTTGCAGTGAAATGCAGGAAGACCGCGCTTTTAGTAGCTATATTCGGGCCTAGACACCACCGCACCTGATGATCTCCTCTCAATCCCTCGATTTCCTCAAGAAGCTCCTCGACACTCCCGGACCGTCTGGCTTCGAAGCCGCGCCGGCAAAAGTTTGGCGTGAACACGCGAAAAAATTTGCGAGAGTCAGCGGCGACGTCGCCGGCAACAGCCTCGCCGAGGTGAACAGCGAAGGCAAACCGACGATCATGCTGGCGGGTCACATCGATGAGATCGGCGTGATCATCAACTACATCGACGATCAGGGCTATGCCTACATCCAGCCGATTGGAGGGTGGGATCCGCAGGTATTGATCGGCCAGCGCCTGAGATTCAGCGGACGCAATGGCGAGATCTTCGGCGTCGTCGGTAAGAAGCCCGTGCATCTCATCAAGCAGGAAGAGCGCGAGAAGGCTGCAAAGTTCACCGACCTGTGGGTCGACCTCGGCTTCAAGTCCAAAAAAGAAGCGGACAATGCAGTATCTGTCGGCGATGCGGCCGTCATCGACTCGCGGACCATGGAATTCCCGAATGGCAGACTGGTTTCTCGGTCGATCGATGACCGAATCGGCGCCTTCGTCGTGCTCGAAGCGTTGCAGCGCTATGCCGAAAAACCGGGTGCGGCGCGAGTCGTCGCCGCGGCGACGACGCAGGAGGAAATCGGCTATCGCGGCGGCGGCGCCGGAATCTGCGCTAGCTGCATCGGACCCCAAGCGGCGATAGTGGTAGACGTGACTTTTGCCATCGATCATCCCGGCGTCGAGAAAAAAGAATACGGCGAAGCGGCGATCGATTCCGGCCCCGTACTGACGCGTGGCTCGATCATTTCACCGGTAGTCTTCGGGCTCCTGCGCAAAACCGCGGAAGATCGAAAGATTCCGTTTTCACTCCACGCCGCGGGTCGCGACACGAGTACCGATGCCGATGCGATCCACATTGCGCGCGAGGGAGTAGCGACTGCCCTCGTCTCAGTGCCAAATCGGTACATGCACTCGCCGAATGAGCTGGTGAGCATCCAGGATATCGACCACGCCGCCGAGCTGATCGCACAAACCTGCCGCGCGATCACGAACAAGACCGATTTCACCGCGCGCTGAGCGCGCTCGATGCCAAAACCTATCCCCGCGCCGCGCGAGGAAGGCTTCACCGCGACGACGGCATCGCCGCTGTACTGGGTCAAATATGGTCAGGTGAATGCGCGGCGGCTGCTCGTGCTTCACGGTGGTCCAGGCGCGGACCATCGGTACCTCCTGCCGCAGATGCTGCATTGGGGAGAGAAATACGATCTCCTCTTTTACGATCAGCGTGGTGGAGGCAAGAAGATCTTGGCGCGGTCGTCACCGAGTTCGGTCTCGAGCCGCTCTCGATCGTTGGCTATTCGTGGGGCGCGATGCTCGGACTGCTTTACGCAATCGAGCAGCGGAGAAACCCGCAACTGCGGGCGCTTCATCGAATGGCGCTCATCGATCCAGCGCCCTTGACCAGGGAATATCGCCGCCAGTTCGAGGCGGAATTCGCGCGTCGTCAGGCGAGCCCTGAGATCCAAAAACTGCGCGACGAGCTCACTGCGTCCGGGCTGCGGGAGCGCGATCCGGAGGCGTATCGCCAACGCGCCTTCGAGCTCGGTGTCGCCGGCTACTTCTCTGATCCGCACAAGGCGACCGACCTGACTCCGTTCAGGGTTGTCGCCAGGGTACAGGACTCTGTCTGGGAAAGTCTGGGGAATTTCAACCTCATCCGGGACCTCGAGGGCATGCGAATGCCATCGATTGTGATTCACGGGCGTGACGATCCGATTCCATTAGCGTCTTCCAGTGAAGCTGCCCGTGCGCTCGGAACGACCTTCGTGGTTCTGGACGAGTGCGGGCATGTGCCGTACGTTGAACAACCGGCAAAGCTATTCGCGGCACTTGACCCATTCCTGGAAGAGACAAATCCGCCCGTACGACGCTGAAATTCAGTAATGACATCAGACTCCGGCGTAACACAGCACGCGATCAGCTCGATCACGGTCGACGGCAAGGAATACCGGGTAGCGCTCCGTCTCGCTTATGACGGCGTTGAATACATCGGAAGGCTGTGGTTCAGCGACCCCAACAGCGATCAAATGGGAATCCCCGACCACGGTGCAGTGCCCGGCCGGACCATCGCCGAGGCGGTTGAAGTCGCCAGGAAGCTGACTCCGCAGGACCTCGAGCGCCGCTGCCACCGCGCTCTCGCCGACAAGCGACGCTACATCCGACTCCGTCGCGCGACGGAAGAGATCATCACCAAGATCAAGTACATGAACCGCGTAGCGGTGACGATGCGCCACGGCATGCTCGACAGCGAGGGCGCCAGCCAGGAGCTCGAGCTGATTCAGAAGCAGATCGAAGAGATCGTGAAGACTCTTCCTTTCCACGCCGGAGTGGAAGAAGCAACCTGAGTCGTCGCCCCCGGCCCCTTAAATTGGGGGAATGGATTCCCGCTCGGCGGCGCACGTTCTGTCCCAGATCGGCGCCCTCCTCCAGGTAAAAGGCGAACAGAGATTCAAGGCGCGCGCATACGCGGGCGCTGCGCGGGCGCTCATCGCGCTGGACACCGACGATCTCGGCCCCCTTCTGCGCTCTGGTGAGCTGGCGGATACCCCCGGCATCGGACCAGCGACCCTATCGGTGGTCAAGGATTTGGTCGAAACCGGCGAGTCCCGGTATTTGAATCAGCTCAGCGAGGGATTGCCGGAGGGATTGCTGGATCTTATGGAAGTTCCCGGACTCACCGCTGCCAGGATCCAGCTGATTTACGAACGACTCGGCGTGCAGAACCTCGAGGATCTCGAACGAGTCGCCAAAAACGGAGAGCTTGCCGATCTACCCAAGTTCGGCAGGAAGACCGCGGAGAAGATCCTGCGGGGAATCGAGATCGTCCGCCGTGACGCGCACCTGCAACGCTTTCCGGCCGCTGCGATCGAAGCACACATGCTTCTGGCCAACGTGGTGAAACATCCCGAGGTGGCACACGCGGAAGTGGCCGGCTCGATTCGCCGCCATAATGAGCTAGTCGCCGACATCGACATCGTCGCTGAATGCTCGAAAGATCCGGTGAAGGTAGCTGCATCCTTCGCCAGGTCGCCCGGCGTGCGTGAGGCGAAGACCAGGGCAGACCCGGGCTCGGTGCACATCCGGTTCGTCGACGGGACGCATCTCGACATGCACTGCGTCAGCAAGGCGGACTACCCTGTGGCGCTGTGGTGTGCGACCGGAAGCGCGGCCCATGTCGAAGAGATGAACGTCCTGGCGCGGACCCGGGGGTTCGAGATCAGCGGTAACTCACTGATCGGGAAAGATGGGAAACAGATCAAGCTCACTGACGAGCAAAGCTTCTTCAAAGCCCTCGACCTGCAAGTCATTCCCCCGGAGCTGCGCGAAGGGATGGGCGAGATCGAGGCCGCGGCGCGGCGAGAGCTCCCAAACCTCGTCGTGTACGACGATTTGCGCGGAGTGCTGCATTGCCACACGCAGTATTCCGATGGAATTGCGTCGATCGAGGAGATGGCGAAGGCGGCGCAACAGCGTGGCTGGGACTACATCGGGATCTCCGATCACTCGGAGTCAGCGTTCTACGCCGGCGGGCTAAAACGGGACAAGCTGCAGCGACAGCTGGACGAAATCGACGGGCTCAACGAAGACACGTCCGGGTTTCACATTCTCAAAGGAATCGAAGCCGACATTCTGGCCGATGGTCGCGTTGATTACGACGCCGAGACTCTGGAGCGGTTCGACTACGTCATCGGGTCGATCCATTCCCGGTTCAGCATGGATGGGGACGCCATGACGAAGCGCGTACTTACCGCGCTCGACGATCCGCATCTGACGATTCTGGCGCATCCGACCGGCAGGCTGCTGCTATCGCGTGAGCCGTACGCAATCGACATCGAAGCAGTACTGGAAAAAGCAGTTGCGGTCGGGGTAGCAGTCGAGTTGAATTGCGATCCACACCGGCTGGATCTGGATTGGCGGTACTGCCGGCAGGCAAAGGAGCTGGGCGTGACGATCGAGATCGGCCCCGATGCGCATTCGACGCCTGCTTTGGACAATGTCCACTTCGGAATCGGATTGGCGCGGAAAGCGTGGCT
This sequence comes from Gemmatimonadota bacterium, assembly GCA_003221805.1. GTDB lineage: Bacteria > Gemmatimonadota > Gemmatimonadetes > Gemmatimonadales > Gemmatimonadaceae > UBA4720. The sequence goes on from QHUA01000144.1 coordinate 10,283, forward strand.
GGAAGCGGGGGAAATTCTCAATACGCGGAGCGCGGATGATGTAATCGCGTTCGCGCGTAAGCGGCGGGCAAAGTGAAGAGGCCGATAGCGAAGCTGAAGAAAGGCAAGCCGCTCGTCGTTAAAGCCAAAACCAGAGTGCGAGCGGCGCGAAAGCCGCGTCTGAAACCCGGCGATCTCAATTCGTACGCGCTCGAAGTTTTCTCGCGTCTTAAGAGGGCCTATCCTGACGCGCACACTGAGCTCGATCACGAAACGCCGCTCCAATTGCTGATTGCGACAATCCTCAGCGCGCAGTGCACCGACAAGCGCGTCAACATGGTGACGCCGCTCGTCTTCCGAACCTATCCAACGGCACAGTCACTCGCCGACGCCGATCCGGAAGTGCTCGAGGAGATGATCAGGAGCACGGGCTTCTTCCGCAACAAGACGAAAAGTCTGATCGCACTGGGAAAGGCGTTGGTCGAGCGCCATCAGGGTGAGGTGCCAGATTCGATGGATCTACTCGTCAAGCTTCCGGGCGTTGGTCGCAAAACCGCCAACGTCATCCTCGGCAATGCCTTCGGAAAAAATGAAGGCGTGGTGGTCGACACCCACGTCGGACGATTGAGCGTGCGCCTGGGTCTGACGAAACAGACTGATCCGGTAAAAGTCGAGCAGGACCTGATGAAGCTTTTTCCGCGCGACGATTGGGCGATGCTCGCGCACCTGCTTATCTTCCACGGCCGCAGGGTGTGTTTCGCAAAATCGCCGCAGTGCGCGATCTGCACCCTCAACGATATCTGCCCGTCGAGCAGCGTTTAGTCGCGAGGGTCAGGAGGACGCATGAAGATCGGAATCATCGGTGCCGGACACATTGGAGGCACTCTCACCCGTCGGTTCACCGCGCTTGGCCACCAGGTGTTCGTCGCCAACTCACGCGGACGGGAAACGTTGGCTGATCTGGCGCGCGAGACGGGTGCGACGCCAGTCGACGTCCGCGAAGCCGCGCGCTCTGGCGACGTTGTCATCGTCACCATTCCAGTCAAGAACATCCCGAAACTGCCGCGCGATCTCTTCGCGAAGACACCCACGAGCGTGGTAGTCGTGGACACCGGCAACTACTATCCGCGGCGCGACGGCCACATCGCGGAGATCGAGGCCGGAACCACCGAGAGCAGATGGACTTCACAGCAGCTCGGGCGGCCCGTGGTGAAAGCGTTCAACAACATTTACGCGCAGCATCTGCTCGAGCTCGGAAAACCCGCTGGAGCCCCCGGACGAATTGCGGCACCGGTTGCCGGCGACGACAAGGCGGCGAAAGCGGTGATCATCAAGCTCATCGAGGAGCTCGGCTTCGATGGCGTCGACGCCGGCACGCTCGACGACTCGTGGAAGCAGCAGCCGGGCACGCCCGTGTACGGCACCGACCTCGATGCCGCAGGAGTCCGCCGGGCACTGGCCGAGGCCAAGCCCGAGCGACTACCGGGATTCCGCGCCGCGACGAGCGGGGCATCGGCGGGAACTGCTCGGCCGGTTGGTTCTGGCAATCGACCGGAAGCGAGCGCTTCTTGACCTCGATTGCAACTGAACGGGTGCGAGCAGCGAGAGGCTCAGTTGTCAGCTGTCAGTTCACTACGCCCTGACTTACCTCCTTGGCGTGATTGCAACTGCTTGTGCGTCGAATGGCGCGCAGGGACGTCCAGGCGTCGTGAACTGAGAACTGGGAACTACACCGCTGACTGCTCGCACCCGTTCAGTTGCAGTTAAAGTCACGAATCCCCGAATTGAATTATTTTCTTTATTCACCGCCGATCTATTCCCCCACGAATGACGAAGATTGCAACGATAGAAACCAACAAAGGAACGATGCGCGCCGAGCTTTTTGAGAAGGAGGCGCCGAACACCGTCGCCAATTTCGAGAAGCTGGCGAATTCCGGATTCTACGACGGAACGAAATTCCACCGCGTCATCAAGGACTTCGTCGTGCAGGGCGGCGATCCCTACTCGAAGGGCGGCGAGCACGCCAAGGGTCCCGTTGGAACCGGCGGCCCGGGCTACAAGATCGATTGCGAGACGAAGGGAAACCCGCACACCCACCAGCTCGGTGCACTGTCGATGGCGCACGCCGGCAAGAACACCGGTGGCAGCCAGTTCTTCATCGTGCTCAATGAGCAGAACACCAAGCACCTGAACGGCGTGCACACCGTCTTTGGAAAAGTGATCGAGGGAGTCGACGTAGTTCCGAAGATCAATCAGAACGACACCCTGTCGAAGGCCAGAGTCTCCAGCGGGCAAGGAGCGAAGTGATGGCAACGAAGAAGAAGACCGACCTGAGTGCCGCACTCACCGGCTTCATCCTCGGCGCGGTGACGCTCTTCCTGCTGCTGACTTCGATCGTGCTACTGACCAACGCGCGCTATCGCCACAAGGAGGCGGCAGAGGCGCCCCACCAAAGGGCTACGCCGTAACGGAGGCGTAAAGCGGCGGCAAAACCCGAGCGCAGTCATTGACCCACTGGCGGGTCAATAGTATCTTACTGACCGGTCAGTTACTATTATTTACGGATGACGCGCACAGCCCCCGCACCTGCAAAATCGCCCAAGTGGCGTAGACGACCTGAGCACCGGCCGCAGCAAATCATCGACGCCGCACTCGAGGTCTTCGGCGAATGCGGGCTCGCCAAATCCAGGCTCCAGGACATCGCCGACCGCGCCGGAGTCTCCAAGGGCACGATCTACCTCTATTTCCCCAACAAGGAAGAGCTTTTCCGCGAGATGGTCCGGCAGACGTCGGTCGCGGCAATTGCCGAGGGTGAGAAGGCCAGCGCTGAGGGTACCCCTACCGAGCAGCTCTGCACTGCCATGCGAGCCTACTGGAAGTTCGTCCGCTCCTCCGAATTCAGCACCATCTACCGTCTCGTCCTGGGCGAGCTTCACCAGTTCCCTGACCTGGCAAAGTTCTACGCCGACGAGGTCGTGGCGAGGTTGCAGAGGATGTTGAGCGGAATCATTCGCCGCGGCGTCGAAAGCGGTGAGTTCCGCGATATCGACCCCATGGTCGCCGCGCGGATGCTGATGGCCCTGACTGTCATGAACGCCATCTGGCGCGACGAGCACACCGGAGTCCCACTCCTCTGCCACAAGAAGGACGAGGAGGTTTTTCGGGAGCTGGCCCACTTTTATCTCCACTCGCTCACGACCTCCGATAGCGCCCACGCTCAGGCGGATGGCGCGCCGTCGGATGCTGTTTCGCTCATCCCATTCGACAATGATTGAAATCTTTTCCAGCACGCGTTTGCGCGCGCTCGCCACCGTTGTGTCGATTGCATTCGCTTCGACCACGGTCGCCGCACAACAGTCCGGGTCCACGAACCCCCCTCCCGGCCCCGCCGATCAGCCGGGCCCTGTGATCCAGTTATCACTCGGCGACGCCGCCAGACTCGCCGCGCGCCAGAGCGCCGTTGCCCTTGGTGCGCGACTCCGCGCCGACGAAGCGCAGGCCCGCGTCCGGGAGCGCCGCGCTGATCTGCTCCCCAATCTGAACAGCTACGTCCAGGAAGCCGGTCGCACCTTCAACACATCCACGCTCGGCATCGACTTTCCCGCGACGCCGGGCAATCCGCCGTTGTTCGATCCGAAGGGACAAGTGGAAGGTCCGGTCAATACCCTCGACGTTCGCGGCCGTATTGAGCAGAACCTGCTCGACTTCGGCGCGATTGGTCGCGTGCGGCAGGCACAGGCGCAGGCGCGATCGTCCAACGCCGAGGCGGATGCGACCGCCGAGCAAGCCGCTACCGTCGCCACGAATGCTTACGTGAGAGCGATGCGCGCCGACGCAGATCTGCGAGCCCGTCAGGCCGACACGCTCCTCGCGACCGACCTGCTTCGAATCGCCCAGTCGCAGCTGCAGGCGGGAACCGGTGTCGGTCTCGATGTGACCCGCGCCCGGGCTCAGCTCGCAGCAACGCGGGCGGCACTGATAGCATCGCGCAACGGGCGCGATCACGCGCATCTCGATCTGCTCCGATCGCTGGCGCTTCCGCTTGGGACCGACGTGGCGCTCACCGATTCACTCTCGCCGGCAGCAACGGGCGAGGCAATTCCCGATGAAGCGACGCTAGTCGCCCAGGCACTCAGGAATCGGCCCGACCTTATTGCCGAAGAGCAGAGAATTCAGGCGGCGAAGCAGGGACTGTCCGCCATCAAGGCGGAACGTCTGCCTTCACTCGGGTTAGTTGCCGACGACGGTGTCATTGGTAAGAATGGCGCCAAGATGCTGAATACCTACACGTGGGGCTTACAGGTGACTCTCCCGATTTTCGACGGCTTCAAGCGCGAAGCGCGCGTTCAGGAGCAGCAGTCGGTGGTCAAAGAGGCCGAGATCCGTCGCCGTGATCTCGAGCAGCAGGCGCAGGTCGATGTGCGCGGGGCTTTGCTCGACATCGCCAACACTCGCGAGCAGGTCGATGCAGCCGCCGAGAGACTCCGACTCGCCGAGCAGGAAGTGACGCAGGCGAGGGACCGCTTCAACGCCGGTGTTGCAGGAAACGCGGACGTCGTCAACGCATCACTCGCTTTGACAGCTTCACGAACACTCGTCAACGATGCCGAGACCGCGTACCAGCTGGCGCGCGTGTCGCTCGCCCGAGCAATTGGTAGCGTTACAACGATTAGATGAACACGAACACTTCTTTGACGTCAAATTAAGACAGGACCCAGGGACAGATTATGGCAACCGCAATTGAAACCGAACCAGTGACATCTCCTCCATCACGCAACGGGAAGTCGACGGCATCAGAAACCGAAAAGACTTCGTCGAGAAAGAAATTCGTGCTCCCCATCGCAATAGTCGCTGGATTACTGGTTCTTCTCTGGGTTTTCCAGAAAGTGAGCTACGGCCGCTCGCACCAGTCCACCGACAACGCCCAGGTCGACGGCCACATCGTGCCGGTGCTGGCGAAGGTTGGCGGGTACGTGAAGACGGTGAACGTCAGCGAGAATGATCGCGTCAACGCCGGCCAGCTGCTCGTCCAGCTCGACGACGCCGATTACGTGGTCAGACTGCAGCAGGCGCAGGCCGATCTCGCCGCCGCCGAAGCGACCGCCGGCGGTGGTGGCTACTCCGGACAGGCCGAAGCGCAGGTACAGAGCGCGGCCGGCCAGCGCGCCGCACTGGACGCGCAGATCGGAGCCGCTCGCGCCAACGCCAACAAGGCGGACGCCGATCTCGCTCGCGCCAGGGAGCTCGTTGCGAAGCAGATCATCTCCAAGCAGCAGCTCGATGCCGCGCAGGCATCGGCCGATGTTGCGCACGCAAATCTCATTGCGGCGGAGCGTCAGGCAGCTGCCGCTGGTGGAACCGTAAACACCGCAGAAGCAGGTGTTCGCGTTGCCAACGCGCGTACTCTCGCAGCACGCGCCATGGCTGCCAACGCCCAGCTGCAGCTGGATTACACCCGCATCACCGCACCCGCTTCCGGCGAAGTCTCGAGAAAGCAAGTCGAAGTCGGACAGCTCGTCGCCCCAGGCCAGCCTTTGCTCAGCATCGTGGCGGACACCGGTGTCTGGGTGACGGCCAACTTCAAGGAGACCCAGCTCTCCAAGATCCGCGTCGGTCAGCCGGTCGAGTTCGAGATAGATGCTTACGGCGGATGTGTGGCTGAAGGGAAAGTTGCCAGCGTCAGCGGAGCGACGGGAGCAAAGTTCGCACTGCTCCCGCCTGATAACGCGACCGGCAACTTCACCAAAGTCGTACAACGTGTGCCGGTGCGTATCGCCGTCACCAAGCCGTGCGGCGGAAACCGTCCGTTGCGCCCCGGCTTGTCGGCTAACGTGCACGTGGATACTCGGTGAGCACGGCGATACTACAGTCGTCGGGGATGGCGACATCCACCGAGGACCGGTACGCCCACAAATACATCATTGCCGCCACGGTTACGATGGCGGCAATGCTGGAGCTGATCGACACGTCGATCGTCAACGTCGCCATCCCGCATATGATGGGGAACCTCGGCGCGACACTCGATGAGATCGCCTGGGTATCGACCGCGTACATCATCGCCAACGTCATCGTCATCCCGATGTCCGGTTGGCTCTCGGCGTACTTCGGCAGAAAGCGATACTTCACTGGCTCGATCCTGCTCTTCACGGTTGCGTCTTTCTTTTGCGGCGCATCGTCCTCGCTGCTCGGCCTCATTTTCTGGCGAGTGATTCAGGGAATCGGCGGTGGCGCTCTCCTTTCTACCGCGCAGGCAACGCTATATGAGTCGTTCCCGCCTCAAGAAGCGGGGACGGGCATGGCAATCTTCGGCGTCGGCGTCATGGTCGGTCCGACGCTCGGCCCCACGCTCGGCGGCTGGATCACCGACAACTACAACTGGCCGTGGATCTTCTACATCAACGTGCCACTTGGAATCATCGCCGCGATTCTGACGATGACCTACATCCACGACGCCGAACACCAGGAGCGCGCGGACAAGATCGACTATTTGGGCATCGTCCTGCTGACGTTGTGCGTTGGATCGCTCCAGTGGATGCTGGAGCGTGGTGAGCGCTACGACTGGTGGGACTCGCGACTGGTGACGGCACTGGGCGTGACGGCGCTCCTCGCTGGAATCGCGCTTATCTGGCGCGAGCTGACCACCGACGAACCGGTGATCAACTTCCGGATTCTGAAGAGTCGACAGCTCACAGCCGGCGTCAGCTTGGGTCTGCTGCTCGGATTTGCGCTGTACGGGTCGGTGTTCATTCTGCCGGTTTTTCTGCAGCAGCTGCTGCAGATGACTGCCTGGCAGACTGGAAAGATCATCCTGCCCGGAGCGATCGCGTCGGCAATAACAATGGCAGTCGTCGGGCGAAACGCGATGCGACTCGACGCGCGCTACACGGTCGTGGCGGGAGCGTTCCTGTTTTTCTGGTCGATGCTCAAGCTGTCGCATCTGACGTCGGCCAGCGGACAACAGGATTTGTTCTGGCCGCTGATTCTGCGCGGCATGGGACTCGGCCTGATCTTCGTTCCGCTCACTAACGCGACGATGGCCGACCTGAAAATGAGGGACCTGGCTCAGGGCACCGGGATGTTCAATCTGATGCGTCAGCTGGGTGGCTCGCTCGGCATCGCGGTAATGGCAACGCTTCTTGCGCGATTCATGTCGATTGAAAAATCAGTCCTGGTGGAGCACGTCGGCGCCAGCGATCCGGAGACCCTGAGCCGTCTGTCGATGATCGCGCGCGGGCTGATCGCGCGTGGGATCAACCCAATGACCGCCCAGCAGCAGGCCCTGGCGATCCTTGATCGGCAAGTGACGGTACAATCAAGCATGCTCGCCTTCTCAAGGATTTACCTGTACAGCGGACTGGTTCTCATCTTCGGGTTGCCGTTGCTGCTGTTGTTCAGAACTGGTCGCGCGCGCGGCTCGATGGGACCGGTTCACTAGGAGAGCGCGCCTTGCCAAAGGGTGATGTGCCCAGCGCCGGCGAGGTTGTTCCGGCCATATCTTACGGTCAGAGCCCGTCCCCACCGCCGTCAGCCCGTCAACAGTTGAACGCACCCATCCGTATTTCTGACGAGGAGCGAGAGCTCGTAAGTCTGGCCAAGCAGGGGGACGAGCGGGGTTTCGCCGGCCTCGTGCGTCTGCACCAGCGGCGCGCTTACATAGTGGCGCGGTCGATCGTTCTGACTCACGAAGATGCCGAAGACGCGGTGCAGGAAGGATTTCTGCGCGCGTACCAGGCGCTGGATCGGTTCGATCCCGCACAGACTTTCGGGGCCTGGCTGAATCGAATCGTTGCCAACGCGGCGCTCGATCTGGCCCGGCGGCGCAAGGTCAGAAACGCGGACGAGCTATCAGAATCGATACCGACTGCGTTCCGGGATCCGGCGGAAGGCGGTGAGCTGCGGGAGCGGCTCGAGGATGCGCTGGAGCAGCTTCCGGATCGTGCGCGGGCGGTAATCGTCCTGCATGATGTCGAGGGCTTTACGCACGCCGAAATTGGAGAGATGTTGGGTATACCGGGTGGGACCGCCCGCTCAGATTTGCACCATGCACGACAGAAGTTGCGCGTTTTGCTGAAAAACCTGAGGGATTAGAGATGGAAGATCGTACCGATTTGCGACTCGACGACGAAGGCGATGCGAAGCTCACGGAAATGCTCCGTGCTGCATATGCGACGCCCGCCGAAGGCGCGTATTGGGACTCCCTCGAGACGCGCATCATGTCGTACATCAAGGCGCACCGGCAGGCGGTAATTCCCGTCAACTGGTGGTCGGATCTCGCCGGGTGGGCGGGTCCGGGTCTCGCTGCGGCAGCGCTGCTGTTCATCGTTGCCGGCGCGGTGTTGTCGCGACAGAAAGATGAAGATCTGCGGGCGAGTTATGAGGCGGTAACCGAGCCGCTCGCGTCCGACGTTTTACCAGGTGCGGTGCAGGTCGTCACCGCTCCGCGCGATGGATCATCGCAGCGCGAAGCGACGTTCCGTTTCGTCTTGTCACACTGAGGTCAGCATGGAACGCTCGAAAGGCTACGCAGTGATGTTTCTCCTCGGCGCATTCGTCGCCGGTGGCGCGCTTGGCTTTACCGCTGATCGGGTGATGGACGCAAAGCACGGCCGCGAAATGCGTGGACCGCGCGCTTATCGGCAACGGATGGCCGAAGAGCTCAAGCTCACACCGAAGCAGCAGACCTCAATCGATTCATTGATCGAGCAGAAGCACCGGCAGATCGTAGCGCTGTACAAGCCGATGAAGCCACAGCTCGATTCAATTGCAGTTTTGACGCGGACCGTCAGCGACAGTACGCACGCACAGATCAAGCGGCTGCTGAATCCTGACCAACAGGTAAAGCTTGATCGAATGCGCGCAGCAGCACGTAAGGAGCTCGCCGAGCGAAGGGGCGGTGATTCGGCGGGGCGTCCTCCGGGCCCGCCCCCGGGACCTTCTCCCTACTAGGAGGCCCGATATACAAAACGCCGGTGCTTTGCACCGGCGTTTTTTTGTCTGGAGACAGGGAGGCTAGTCGTTATCCGGATACAGGTCCCGTTCGCCCTTACCGAAATTCTTCTGGACCTTGCCCTGGACCTCTTCAGCGCGGCCCTTGATGTGCTCGCTGGTATTGTCAGTAGCGTCACCCAGGTCGCCGCGAATCTGGCCCTTCATTTCTTTGACCGTTCCTTTGACCTGGTTTTCGAGACCTCTTTCGTTCAGATCCTTCATCAGTCCTCCTAATTAAATCAGGTTCTTCTTTAGCCGCACGATCACCTGGAGGCGGCTAACACCTTCAATCGCAAGCGATATGCCCCATTAACGCCTGTTTCTTACGGGGTGGGTATCGGCCTTGCAAAGGCTGCGGCGCTTGCGGAAATTCCGAGGTCAAAGCCGCCAGCTGTACGGTTGGCCTGCATACCCCTCTATAGGTCGCGCAAATCAGTACTCACCTCGAGGCTCGTCCGAGCGGCCGCCGTCTCGCAAAACTTACACTCCTCGCGCTGGGCGTCGTCTATGGCGACATCGGCACCAGTCCGCTTTACGCGCTGCGTGAGTGCTTCAAAGCAGAGCATGGTCTGACGCCGGTTCCGACCAACGTCTATGGAGTTTTGTCGCTCATCGTCTGGTCGCTGATCATCATCGTCAGCATCAAGTACATCGTCTTCATCATGCGCGCGGACAACAACGGCGAGGGCGGAATCCTCGCTCTGCTGGCGCTCATCCTCCAGAAGCAGCGACGCGACGCCGATTCTCTGCGCCGCAGAATCATCATCGCGCTCGGCCTGATCGGCGCAGCCTTGCTCTACGGTGATGGCGTGATCACGCCAGCCATCTCGGTGTTGAGCGCGGTGGAAGGCCTGGAAGTCGTCGCGCCTCAGTCGCAGCACCTGGTGCTCCCTCTCACCATCGCCATTCTGGCGGTGCTGTTCTTTTTCCAGCAACACGGCACGGCGAGTGTCGGCAAAATATTCGGACCGGTGATGGTGATCTGGTTCGTCGCCATCGGCGCACTTGGCTTGCGCGAGGTGATGCTGGCTCCGCAAATCCTCGTCGCGGCGAACCCGTGGTACGGCGTCCAGTTTTTCGCACATCATGGACGCGCCGCGTTCGTACTCCTCGGCGCCGTGGTGCTGGCCGTCACCGGCGCGGAAGCGCTTTACGCCGATATGGGGCACTTCGGCAAGCGTCCGATCAGGCTCGCCTGGTTCCTGCTCGTGCTACCCGCGCTGCTGGCAAACTATTTCGGCCAAGGCGCGCTGATCCTGCGCGAGCCTGCTTCCTCGATCAATCCGTTCTATCTGCTGGCGCCGAGTGCGCTGCAATTTCCGCTGATCGTGCTGGCGACGATCGCCGCGATCATCGCATCGCAGGCGTTGATCTCGGGTGCATTCTCACTCACGCAGCAATCGGTGCAGCTCGGTTACAGTCCCCGCGTACAAATCATTCATACGTCGCACACCGACACTGGGCAGATTTTCGTCCCCGAGATCAACCGCGCGCTCGGAGTCGGTTGCATTCTGGTAGTGCTGATGTTCCGATCGTCGAGCGCGTTGGCGGCGGCTTACGGCATCGCCGTCACCGGGACGATGGCAATCACCAGCATCCTCTTTTATGTCCTGGCGCGCACGCAATGGCAGTGGAGCATCTGGCGCGCTGGTTCACTGTCGGGAGTGTTTCTGATCATCGATCTCGCGTTTTTCTCCGCCAACATGCTGAAGATCGTGCAGGGTGGCTGGGTTCCGCTCGTCATCGCGGCGGGGGTTTTCACGCTAATGACCACGTGGCAGCGCGGACGGCTGATCGTGCGGAACCTGTTGCGGGATGCGTCGATCCCGCTCGATGTCCTCCTCAAGGATCTTAGCGACGAGAATCCGGACAAGCGGTTCCGACCGGCGCGGGTTCCAGGAACCGCCGTGTTTCTGACGTCGGAATCGAAGGACGCGCCGTTGGTGCTACTGCATCATCTCAAGCACAATAAAGTGCTGCACGAGAACGTGGTGCTGCTCTCGATCGTCTCGGCGCAGGTGCCGGAGGTCCCAATCACCGATCGCGTCGAAGTGACAGCCTTTCCTCACAACTTCGGGCGCATCAAAGCCAAGTACGGCTTCATGCAAACGCCGAACGTGCCCGAGATCCTTTCGCTCGCCGCCGAGCGCGGGATCGTCGCCAAGCCAACCGAGACGACGTATTACCTTGGCAGGGAAAACCTGATCCCGACTGGAACGAAGCCGCTCGCGCACTGGCGCAAGCAGCTTTTCATTTTTATGTCCCGCAATGCCCGGCCCGCCACCGAATTTTTCGGGATCCCCCCGAATCGCGTAGTGGAGCTCGGGGCGCAAATGGAATTCTAGATCGGACTGCGCATTACGGACCAACGGCATTGCCGCAGTCACCTTAAGAACCTCTCCGCCTCAGTCTCTCGATATCCCGGCGATCCTTTTTCGTGGGCCGCCCTCTGTCGTATCCCGGCACCGATTGCGCCGCCTTGACCTGGATTCGCATCGCTTCTCTCGCCTTTCTGGCTTCTTCGCTTTCGGAATAGAGTCCGGCGGCGACGCCGGCTGGACCGCGGCGCTCCGAAACGGCGCGCACTGTAACGACGTGATGATAGGGGCCGAGCCGAATGTGCAGCTCGTCGCCGACCTGTAGCTGTTTGGCGCGTTTGGCGCGCTCGCCATTCACTTCGACCTTGCCGGTCTCGATTGCGGTTACCGCCAGCGCCCGGGTCTTGAAGAAGCGCGCGGCCCAAAGCCACTTGTCGAGCCGGACCCGCACAATCTCGTCTGAACTCATCATTGCGTTGCCCGAGAAGCGCCTTCCACGTCAGGAAGATAAGGGAAAATCCTCGCGCACACGGAGAATGGCGTGCCTCAGGACGACTGGTCAACACAACTAAAAAAAATCGAGCGAGAGTGGGAAGGACTCCCGCCGGAGCCTTCACCCGCGTTCAAAAAGATGCAGAGCGAGGAGCAGAAACGCGCCGAGGAGCGTGCGAGGCAGCGCGCGGCAATGATCGGCGGCGGCGCGCGTCTCATTCTCGTTGGCGCACTCGGCGTTGCCCTCGCATTCTGGCCGTATGAAAGCCAGTGCGGATCCGGCCTGTTCGGTTACCTCGCCGTCGAGCTCGTCATCATCGTCGGCGGACTGTGGGTCGCAGTATCGACGTGGCGGGCGCGACTACCGAAGATGCACATCTTCTCGCTGCTGATCGCGCTCGCCGGACTCATTCTGGTCGTGATCGAGATTCTGCCGCGCGTTGGTTATGCGGCGGTCGATCCCAAGCATCCACCGCACTTCTCGTGTCCCGAAACGGCGAACGCGCCGCTCCGCACAACCGCAGTGGAGCAGCGCGTCGAATCAGCGAGGAGCTCGCTCCAGGCGCGCTGGAAGTCGCGCACGGAGGAGCTAGCTAGGCAATTCCAGCCGCAGCGAGACGCCTTAACGCGACTTGAGCGTCCCGAGCTGCTGTCGCAGCGAGCTCCCGGAACACCTCGGGACTGACCGGCTCGATCTCGTTCTCGAACTCGAACGGCGCCACGAGATCGAGGATGAACGAATCGTCGAAATCCGCATCGTTTTCGAGGAAATCCGCATCATCCTCGAGAAATAGGTCGTCGCCTTCATGCTCCAGCGACATGATGCCCGGCCCTTCCGCGGCGTTAAGCTCGACACCGCCCCGATCGACTCTGTAAATCCGCGGGGCGCGGACCGGCACCGCCGTTCTGATGCGCGGCATCGTCCGCAGCTGAATCCTGTTCGGCAAATCTCTCAACCTTTCGCGCAGCAGGGGCTCGAGTTGCCCCCTGATCATCGGCATCCGCTCGCGCATCAGCTGCATTTCGGGACCGAACATCATCATCCCCGGTCCATCAAACTCCATCATGCCGTCGCCCGCCGGCATTCTGAAATTGAACCGATTGCCGAGTCGCATCACATCGCTCGCCTTGCCGGTCGTCACCTGCACATCGCGGAATCGTCCCCCTGAAAATACGCGCAGCGTCACGCGAGTGCCCGGCGTCAGTTTCCGCACTTCACGCGTCAGGCGATGCGACGCCAGTCCATTCGTATCGTTGTCCTCGGTGTCAGGCGCGGAAGTGCGCAGGTCGACTCCGTTGATCGCAGCGATGCGATCGCCCTCCACGATGCCCGCCACTTCCGCCGGACCCTTCGGCGTCACCGCTTCAACGAAGACTCCAAGCGTGTCACGCTTCGTGCCCGTCGTGCGCAGCTCGAGACCGAGGGCAGCACGTTTCTCCATCGTCGAGTCCATTCTGTATGTGAATCGGCGGAATGCTGAATCACCTACACCGCGGCGAATCACGCGACATTCGGTGCGGCCATCCGAATACTTGGTACAAGTCGAATCCGCCTTGCCCGGCGTAACCTGCGCGCCGAGTCCAGTCACGAGCGAGACGCTGGCGACCGCTGAAAAAAGCAACACCGCTTTCATCATCACTCCATTCAGTAGTTCTGTCGAATAGGACATCGTTCGAAGCTCTAGGGTTGCCCAAAGGTGCAAAAGCGGGCATTGGGGGTGATATTGAGGGATGTCCACGACGCTGGAGCCCCAGGCCGCTCCCCCTCCACCGCCAACGCCGCCAACGCCGCCAACGCCCGCCGAGATCGACGTCCACTCGTTCGAGCACCATTGGCAGGATGAAGCCGATGCCGCTTACCTGTATCGCATCCTTGCCGCGGCGGAACCGGATCCAAAAAAGAAAGACATCTACGCCAGGCTCGCCGACGTTGAAGATCGGCACGTCGTAGTATGGTCTGATCTCCTCGCCAAGCACGGACACCCACCAGCGAATTTCCGCCCCAGCGGACGCGCGCGACTGCTGGCGAGATTTGGCCGCTGGTTCGGTCCAGGATTTCTGCTGCCGATGCTGCTCGAGGAAGAGGGACGCGAAGTCAAAGCTTACCTCGACATGCACCGCGAGACGCCGCGCGGGGCGCCCGGTGGCGCTGAAGCTCTCGTCCTCGCCCGCGAGTCAGCGGATCACGCAACCACACTCGGCGGAATAGCCGGCAAGGGTGCGGAGCCGTGGCACAGGACGGCATCGGGCGGATTCCTCCGCAACGTCGTGTACGGGTTCAACGATGGGCTGACGGCGAATTTCGGGCTCGTCGCCGGCGTGATCGGCGCAGCGACTGTCAATCAGCATCAGGCAGTGGTGGTCGCGGGACTGGCCGGACTCATCGCCGACGCGTTGTCGATGGGCTCGAGCGGATATCTCGCCAGCAAGAGCGAGCGCGAAGTTTACGAGTACGAGATCGCGATGGAGAGAACCGAAGTCGATCTGATGCCCGAGATCGAGCGCGACGAGCTGGCCGTGATCTACGAAGCGAAGGGAATGGATCGCAATTCCGCGCACACGCTGGCGACGCAGATCATGGCCGATCCGCAGCGAATGCTGAAGGAGCAGGTGCAGGAAGAGCTCAAGATCGGCGAGTTCAGCATGTCACCGCTCAAGGAAGGGTGGCTGACCGGACTTGCGACGGCGTTCGGGGCCGTAATTCCGGTTTTCCCATTTCTTTTGTGGCATGGAGCGACAGCGATCGTCATTTCCTTTGGGGTGTCGATGCTCTCGCACTTTCTAGTTGGTGGGGCGAGATCGATATTCACCGGCCGCGGAGTTTTCCGGTCAGGCTTCGACATGTTCGTGGTGGGAATGGGCGTCGCTGTCGTCGGGTATTTCGTCGGCGGTTGGGTAGGCAAGCTCATCTAGCGACGAAAAAATTCTTGACGGCGCGGGCGAACATCATATGTTTGCCTCCACTTTCGCGCCGTCCTCTTCATCGAACTGACCCCCGCGCGCTGCTGATGCCGCGGTTTTGTCATAGATAGGCCCCACCACACGCTGCACCATCGACACTAGTCGATGGCTTCGCCGGTCCATCCGGCATTCCTTTCCCGGGGGAGATTCATGAAGAGGTTTGTTCCACTTGCTGTGGCAGTCCTTGCCGTCGCTGCCTGTCAGGACGCATCCGGTCCCGCGTCTTACGCGCGTCCAACTGCTCCTGCCAGCGTCAACGCCGCCAAGGGCGTTCCGATTCCTGGCGATTACATCATCACTCTCCACGACGACGTCACCGATGTCGACGGCGTCGCCCGCTCCCTATCCGGTCTGCACAAGGGAGCCCTGAAGCATCTATACAAGTCCGCGTTGAAGGGCTTTGCGGTTCAGAACATTTCCGAAGCGGCGGCAGCGGCGATCGCCGCCGATCCGCGCGTCGAGCGGGTCGAAGCCGATCAGGTGATGACCGCGGTTGGAACCGAGTCGCCGGCGACGTGGGGAATCGATCGCATCGATCAGAGCGCGCTGCCCCTCGATAACAGCTACACCTACGCCAACGATGGCAGCAACGTCACGGTCTACATCATCGACACTGGCATCAACTTCGGGCACGTCGATTTCGGGGGGCGAGCCAGCACCGGCGTCGATGAAGTGACGATTGGGGGTAGCGCCGCCGATTGCAACGGTCACGGCACTCACGTGTCGGGCACCGTCGGTGGAAACAATTACGGTGTAGCGAAGAACGTGAACCTGGTTGCAGTTCGCGTGCTGAACTGTTCCGGCTCCGGCACGACTTCCGGTGTCGTCGCCGGCATCGATTGGGTTACCGCCAATCGGGTTCTTCCCGCTGCCGCCAACATGAGTCTTGGTGGCGGATTCTCCACCACGTTGAATCAGGCAGTGGCGAGCGCGGTTGCCGCGGGCGTCACGTTCGCTGTCGCCGCGGGTAATAGCACCGCCAACGCCTGCAACAGCTCGCCGTCGAGCGAGCCGTCCGCAATCACCGTCGGCGCAACCGACGTCAACGACGGGTTCGCGTACTTCTCGAACTACGGCAGCTGCGTCGACATCAACGCCCCGGGCGTGAGCATCACGTCGGATTGGTACAGCTCGACCACCGCGACAAACACGATCAGCGGCACGTCGATGGCGACGCCGCACGTGACGGGCGCCGCTGCGCTTTATCTATCGGCGAATCCGACGGCGACTCCGGCCGAGGTTGCTTCCGCATTGACCAGCCACGCGACGCAAGGCGCAATCAGCTCGGTGCCCGCAGGAACGGTGAATCTGCTGCTCTACACGGGCTTCATTGGCGGCACTGTTCCCCCACCGCCACCGCCACCGCCGCCACCACCGCCGCCGCCGTCAACAGCCAGCTTCACCAAGAGCTGCTTTGGTTTGACGTGCAGCTTCGACGCGGGCGCGTCCACCAATGCCACGTCGTACAGCTGGAATTTTGGCGATGGCACGACTGCCAGTGGCGTGACGACATCGCACCGGTTCTGGCGCAACCAGACCTACACCGTTACGCTGACGACGCAGCCAATTTCCTCGAGCTCGACGGCGTCGACGTCAGTT
>QHUA01000039.1:0-516 GCA_003221805.1 Gemmatimonadota bacterium
GACTTTTCGGGCTATACCGACATGGCGCTCGGGGCGGCTCGCTTCTTCGGGATTCGGCTCCCGCCGAACTTCAACTCACCGCTTCGGGCATCGAGCATCATCGACTTCTGGCTGCGCTGGCACATGACGCTAACGCGTTTCCTGACAGCCTACATTTACAATCCACTGGTGCTCTTCCTGACCCGGCGTCGCTTGGCGAAGGGCCGGCCGGGTTTCGGCGGGCGCGACACGACAATCGGGTCATTTGCCTTGCTGCTGATGTTTCCCACCCTGCTGACGATGTTCGTTTCCGGACTCTGGCATGGAGCGGGCTATCTTTTTGTCCTCTGGGGGCTGCTTCACGGCGTTTATCTCACGATAAATCACGCCTGGCGCCTGGTCGTACCGAAGCTGTGGCCCGATAGAGCCGGCTACGCGCGAATCATGAAGCCGGTAGGTCTAGTGTTGACGCTGGCGGCCGTGTTCGCCTCGATGGTCTTTTTCCGCTCTCCGACCATCGAGGCGAACACGGCCGCC
>QHUA01000039.1:529-6188 GCA_003221805.1 Gemmatimonadota bacterium
TGCAGCCGTCGACCTGCTTAAGGGAATGATCGGCCTGAACGGCGTGTCGCTGCCGCTCACGGTCTTTGAGCGCCTTGGACCGCTAGCTGGCTGGCTGGAGGGCATGGGCGTGGTCCAGCAGCCGTGGGGTGGTCAGGACTTTCTGAGGATGGCGATAGCGATCCCGATTCTCATGTTTGTCGTCCTGGCCTGCCCGAACACCCTTCAAATCCTGGCTCGATATGAGCCGGCCATCGGCGTGAAACCGCGACCGGCCGACACGGTCGTCGGCCGAAGGATGGTCGAATGGAGTCCTTCGGTTGCCTGGGCGATCGGAATTTCGGTGATCGCGGCCATGGGGATTCTGTCTTTGGGCGGCCCGAGCGAATTCTTGTACTGGCAATTCTAGGCTTGGCTGTGCTTTTCCAGGTCGCGGGTCGGCCGTGCCCCCTACCTAGCAGGCGGCAGCGAAAACGCGAACAGTGAGTTCCCGGCCATCAAGGCGATGAACTGAGTCCGGCCGACTGCATATGCGACCGGCGGAGCTTTCACGCGCCCTCCTACGCGGGTGCGCCACAACGTCCGACCGGTATCGGAATCAAACGCGAGAAACTCGTCGTGATAACCTGCGAAGACCACGCCGCCGCTGGTTGAGAGTACACCTCCGACGTAGTGGGTGATGCCGGGTCCACGATCCAGCTGCGCTTCCCAGCGGACATTCCCCGTCCCTGTTTCGATCGCTTTTATGCTCGTTGACGCCGGCTGGTTTGGTGAGAGCACCGTCGTACTACCCACGAATAGCCCCTTGCCTTTCTCGATGTGAGCTTCGCTGGAAAAGTAGATCGACGCTGCGTCGAGTGAGGGTACGTACATCAGCCGGCGGCCCGCGTCGTAGGACGGTGGCCACCAGTTGGTCCCGCCAGCCGTCGCGGGCCACACGAGATTGCCCGTGCGGCTCGGGCTCGTCTGGGGGCGTGGGATCGGACGACCCTCGGGTGTGAAACCCGCAGCCCATGTCTGCTTGACGAACGGCTTCGCAAAAAGAAATTCACCTGACTGTCGGTCGAGCGCGTAGAAGAACCCGTTGCGATTCGCCCAGAGGAGCGCGTGTCGGCGCCGTCCCTGCCACGCGACTTCCGCGAGCACCGGCTGTTGCGCTGAGTCCCAGTCGTGGTCGTCCGCGGGCGTAAACTGGTAGTACCACCGGAGTTTTCCGGAGCTCGCGTCTAGAGCTACCACGCTGTTCGAAAAGAGGTTGTCCCCAGCGCGCTCTTTTCTTAGGAAGGGGGGGGCCGGGTTGCCGACACCCCAGTACAGGACATTCAGTTCCGCGTCATAAGCTCCGGTCGACCACGTCGTTGCTCCACCCGTCTTCCAGGAGTCGCCCGCCCACGTGTCATGCCCGAGTTCACCGGGACCCGGCACGGTATCAAACTTCCACAACAGGCTTCCGTCGCTCGCAGAATACGCTGCGATGAACCCTCGCACAGCAAACTCTGCGCCAGCGACCCCTACGATGACGCGGTCGCCCAAAGCGAGCGGCGCCCCGGTCATCGAGTAGCCATCGCGAAAATCCGCGACCTTGGTCTCCCATTTCTTTAGCCCTGTCGAAGCATTGACGGCGACGAGATGCGCATCCAGCGTCGCGAAGAACACCGAGTCATCCAGTATTGCGACTCCCCGGTTCACTTGGCCGCAACACACCGGGAGCCCAGAGGGCAAGGGTCGCCTGAATTCCCACACTTTCTCTCCCGTCGTTGCATCGAGTGCAACTACTCCCTCGGGTGACTGGGTGACGAAGACCAGATTTGAAGTAACGATCGGAGAAGCTTCAAGGAACTCGCTTGCAGATCGCAGTTGCGCGACCCAGGCGACCCGCAACTTTGAGACGTTTTGTTTGGAGATGCTGGAGAGCATGCTGTGGCGGTGCCCAGCGTAATTCCCTGCGAAAGTCAGCCATTCACTCGGCCGCTTGTCCGAGACCAGAATGCTCGCAGCATCGACCCAGGTCGGCGTGCGCGAGGCAGGAGCACCGTCAGCACCCGAGTCCTGAAACCCCAGCTGCTTCAGATAGGCGTGGGTCTCCCAGATCTCCCTGTCGGCAATTGGCTGTGCGCCCATCGCTGTACCCGGGCGACCCCATTTCACAGCTGAGAAGAAGACCCAGTCCGTCTTGCTTCCAATCGAGGAAACCAGGTCCGGGCCCACACCGCCCTTCCCGTTGTCTCCGTGACAGGACGCGCACAACCTGCCGTACAGTCGACCGCCCTTCTCGACGTACTCCTCGTCGGAAAGAAAATTCTGTATACTTAAGAAGACGTTTGCGTCGTCTGCTAGACCCCCGAGGTATACAGGGCTTTGAGGAACCAACCATTTCACAAGATCAACGGGCGGGATTTCTGGCAGCTCGCCTGACAGCTTTGCCCGGACTACACTCGCCCGCCACGCGAGCCCTTCGGACGCCATGATGGCGAGCGTCGCCGTCACCCCCAAAGCAGCCAAACAGATCAGGCCGATCAATGCTAGGCGTCCTGGGCGCATATTATGCTGATCCTTTCACGATATGGTTTTCCAGATCTATACCTCGTACGACCTGGCCTCTACTCTACGTATCGGCATCTCGTTTGCGTGCAATGATGGGGCGGGAGGTGTGCGATGACAAGTCGATTGCCCGTTTAAGCTTACATGCGGCTGACGGTGCGGATCCGCGCGAGCTTTGCTTAAAGCAACAGCACCTCAATCTTCCCAGACTCGCAGGTGCCGTCGCGGGAGCTGCATCGCAGGCCTTCTCGTTTAATCAAGCGGTGCGTCTGGGCCAGCGGCTCTGGCGCGCCCGCGTCGCGCTGTCGCTTCGATGACCGGCGGCGTCTCGAAGGATCCGGATTCGATGAAACAGCCCCAGCAAATCCCGAACGTCTCGCGGCGAACCGCGCTGGCTGCAGACGGTTCACGACCGCGGCGGCCCGTCATTCTTGAATTTCCCGGGCGCGGAGACCCATACTCCGATTTCTTCTGTCCGGCACTTGCCGCCGAAGGCGCAATCGTGATAGAGGCAAGGTACTCCGGCCGATGGCTCCTGAGAAATCTGATGAGCGCAGATTACGCCCATTTTCATTGGCCGTCTTTCCACTACGCCGCTTCGACCATGCCCGCGGTTCTATACAAGGCGGTCAAGTTCGCCGTTGTTCTGTTGTTGATGCGGGCACTCGGCGTACGAATCATCTGGACCGCGCACAATCTGTATCCTCATGAGCGGAACTCGCCGCTCTGGATCGATTACGCCGTGCGCAGAATGGTCGTCGGTTTGTCTGACCGAGTGTTTGTACACGGAAGGACAGCCGGCGGCATTCTCGAGCGCGAGCTGGGCGTCGATCCCGATCGGCTCGTCTCGATAGCGCACGGCCACTTTCTCGACCATTACCCGATGCAAGCGACCAGGGAGGAAGCACGCCTTCGGCTCGGATTACCGCTCGACAAGGGTGTTTTCGCTTTCATCGGCCAGTGCAGGCGCTATAAGAATATCACGCAGTTGGTCGCCACATTCCAGCAGCATTTCCGCGATTCCTGGCTGGTGATCGCGGGCAGGTGCCCGGATGACGCGTATCGCTCCGAGATCGAGCGGCTCGTTCGTTCGAAGCCCGATCGCATTCTGTTCGAGCCACGCTTCATCGACGACGCCGAGTTGCAGTTCTTTATTCGAGCCGCAGACGCAGTGGTGCTTCCTTTCAGGGACGTTCTCACGTCCGGCTCTGCTATCCTGGCTCTATCCTTCGGCCGGCCGGTCGTAGCACCGCGAATCGGGAATCTGGTCGAGATCGTAAACGAAGAAATGGGAATCCTGTATGCGGTGGAAGACCAGAACGGGTTGGTGAACGGCATGCGATCCGCGCTTTCACGTCGCTTCGATCAGGCAACGATAATGCGGCACATTGCGTCGCTGCGCTGGCAGGACGCCGCCGCAACGGTGCTCGCGGCATTGCGCGAAACCAGATGAACATGCGTCCAGTAGATAGAATGTTGAGGGCGGTCGCACGGGACATTTTGGACCGCCGGGACCGATTATCCGGATGGAAGCCGCACCGTAAGGCATTTCTGGCGAGCATGCGCAAGGACCGGGAGTCTCTTGCGAGAGATGCTGAAGATAGGCTGCGCAGAATCCTCTATCATGCGTATGAGACTTCACCGTACTATAGAGATGCGTGGAACGCGATCGGATTCCGCCCATCCTCATCTTTCACATCGAAAGATCTTCAGCAACTGCCCTTTCTGACCAAAGATATCGTCAGGGAGCATAAATCTACGCTCGTGTCGGAGCGCTTTCGAAGTGATGAGCTCGATTTGTCCTATACCGGAGGCACCACGGGGACGCAGACGTCGTTCTATCTGGACCACGCTTGTGCCATAAACCGGGTGGGGCGGCAGTGGGGGATGCTCGACCTCTGCGGATATCGACCCGGCACGCGCAGGGCTCTGGTTTGGGGGGTTTCCGATGACTTGGCGCAGCCCGGAACGCGCATAAACCTCAAGCGATGGTTTCGGGAGTACGCCAGCAGTCAAGAAGTACTCTGCTGTTCAGTCATGAATGAGGAGATGCTGATGGACTACCACGGGAGGTTACTGCGGTTCAGACCGGAGGTTTTATATGGGTATCCCTACGCCATCACTCACTTGGGAAGATTCATCCAAGAACAGGGCCTTGAACCCATCAAAGTCAAGACGATCGTTTCCACTGCCGAGCGGCTGACTGAGGTGCAACGAGGCTTTCTCCAGAAGGTGTTTGGGGGAGAGGTCTTTAACTTCTACTGTACGCGCGAGTATGGTTGCATCGGCTTCGAGTGCAGAAGGCATGTGGGGTTTCATATTGATAGCGAGAGCGTGTTTGTCGAGATCATCAGGGACGGACGTCGGGCAGATCCCGGCGAGCCCGGAGAAATCACGATCACGGATCTGCAAAACTATGGCATGCCGTTTATCCGAAGCCGGACCGCCGACTTTGGATCTCTCTCGCCTCAGCCCTGTGAATGCGGGTCTCCGCTACCAGTCTTGAATGGACTGGATGGTCGTGCGACCGATTGTATCTGGAGACCCGACGGATCGATGGTAGCCGGCGGCACTCTTGCAGACGTGTTCGGCGATATTTCATCAATACGGTTTTCGCAGTTCGTGCAAGAGAAGCTGAACGAACTCGACGTGTTTTTGGTAGTGACTAGCGGTTTCTCGAATGAGACCGAGAAAGAGGCGATCAGACAGGTGAGAGAGCTTGTGGGGCCAGAAATGGCGGTCAATATCAGGCGTGTCCCGGAAATTGCGCGAAATCCCCGCTCAGGAAAGTATCAAGAAGTGATCTGTAAGGTGAACCAGCCTCAGCGGTCGACGTCAACGCAGAGGCGCGTTTGAAAACGAAAGCGCCTTTCCGCCTCAGTGCGGTTGGTGATATCTCGTTTGAGGGATCCGAATCAGATCGTGCGTCCATTGACTGCTTCGGAGACGCCGCCCAGGTGTTTCATGATTCCGATCTCGTCGTGGGCAACCTGGAATGTGCGCTGGTTCAGAAGGGGAATGCGATCCCCGGGAAGTGTACCCTGCGAGGGAGCCCCGAATGGGCCTCTGCAATCAGAAGCGCCGGTATCGGTGTCGTAACGCTGGCAAACAACCATGCCATGGATTACGGCAAGCAGGG
>QHUA01000040.1 GCA_003221805.1 Gemmatimonadota bacterium
GGCCCGCTGGCGATCACCCACTCCGGACAGCTTCCCTCAGTCACCATCTCGTTCAACACCAAGCCGGGCGTTGCTCTCGGCCAGGCTACGGCGGCTGTTCAGGCGGCTTCGTCGCAGGTAGTCTCTTCTGAGATCACGACGCAATTCTCAGGAACGGCCCAAGCATTCCAGGCAAGCCAGCAGGGACTGTTAGCGCTGCTCATCCTGGCGATCTTCGTCATCTACATGGTGCTCGGTATTCTCTACGAGAGCTTCATCCATCCGGCGACGATTCTCACCGGACTGCCGTTCGCCGCGTTCGGCGCGCTGCTGGCGCTGATGATTTTCCGGATGCCGCTCGATGTCTACGGTTTCGTCGGACTGATATTGCTGGTTGGCATCGTCAAGAAGAATGCGATCATGATGATCGACTTCGCGCTCGAGGCCGAGCGCACGGAGCACATCACGCCGGAGAGAGCGATCGTTCAGGCGGCGAGCGTGCGATTCCGCCCGATCATGATGACGACGATGGCGGCGCTGATGGCGACACTGCCAATCGCGCTAGGTCGCGGCGCCGGCGCGGAGGCGAGACGGCCGCTGGGTGTCGCGGTCGTTGGTGGATTGGCGTTCTCCCAGCTCGTGACGCTGTTCGTGACGCCGGTGTTCTACACCTACTTCGACGAGTTGCCGGAGAGGGTCCGCTACTGGACTCGTCGTGGTTACGCCAGGCTGCGCGGGCAGCCGGTACCCGCCATTGGACCTAGAGAGCAGCCCACAACCAGAGTCGCATAAGGTCGTCGCTCGGTTCTTTCTCTAAGCGGGTTATACCGGGGGCCGAAGCATCATGACGAGATCCTCGGCGGTGTCCTTCGCCTGGAAATAGTTGTCTTTGCTGCCGACAAAATGAATGGCCCGGTAGGTCTGAAAGTCCTGAACGTAGGCGACATTTTGAGCGTTAATCCATACGACGCGACTGTTGGTGTCCGTGACTCCGACCCATCTCATCTTGCCTCCAGAGTTCCAAAACAAAATACCCGGGACGAGAATCGAACTCGTAAGGCCATAGGCCGCGGGATTTTGAGTCCCGTGCGTCTACCAGTTCCGCCACCCGGGCGCGAAATCAATGTAGTTCATGGCGCGCTTTCTTACGAGAGTTCGCGTGTCGCTTCCAGATAATGAACGCGCCAATTCCGACCGCGAGTACGATCAGAATGCCGAAGCTGGCGCGCGATATGTACGTCTCCAACAACGGCAGGTCGCGGCCGAAATAATACCCGAGCCAGCCGAAGACGATCGCCCAGATCACGCTGCCAATCGTGTTGTACGTCACGAACTTGGTGAACGACATGCAGGCTGTGCCGGCGATGATGGCCGCCCAGGTGCGCAGAATCGCGATGAAGCGTCCGAAGAGAATCGTCTTGGCGCCGTTCTTCTCGAAAAAGGCGTGGGCGCGATCGATGTGTGATTGCCGCACTCCGATGTAGCCACCGTAGTGCGCGACGAGCGGCAGCCCACCCTTGAGACCGATCCAGTACCCGAGCACACCGCCGACAATGGCGCCGGTCGCGGCAAGGATGATGACGATGTAAATGGAGATATGACCGAGCGACGCGTAGGCGGCGGCCGTCACCAACGCGATCTCTCCTGGAAGGGGAACGCCGACGCTTTCCAGCAAGACCAGTAGCACCAGGACTGGATAGGTGTAGGTCTGGAGCAGGCGCGTCAGGTAAAAAAGCGCCCCCGAAATATCGGGGGCGTCGAGCACTGCGGTTACTTACCGGATCTTTTTCAGTCCGGGCCGGATTCCTTGGGGGACCATCCCGCGTTGCGCGGGATCCTGACGCGCCAGCTCCTGCGCGCGCCGCCGAAATTGCTGCTGCAGCGCGATGTAGCGCGCGCGCTGCACCGGACTCATGAACCGCGCGAGATCCTTCTGCTCCTGTTGGACTATTGTGATGCGCTGTTGCTGCAGCTGGAGCGATTGGTCGATCAGCGCGTTCACACGCTCCTGATTCGGCGAAGGCGAGGTCATCTCCATTCGCAGCGCTTGACGTGTCTGGCGCTCCTGCATCGCGATCCGATTGAGCTGCGGCGCGAAGCGGGCGTTAGACTGGTCGAGCTGCGTCATCTGCGCGTCGCTCAGCCCAATGCGCTGCTGGGCCAGCTTCGCTACACGCTCGCGAAACTGCTGCTCGAGCGCGGGCCGATTCGCATTGGCCGGTGCGCGCACAGGTTGCGGAAAAGCGACGGCTCCGCTCAGCGTCATGGCAACCGCCGCCAATCCAACGGATCGCTTCATCCGCCTAATCATGGTCAAAGACTGTCTCCGCTGTCCACGGCGATGACCGGTTCCGGCTCCGCGGCGGGCAAGACGTCGAATTGATTCATGTCGTTCATCAACTGACGGAGATTGCCATCGCTCAGGTTGTCGATGTCACTGGAAAGAGCGAGAGCACGCGGATGCGTCGGAGCGAGCGATCCGACATTTGTTGCCGTCGCTTGCGAATCATTGCGTGTCGTCGTCGCGATGGGAACCTTGACCGACTCCGGTCCAGCGGTGGCAATCGCAGCTGGAGTCGTCTTCAACTGCTTCGAGATCAGAACCGAGCCACCGCCAACGACTGCCAGAATCACGGCTGCAGCGACGAGCCACGACACGATTCTCGTACGTGTCGGCTGCTCCACACCGGGCACGATCATGCGGTACGGCGGAATCTGACGTTCACCGTCCGAATGACATCCAGGTCCTCTCTGCAGCTCTCGCAGGTGGCCAGGTGCGCCGCTACCCGCTGTCTTTCGTGTCCATCCAGAGAACCGTGCAGCAGATCAGGAAGCATTTCCTGGATTTCGGTATCAATGCACTTATTCATCTCTCAAAAACTCCTTTACCGTTCGGATCGCATTGTGGTAGTGAACCCGGGCTGCGCCCTCGGTACTTCCCACCACTTCCGCGATCTCCTTGTACGACAATCCCTGTTGAACCCTCAATGTGAAAACCTCCCGCTGTGTCGGTGATAGCGCGTCGAGCGATTTTCGCACTCTTTCCTGCGCCTCCTCCGCGATCAGCCCATCGAGGGCTCCATACTCACTCACATGATCCGACTCTTGCACCGGAACCGTTTCCCTACTCCTTCGCTCTGCCCTTCGGCGATCCAGCATCAGCCTTCGCTCGATCGTGAAGAGCCAGGTCCTCAGCGAGCTCTCGCCGCGAAACGAATCCAGCGAAGCGAACGCCCGAACGAACGTATCCTGCACCAGCTCCTCGATTCCTTCCCGCTCTCCCGCGCTTGCCGCAAAGCGAGCGAGCGCCTGAGAGTGCCGCCCCACCAACCGCGTTGCAGCCCGGCTATCACCGGCCTTCCAGCGGTTGATTAGCTCCATATCCGTCTCTTCGGGCCGGCTTTGGGGGCTTGGCGTCATGGAGCCTCATCCAGTAGACGCCGTTTGTAAGCTGCCGTTAAGGCCAATTGACCCGACCTGCTCACATTCATAGCTTCGCGCTCATTGTGCCCAAAGCTACTACCCGGGGGAATGCCTGAACTCGCCACGTAGGCGCGCCTCGCCTGAAAAAATCTCCCACCGAGGAGCACATCAAACCCTGCCCGAGAACTCTATCCCCGCATTCATGCGCGCTATCGAACTGGGTGCGGAGGCGATCGAGCTGGACGTGCACGGGACCAGCGACGGCACTGTCGTCGTTCACCACGATCCGACTGTAAATGCTCCCGATCTGGCGACGCGCGCCATCGCCGAGTTGTCGTACACAGAGCTCCGGAATTTTCGGCTCGACGAGGGCGTTGAGATTCCCACCCTCGCCGCCGTCCTCGACGCAGTCGGAACCGACGCGATGGTTTACGTCGAGATCAAAGCGCGGAGCATTGAGCCGCTCGTCGTGCGCATCATTCGCGAGCACGATGCGCGTTGTGCGGTGCACTCTTTCGATCATCGGATTGTCAAAACCGTGAAAAGCATTTTCCCGGCGGTCCGCACCGGCGTGTTGCAGGTTGCGCGTCACGTCGATCCGGTGGCATCGCTGATCGCAACGGGCGCCGAAGATCTCTGGCAGGAGGTTTCATTCATCGACGAGGAGCTCGTTGCGCGCGCGCACTCGCTCAACGCGAAAGTCATCGCCTGGACTGCCGACGACGCCGATCAATGGGAAACCCTGAGACTTATCGGGGTTGATGGAATTTGCACCAATCGCATCGCGGAGCTCGCCACATACAGGTGGTAACTGCGCTATTTTATGGCGCCGCAGTCAGTCCCTTCTTCGGAGGAAAACCCTTTACATGCGAGCTTTTCTTTGTCTCCTGCTGATAGGAGCCGGAGCCTGTGCATCCGCGCCCTCTCAGACGACGACGTCGCCGACCCCGCGCGATACAACGCAAGCGGACGTCGGACGTGGCGCGACATCGACGCCCAACGCTGACCCATTCCCCAGCACCTACGTTCCGTTTCCGTCGCGCACTACGGTAATTCGCAACGTCAATCTTCTCACCGCCGCGGGACCGCTGATCAGAAACGGGGCCATCCTGCTGCAGAATGGGAAGATCGCAGCAGTCGGTGCGACTGTTGACGCTCCAGCCGATGCGCTGGTGATAGATGGCGCGGGAAAATACGTGACGCCGGGCATCGTCGACGATCACTCCCACCTCGGAGTGTACGCAGCACCCGGTGGCAACGCTCTTAGCGACGGCAACGAGGCGACGAATCCGACGACGCCGCAGGTTTGGGCGGAGCATTCGGTGTGGCCGCAGGATCCACAGTTCCCGCGTAATTTGGCCGGCGGTGTCACCACGCTGCAGGTGCTACCGGGCTCCGCGAATCTCATCGGCGGCCGTAGCGTCGTGCTCAAAGTCGTTCCTGGACGCACCGTCCAGGCGATGAAATTTCCCGGCGCGAAATACGGACTCAAGATGGCTTGCGGCGAAAACCCAAAGCGCGTCTATGGTCAGCGCGGCGGACCTTCGACACGGATGGGCAACGTCGCCGGCTATCGCGCGGCGTGGATCAGAGCGGTCGACTATCGTCGCAAGTGGGACAAGTGGAACGCCGACCATAAGGGCGATCCGCCGACGCGCGACCTCGGCCTCGAGACCCTCGCTGAAGTGCTGCGCGGGAACATGCTCGTCCACAACCACTGCTACCGCGCCGACGAAATGGCGCAGATGATCGACATCGCCCACGAGTTCGGCTACAAGATCCGGTCGTTTCACCACGGCGTTGAGGCGTACAAGATCGCTGACCTCTTGGCCAAGGAGGGCATTGCCGGATCGCTGTGGGCAGATTGGGGCAGCTTCAAGATGGAAGCGCTCGACGCGGTGAAGGCCAACATGGCCCTCGTCAACGCTGCCGGCGCACGCGTCATCGTCCACTCTGATGATCCATCGGGGTCACAGCGACTCAATCAGGAAGCCGCCAAGGCGATGGAAGCGGGCGCCGAGATCGGATTGCCGGTGAGCGAAGACCAGGCGATCAAATGGCTGACGATCAATCCGGCGTGGGCCCTCGGCCTCGACGACAAGATCGGCTCGCTCGAAGCGGGGAAGAATGCCGACGTCATACTCTGGACGGGTGATCCGTTCAGCGTCTACTCGAAGCCGGAGAAAGTCTGGGTCGACGGCGCGCTCCTCTTCGACCGAACAGACCCATCCCAGCAGTGGCGCACTGACTTCGAGCTCGGGTTCGTACCGTTCACTGGAACTAGCCGATGATCTCATACAAGCTCATCACCCGAACGGTCATAACCTTGCTGGGATCCACCGCGGCCACCCTCAACGCGCAGACCATCGCCATTACCGGCGGGAAAGTCTATCCGGTCAGCGGCCCGGTCATCGAGAACGGTACCGTCATCATCACCAACGGAAAAATCTCCGCTGTCGGCGCGAATGTTCCGATACCGGCCGGCGCCCAGCGCATTGATGCGACTGGAAAAATCGTGACCCCCGGCTTCGTCAACTCATCGACCCAGCTCGGCGTCCAGGAAATTGCCCAGGTCAACGACACCCGCGACATGACGGCCCGCGGCAAGGACAACATCGCTGCCGCATTCACAGTGTGGGAGGGATTGAATCCCAACTCGGTGATGATGGCCCCCGCACGCAAAGAAGGAGTCACGAGCTTCGTGGTCGTTCCCACCGGCGGACTCATCGCCGGTCAGGCGGCGCTCGTCGACGTCGTTCCGGGGACGACGACCGACATGCTTGTCAGAGCGCCGGTTGCTATGGTTGCGGAAGTTGGTGATCCGCAATCCGCCGGACTCAATTCCCGCGGCGAATTAATCGTCAAGCTGCGAGAAGTCCTAGAAGACACCAGGTATTTCCAGAGCCATCGCGATGCTTTCGATCGTGCACAAACTCGCCCATTCGCTGCCAGTCGACTCGACCTGCAGGCTCTGATCCCGGTCATTGAAGGAAGGCTCCCGTTGCTGGTGACTGTCGATCGAGAAGCCGACATCGACGCCGCGATGCGGCTGGCGCGTGATTACAACGTGAAGCTGATGATCGGCAGTGGCGCCGAGGCGTGGATGATGGCGGACAAGCTGGCGGCTGCCCACATCCCAGTGTTGACGGGCGCGGAGAACAACATCCCGGCTGGCTTTGCCGCGCTCGGGCAGCGCCAGGAGAACGCGGGTCTGCTACGCAAAGCGGGAGTCGAAGTCGCCCTCATCGGCAATGCCGGCGGCGGCGACGAGGAAGCGTTCAACGTTCGAAACCTGAGGCAGGAGGCGGGCAACGCGGTCTCATATGGAATGACATGGGATGACGCGCTGCGCGCCGTCACGCTCGCGCCCGCGGAATTCTTTGGCGCCGGGGATCGCGTCGGCTCACTGCAGCCCGGTCGCGAAGGGAACGTGGTAGTCTGGAGCGGCGATCCTTTCGAATTCACCACGCGCGCGGAGCACGTATTCGTGCGCGGACGTGAGTACCATGAAAAAACCCGCCAGGATCTCCTGATCGAACGCTACAGGAATCTCCCGGGCACCCACAACACGCCGCCGCCGCAATAGGATTTCGTCGCGACGCCAAAGCTTCACCAACAAAAAAGGCTCCCGCCGGCAGCGGGAGCCTTTTTCAGATCAACGTCGCCGTCTT
The DNA here is from genome assembly GCA_003221805.1 of Gemmatimonadota bacterium. Classification (GTDB taxonomy): domain Bacteria; phylum Gemmatimonadota; class Gemmatimonadetes; order Gemmatimonadales; family Gemmatimonadaceae; genus UBA4720. Next base: position 7,074 of record QHUA01000040.1, read on the forward strand.
AACTCGGCGAGCTAGTGTAATCTGTTGAACTATCTGGGCCGCCGCTAGATCTGTCGCTCGGTGCGCCTCTCGAAGCAGCGCCTTGCTGCCGCCGCAGCTCGATTTCGGATTCGAGTCTCGCCGCGTCGGTGTCGTGGGTCTCCAGCGTCGCGCGCAGTCGATCGTACGTTGCAGCGTCGAGATCGCCTCCGCTCTTGCGCGCGCGATAAACAGCGTAGCCGAGCGACTGCGCGGCCTTGTCCGCAAGCTGTCGAGTGCGAAACGCCTCGAGACGCGTCTTTCCGTCGTCGAAGGCATCTTGCGCGGCCTTGCCGGCGCGATCCAGCTCCTGTTTCAGTCTATCGAGTAATGCCATCATCGTCTCGCGTAAAGGATTACTACATCTAATCGTACGCAGCACCCAGGCCCGACGTTTCAGTATGCCCTGATCGCCGGTTGTTGGCAACAAGAAAGCCCCTTTCGGGGCTTAACCATGTTTGCGCCGGCAACTAGCAGCAGGTCGCGATCAGCCGGCCGCCGGTAGTGTTCTGTTGCCCTTCCTTACGCTGCGCTTGTCTCAGCTTCCGGGTAGACGCTGACCTTGTACCGCGTCCGGCTCTTGTGCTCGAACTTCACGACACCGTCGATCAACGAGTAGATCGTGAAATCGCTGCCCAGGCCGACGTTGCGGCCGGGGTGCCATTTGGTGCCGCACTGACGCACGATGATGTTGCCGGCGACGACCTTCTCACCGCCGAACTTCTTGACGCCACGGTACTGCGGATTGCTGTCGCGTCCGTTGCGAGATGATCCGACACCTTTCTTATGAGCCATTACTTCTCTCCCCCGCTCTTCTTGCCGAAGGCGATATCCTTGATGCGGATCTCGGTGAAAGCCTGCCGATGGCCCTGCTTTTTCGCGTAGTTCTTGCGCCGTTTCTGCTTGAAGACGACGATCTTTTCGCCGAGTCCCTGCTTGACGATCTCGCCGGTGACGTGCGCACCTTTGAGCGCCGGAGTGCCGACGTGGCGCTTGCTGCCGTCCGAGCCGAGGATGACGTCGTCGAAGGTCACCTTCGATCCAGCGTCGCCAGCCAGCCGCGGAATTCTGATAGTCTTGCCGGCTTCAGCACGGTACTGCTTGCCACCGGTTCTAATGATCGCGTAAGTCATGGAGCGTGTTGCGGTTAAGTGATACGATTTAGC
>QHUA01000041.1:0-9226 GCA_003221805.1 Gemmatimonadota bacterium
CGTGCAACCTCCTCGCGGCGAAATGAGGCGGGTCCGACTTGCCGCCCCAGAATACCGACAAATCGTGGCGGCATCGAACTTCAAGCAACGAGTGCGAGCGATGCTCGAGTATTACCACGCCGATCGTCTTCACTACGCCGTCGTGGGCACCCCGAACCGGCTCGAATACGATCAGGGCTTTTTTGTGAAAGGAGGCGACGGGTTGGCCGACGTCAAACCCATCGCCCATCTCTACAAGTCACAGGTCTATCAGCTCGCCAACTATCTTGGCATTCCAGCCTCGATTACCTCCCGGCCGCCGACCACAGACACCTTCTCCCTGCCGCAATCCCAAGAGGAGTTCTACTACAACATGCCGACCCAGACTCTCGATCTTGTGCTTCATGCGCGCAACCAAGGCCGGTCGGCAAGCGACGTGGCGGAAGATGTAGGGTTCACCGTGGAAGAAGCGCAGCGCGCCTACGCCGACATCGACCAGAAGCGCATGACGACTCGTTACCTCCATCTCGGTCCGCTGCTCGTGGAGCCCATCTCTCCCGCCCAGTCGATGGAGCAACTCTGATGTGTGGCATCGCCGGAATAGTACGGCGCCTCCCGTCCGGAGTATCCGTCGAGTCACTGGGGCGGATGGCAGCCTCCATCCAACACCGTGGGCCCGACGGCTATGGTTTTTTCGTCGGTCAGCGGGTGGGCTTCGCGCACGTCCGCCTGAGCATCGTAGACATCGACGGCGGAGCCCAGCCTCTCACGAATGAGGACGGGCAGATCATCGTTAACTACAACGGCGAGATCTACAATCATCCGGAGTTGCGTCGAGAGCTCGAGGGAAAAGGGCACATCTTCCGCACGCTATGCGACACCGAAATCCTCGCTCACGGCTACGAAGAATGGGGAGTCAATCTGCTCGGCAAACTGAACGGGCAGTTCGCTTTTGCAATTTACGATCGCAACAGGGAGACGGTCTTCGTCGCGCGGGACCGGTTCGGGGTTCGGCCGCTGTTCTACGCGCAGAGCCGAGGCGATTTTTACTTTGGCTCGGAAATCAAGGCGATCCTCGCCACGGGTGAAGTGGTAGCCTCCCTGGATCGACGGGGGCTCGATGAGATCTTCACCTTTTGGGCGGCGCGGCCGCCTCGCACCCCGTTCGCGGGAATTGCCTCGCTCGAGCCCGGCACCTACGGAATTCTGAAAGACGGTGCCCTCTGGCTCCGCCGGTATTACGAGCTCGACTACCCTGAGGAGGCTGCGGAGCCGGAAGATGTAATCGAGCAACTGGATGAGATCATGCTGCGTAGCGTTGGCATGCGCCTGCGAGCTGACGTGCCGGTGGGCGCTTACGTTAGCGGCGGACTCGATTCATCGATTACGGCATCACTTGCCGCGAGGGGATCGCCGCACGCCCTCCGCAGTTTTTCGATCACCTTTGACGATTCGCGATTCGACGAAAGCGAGTCTCAGCGCGAAGTAGCAGCCGACATCGGCAGTATTCACTCCGTCGCCGCGATCGATCAGGGCAGCGTCGCGAACAGCTTTCCGGAAGTGATCTGGCACGCAGAGACTCCTTTAGTCCGAACCGCTGCTGTGCCCATGTATCACCTGGCGAAGCTGACCAGGGATTCAGGAATCAAGGTGGTACTCACTGGCGAAGGGGCGGACGAGCTCTTTCTGGGATACGACCTGTTCAAGGAAGTCTCGGTGCGGCGTTTTTGCCTCCATCGCCCCACTTCGTTGGGCCGCCAGCGGCTGTTCGATCGCCTCTATCCGGAACTGTTAGGCGAGGGACGTGGCGGTGAATTCTGGCGTCGTTTTTTTCTAGGCGCTGGCACGCCAAGCGATCCGCTTTTCTCCCATCTCCCGCGGTTTCTTCTGGGCGCGAGGGCAAAGGATTTCTACGCGCCGCAATTCAAATCCGGACTCGGCGAAGTGGACGTACTCGCCGAGCTTCGCGGATCTCTTCCAGTGCGTTTCTTCGGCTGGTCGTCGCTCAATCAGGCGGCTGAGCTCGCAGGGCGACCGCATGGCGATGGCACATAGTGTCGAGGGCCGATTCCCATTTCTCGATCACCGCCTTTTCGAGTTTGCAGCCGCTCTACCGACCGGGTCGAGACTGCGCGGACTCCGCGAGAAGGAGGTGCTGCGTCGATGGGCGTCGCGCATTCTTCCTCCTCGGATCAGGGAGAGACGCAAGCAACCCTACCGCGCGCCCGATGCAACCAGCTTCTTCGGACCAAATGCGCCTGCGTGGGTGGTTGATCACCTCGCTTCGGACGCCGTCCGACGCGTGGGAGTATTTTCCCCGACCGCGGTCGCCGGGCTCATACGCCGCTGCCGCGCTGGTCTGGCCACGGGATTCCGCGAGAATCAGGCGCTCGTCGGCGTGCTATCGACGCAGCTCTGGTACGACCGGTTCATTGAGCACCCGTCCTCTCAGACGCCGCTCCCGGTTCAGGGCGCGTCGGTCTTGATCACCGAACCCCTTCCTACTTTTGCTTAGGCGAACCCTACCACCACTCCGGCAATGCACACATCCCGATCAGAAATCATCGCGCGAGTGCGGGACTTCCTTCAGGAAAATTTTCTGTACATGCACACCAACTTCCAGCTTGGCGACGATGACGGCCTTCTAGATAAGGGCGTGATCGATTCGATGGGCATCGTGGAGGTGATTTCCTTCATTGAGGCCGAGTTCGGCGTTCAGGCGCTGGAAGAGGAAGTCAGTCAGCAGAATTTCGGCTCCCTCTCCGCAATCGCACGCTTTGTCGCCGAGAAGCAGTCTCTTGTTACAGCGTAGGTCGTCAACAGCCGACGATCGACCTCGATGAGCGTTAACCCGCTGCTGAATTACCAACCAACGCGGCGCTGCCACGGCGCGCCCTCGCCCCTGCGTAAAGGATGGTACGCAGTCGCACAACGCACCGTTTACTTCGGGCACCAGTCCGTGGGTGCTGGAATCCTGGCGGGGCTTCGGCGGTTGAACGAGGAATTCGAACTCGCGTTGCGGGTGGTCCAGACACAAGACCCGGCGTCGGTAGGTGTTCCCGCGTTCGTGCACTTCCTTGCGGGAGACAACCGCAACTACTTCTCGAAAAACGCATGCCTTCTGCGGCTGCTTGAATCGAGAACGCGGGCAAAGCGACCAATCGTTCTGCTAAAGTATTGCTATGTCGACCTCCGTTCGCGGGCGGACAGCTCGACGATGTTCAATGCGTATCGCGACACCGTTGAGTCCATCCAATTTGATCATCCCGATGTAACAGTTTTGCATTCTACCATTCCCCTCAGGACGTTCGACAGTCGGCTAAGCGCGCGCGCGGCGCGGCTGTTTGGTCGGCGCACGGAATGGGAGGCGGCCGTCGCACGACATCGCTACAACGAACTGATACGGGCCGAGTTCGGTGGGCGTGAGCCGCTCTTCGATCTCGCGAGAGTGGAGGCGAGACGACCGGACGGCTCCATCTCGAGTTTCATGTCCAGCGGGAAGCGCATCGAGACGGCCGCTCCGGAAAATACCTACGATGGCGGACACCTCAGCTCGGAGTGCGAGCTCGCGGCTGCGGAGGCTCTTCTCGACACCTTGGCTGTCGTGATAGAGGACCAGTCGTGACTGGAGTGGCGCGGCGGCGCGACCCGGTTCGCGGTCGCGAGCGTGCACTGGTGGCAGCAACCCAGACGCTCCGGATGGTGCACGATCCGCTGCGCACTGCGTTGTTCGTACTAACCATTCTCAATATCAGCCGCGTCCATCAGCATTATCCCATGCTGGCGAGGATGAGGCCGGCGCTTCTGCTGGTCGTCGCATCCATCGGCTACGCTTATCTCAAGCCGCGATATCTGTCCCCCACGAACGTGCTGAAGCGGTGGCCGATGCGTCTCGTCCTCATTCTCGGGATTCTGGCCTGCTGCTCGGCCGCCTTTGGAATCTCGCTCGGGCGGTCGGCAGGTTTTTTCCTCGATTCCTACGCCAAGACGCTCGCTTACGCCTTTCTGATCGCCGTCAGCATTCGTCACGTGCGAGATCTGTACACCTTCGTTTGGGCGTATGTGATTTCCTGCGGCATTCTCGCCTTCTTCTCGCTTTTCGTGTTCGGTCTATCGAAAGGAAGTGGAAGCTATGTGACGCGACTCAATGATTTGTACACCTACGATTCGAACGACCTTGGCGTGGTGATGATGATCGGCCTGGCACTGACCCTTTTGCTGCTGGTCGTTGCGCGGTCGGGTCGACGCTGGATGCTCCTCGTGATCCTCGTTGGCATAGGTGCCACGATTGCGCGTTCCGGTTCGCGTGGAGGTTTCCTCGGTTTTATCGCTACCGGTCTGGCAGGGCTACTCCTGGCAAACAGTGTATCTGTAGCACGTCGAGTTTCATTGCTTGCAGCGGCAGTCACCTCACTGCTTCTCGGAGCGCCTCCCGGTTACTGGGAGCAGATGCAAACGATTCTCGCCCCCAAAGAGGATTACAACTACTCGAGCATTGATGGGCGAAGAGCGCTCATGCAGCGGGGAATCGGCTACATGGAAGAGTATCCCTTGTTTGGTCTCGGGATAAATAACTTCGCTCGTGCCGAATGCACCATCTCGCCGAAGATTGCATCGTTGCGACTGAACGGGCCAAGGCGGTGTGTGGTTCCTCACAATTCATACATCCAGGCCGGAACGGAAATAGGAATTCCAGGTCTGCTTGTCTGGGTTTCCCTGCTACTGGGCGGAATAATCGCCCCATTAAAGCTTCGCCGGCGCCTCCCCGGATCGTGGCGAAGAGGTGCCGACCAGGAGCGATTCCTCTACGCTGCCAGTACGTTTTTTCCGGTTGCAATGATCGGCTTCGCCGTCACATCCTTCTTCGTGTCGTTCGCCTGGATGGACACCATCTATCTCATGGCTGCGCTTCTGACGGGATTGTACGGGTCGACATACGTGCAGCTGCACGCTGGCGATTTCGACGGCGTAGTTACTGCCCGCGAAGGAACTCACTCGAGGCACGTCGGGGGATGGCGGGTAGCACGAACCTCACGATTCGGCACGGTGCATCGGCAGTCCACGTTCGTCACGGAGTAAATCGCGTGCGTGGACTCATCAAGACGCAGTTTGAGCGAGCGTCATCGTCATCTCCGGTACGTCGAATCATGCGACGCAGGGTGATTGGCAAACGGCTAATCCTTGCCTATCACGGAGTCATTCCACATACCGCTTCCGGGGCAGGCGAGCGCGGTTTGTTCATTGGGGAGCGAGACTTCGCCGATCACCTTGACATGCTCAGCACCTTAGCGGAAGTGGTACCGCTAGCTGCACTCGACACCGGCGATAACGGCCGTCCTCGCGTGGCGATCACGCTCGATGACGCGTACAGCGGAGCCGTCAACGAAGGCGTGCGCGAGCTCGCCAAGCGCTCGCTACCGGCAACCATTTTTGCTGCGCCCGGGAGACTTAATGGTCATGTCTTCTGGTGGGATGCGCTTGCAGACGGGAAGGGCAAATTGGACAACGCGGTTAGGAATCACGCGCTGCATGTCTTAAAGGGAGCGGACGAGGAGGTGAGAGCCTGGGCCAGGGAATCGGGGCTGCCGACCTCCGACGCGCTCCCCCCGTACGCTCGCTCGGCCAGCGTCGGCGAGCTGGCCGCCGCACTGGAATATCCAGGCATTACCGTCGGATCGCACAGTTGGTCGCACCGCAATCTTGCGTGTCTCGAGCTTGCTGACATCATCAGGGACGCGCGTCGCTCGCGAGCGTGGTTGCATGCCCAGTTTGGCGACAAAGCCATTGACTGGTTTGCTTACCCATACGGGTTGCGTTCCGGCGCTGCGTTTCGGGCCCTCGCCGACGCATCGTATGTGGGCGCCCTCCGAATTGGCGGAGGATGGCACCGTACGTCGGACGTTCAAGCGTTCGATCGTCCGCGGCTCAACGTTCCCGCGAACATGAGCGTCGCTGGCCTTCGTGCCCGACTGGTTGGCGTCTTGGCATGACCACCACTGTAATCGTCACCGACGGTGAGCAGCGCGCCGCGCTCGCGGTCGTAAGATCGCTCGGAACCGCAGGGTATCGCTGTGTCGTCGCATCGAGTTTACGCGCATCGATCGCAGGCGCATCGCGATTCGCCGCCAGATCGGTAATGGTTCCCGATTCGCTCAGCCGTCCGACCGCGTTCGCAGATGCCATCGCTGCAGTCGCCACCGCTGAGCACGCGACAGTCGTTTTGCCTATTTCAGAACAGGCCCTCCTGGCTATTGTCCCGATCCGTGATCGCTTGCTGCCTGCGGTGGTTCCATTCCCGGACGTCGAGTCGATTCGCATTGCGGCTGATAAGCAGCGTTTGCTGCGCGAGGCCTCGAAACTTGGAATAGCGGTTCCGCATCAAGTGGTTCTCTCGGCTCCCAAAGCGTTCGGCGCAATTGACCCTCTCGCTCTGCAGTTCCCGGTCATTCTGAAGCCCGCTCGATCTGTCAGCGAAATCGGAGATGTACGCGTGAAGCAGTCGGTCTCGTATGCCTCCGGCGCGGAGGAATTGCGGCGAAAGATCGATGCTCTCTCCCCTGCGGCGTTCCCGCTCCTCCTGCAAGAGCGAATTGTCGGGCCCGGCATCGGAATCTTCATGCTCCTCTGGGACGGAGAGCTCCGCGCCGAGTTTGCACATCGTCGCCTTTGCGAAAAGCCCGCCTCCGGCGGCGTGAGCGTTTATCGCGAAAGCATCGCGATGGACGATGACCTTCGTGAACGGTCTCGGAACCTGCTGAATCGCTTCGGCTGGTTTGGCCCGGCGATGGTGGAATACAAACGCGACTCTGCAACCGGCCGGGCATACCTTATGGAGGTCAACGGACGATTCTGGGGTTCGCTGCAGTTAGCTATTGATTCGGGTGTCGACTTTCCGCAATTGCTCGTCAGATGCGCGCTGGGTCAACCAAGCGAGCGCATCCACTCTTACCGGGTAGGAGTGCGCAGCCGATGGTGGTGGGGACAGGTTGATCATCTAGTCGGCCGCGTCGGGTCGCGCGCTCCACTTCCGCCCGCCACGGTGAGCGCGCCGCGAGCGCTTGGAGATCTGTTACTGGGTGCCTTCCGACGCTCCGATTACGAGGAAGTGCTGCGGTGGGATGATCCGCGTCCATTTTGGAACGAAACAATTCGCTGGATCGGCGGAAAATGACGGTCTCCCCACCGCTTCGCATTGCCATGATGCTCGAATCCGATGGACCCGGAGGGGCCGAGATGATGGTTTTTCGGCTTTCCGAAGAGCTGCGCCGACGAGGACACGTGATTGTACCTGTCGGTCCAAAACATGGTATCGGCTGGCTGGGAGATCGCTTTCGAGGCGCCGGTTTCCCGACTGAAGTTTTTCGGCTGCGAAGAGCGATCGATCCGTTATGTGTGCTCGAACTGGAGCGGATGTTCCGTGAGCAGAGTGTTGACGCGGTTCACAGTCACGAATTCACCATGGCAGTCTACGGCGCAGCCGCCGCTGGGCGGCTCGGCTTGCCGCACGTCATTACGATGCATGGTGGTTTTAGAGCCACAAAGGCGCTGCGGCGACGAATCGCGCTCCGGTGGGCGGTTCGCAAATCCGATCATGTTGTTATGGTGTCGAAGGCCACTCGGAAGTCGTTTGGACCCTGATAGGGTGCGGGCCGAGTTCGAGGTCGACGAATCTGACTGCGTGCTCTTGGCGGTTGGTACTCTCGAGCGACACAAGGGGCATCGTGTGCTTCTCGAAGCGCTCGCTCTTCTCGCCAACCGGCGACTGAATGTTCCGTGGAAGCTTGTCATCGCTGGCGGTCGCGGCGGAGATCAATATGAGCCCCTCCTCCGCTATGTTCGAGAAGCCGGATTGGATAAGCGGGTGCGAATCGTCACGAATCGCAGTGACATTCCCGATCTTCTCGCCATGGCCGATGTATTCGTCATGCCCTCGATCATCGAGGGACTACCTCTAGCCCTGCTCGAGGCAATGCTCGCGGGAAAAGCAATTGTCGCTTCGGCAACTGCCGGCATTCCCGAGGCGATCGTGCATGGCCGGGACGGACTTCTCGTTCCTCCAGAGGACGCAAATGCGCTCGCTGGAGCGCTTCATTTACTTTTGACTAACCCAACCCGGCGTTCGGCATTGGCGGCGGCAGCAGTGGTGCGCGCCCAGGCCGAGTTCACGGTGAAAACCATGGCGGATCGCTACGAAACGCTATATAAAGAGGCCTGCACGGCGCGGCTCCGCGGAGTCGCCGGCCGCTGGCAGGAAAGTCATGCTGTCACAGCCTGCTGAAGCATACGATCCATCTTGGCAGCCAGATCCTCGTAGGATATCGGCCCCGTGGGCTCGATCCTGACCGGAATGCGGCTCTCCAGCAGGTCGCAGAGCAGCGATTCCATCCCGTCGACATCGGCTCCGTCCAGAGTCATCGCGCCAATGCGCGCAGCTTCGGTGGCAGCGGCACTCGTCTCCTCTGCGAGCACTAAAGTGGCGACGCCCATACCAATGCACTCGTATAGTTTCGCCGGCACCTGCATCGGCTGATCCTGCGCAAGGACCAGCGCAACGTGGGAACGGTTCAACAGCATCAGTGCTTCTTGGCGAGCAATTGCACCACGGAATTCCACGAGCGTGGAGAGTTCGGCGGTTGCGATTTGTTCGAGCATTTCTGCAAGATGGGTAGCTTCGGTCGGACCCGCGATCGTCAGCCGCAGGCGTGCGGCGGCTTCGGGATTCTTTCTTTTCAAAGCGCTCATGGCCTTGAACACCGATGACAGGTTGCGACCGGCGTAGAGTGCGCCGAGATAGGCGATGGAACCCTGCTCAACGTCGCGCACATCTCGCGCTGGAATGCCCTCAAGGTCGATTCCGTTCGGAAATGATGTAACATCGAGATCGGAATGGGCAGATCTCAGCATCGATGCAAACTGCGTAGTATTCACGATCACCTTCGCCGCGCGAGAAAATAAAAGCCTCTCGAGCAATGATAGAATGGCTCGTTCAACGCGGAAAAAGGGATCGTCTGGAAGATGTCTGCCGTGCGCAACGGACCACGGGTCACGCATGTCGACCCAATGGGGTACCTTGCTGCCAAGTGTCGCCAATAGTCCGGCATAGTGAGCGGAGTGGGGCGGTCCGCTGGTTACCACGACATCAAATTGTCGAGTCCGCAATAATGCGCGCGCCTTTGCCGCGGCGCGACCTATCCAGCCGCGACCGTAGTCCGGAAAATACATCGCCCGACTAATGGTCTCGCGGATG
>QHUA01000041.1:9360-9919 GCA_003221805.1 Gemmatimonadota bacterium
GGGCGTCTCGGCGGCGGCCGTAATGACATCAACGTCCCAACCCAATCGAGCGAGGTACTTGGATAGCCCTGCCCATCGCTGCCCGCCGATGGCGCCGTCAGGAGGGAAGTGATAGGTAATGACAAGAAGACGCCGCACTGGCCCATCGCGCATGATACATAAAGGGTTGGATATTTGAAAAAATCGATTATGCCAAGGACAACGCGGATCACGGTCCCCGCGGAAGACGAGTCCAATCCTGAATTGTCAACAGATCGACAATCTTGCGAGGGACGGCATATGGCAGTCAATCAAGCAAGTAAGGAGCATTTCTTGGTTGGGTACGTTCTGGAAAAATCCACACGGCGCAACTGCCTTCCTAGAGCCTAGGAATAATGTCCGTTGAGTTTGAGCGCGTGGATCCAACACGTGTGCGCGACGACGTCGTCGAGTTCTTCTGGGAGCAGAGACATAGCTGGCCGGGCGAGACCCGCGACGACTATTATGATGTCTGGGACTGGCGCTACACTGCGCTCTCCGAAGGGCCGCCCATAGTGTACGTCGCTCGATCACGCGAGAA
>QHUA01000041.1:10090-12090 GCA_003221805.1 Gemmatimonadota bacterium
TCGGCTTTACGTCCCTGGGAGTCATGCGCACCTATATCGATTTGCGCGACACTAAGCCGCTGCTCGGTCGTCGTCACCGGGCTTTGACGATGCTGGCGCCGGTTCTCAACCGAGCGCTCGCTGTGAGGCGCAGGTTACGGGGGTTGCCTCATGGCAAACAACTACCGCGCCTCCGAGCTCGCCAGATTACCCCTGATGAATTTCTTGAACTGGACCGCTCCCACTGGCATCCGCCGAGCCGACTTGTCACCTCGGACACCAGTCGCTTTGTCGTGCGGCGGTACTTGACGTGGCCTCGCGGCAATTATGCGCCACGCTATATCTACGGACTTTTCGATTCCGAGACTGGCTTGCTTGAAGCCTATGTCGTTGCGGAGCAAGCAGTCCGGATCAAAGTCTGGGATTGTCAGGTCAACTCCTCCGTTCTTGATCCGCCGTCAGCAATTACCGCGATGGCCAGCATCTGGCCGAATACGGGCACCGTCCTGGTTCCAACTTTACCACAGTCGTTGCTGGCAACGGAACTGGTGCGGGCTGGTTTTCTCGATCGCGAGTCCGAGGACTACGCGGAAGCGAGCACTCACGTGTCAGTCTACACAAAGCCAGGTAACGAGCACGCTGGATTGCTTGGTGATCCGCGGCAATGGAATCTTTGGATCGGTGCGCGCCACTACTGACACACGGACGGTTGTGACGCGCGCCCGCCAGTTGATCAAAACAGCCTCCCTTGCGTCCATCGTAGAGGGGTGCGCTATCGGTGTTGCGTTGTGGTGCATGCTTTACGCATTCGGTTTGCTTCCCGGAGCAACGGCTGACACCCCCGGGCTCTTCGTTTTTGGAGTCATTGGCGCTGCCGCGAACTGGTGGCGATTGCGCTCGATCCTGATCGTCCTTCTAGTTGCAGGTGCAACCGTGATTCTGGTGGTCGGTGAGACCTCCATTTCAAACGTGGTCGCCTCGCGATGGGTTCGCGCGGACCGCTTCCCTGACTCCGGCGTCCCGGCAGTTGTAGTCTTGAGCGTTGGACTCAATCCGGACACGACGATCAGTTCCGAAGCGCTCGATCACTTAATCGTCGGCATCGAGCTAACCCGGGCGCGAAAGACGTCGATTCTGGTTACAACGACGGTCGGACAGCGCTTTCCCACGGGTTACGTCACGAGTGAGATGGACCAATCGCGAATCATTAAGCTTTTAGCGCCAGGCACTTACTGGATTCACCTCTCCCGGGGAAGATCGACTCGAGATGAGGCTGCAATCTCGGCTCAGTCGTTGTTACCGCTGGGGATAACCGACATAGCTGTTGTCACTTCCCCAATGCACACCAGGCGCGCTTGCTCCACGTTTGAAGCGGTTGGGTTTGTGGTGACTTGCGTCGCCGCGCGCGTGCGTACTCCTGGTGGCCGGGATCCGGCACCATGGCCGCGTGACCGGCTTACCGTGTTCGGCGACTGGGTGTACGAGGCGGTTGCTACCGAGGAGTACCGTTACAGAGGATGGTTAGGAAACGGATCTCGGCGGGGACGCCCCGAATTGCCATAGCGGGCCTGGGAACAGCTGATCGGTTGGGCCGCGCTTACTCATCACGACCGTGTTGCGCGCCCGCGACAAACCTGCTGCGGAGTGCTGGAAAAGGCGCAGAAAATCAGGGCGGCCCAAATAGGCTAAATCACACAATGGAAAGAACTTGCGGGCGCGATTAGCGTCTCGACAGCACAGCCTTTATGCGGCGCTGCACTTGCACGCGAGCGGCTTTACTCGAAGGCAAACCAAATCCGCGTGAACGCGGCTCAGGAGATCAGTGGAAAACGTCGACGCCGCGCACTTCGGGGAACTGGAGCCCGCTCCGCGCGTGGCCCGGGCCGATCTGGACCGCTCACTGCTTAGCGGAATCGCTTGGACCAGTATAGTTACTTGGTTTAGTCAGGCTCTCGGCTGGAGCACTACGCTAGTCGTGGTCCACTATCTGGCACCGTCCGACTACGGCCTTATCGGAATGG
>QHUA01000069.1:0-8131 GCA_003221805.1 Gemmatimonadota bacterium
CTCAATCCATGTCCGACCACGATTGCGGCGATGTCCTCGGGAGCATGCGCCTCTTGCGCAGTGACTATGAGATACTGCTTGTAGTCCTGCGGCAGTCTGCCAACGGCGCTAACCCCGGTCGATTGCGTGATTGCATTCGCGAGATCGGCATAGGTGAGTCGCTGCGCGGCAAGTCGCGCGGGATCGGCGATCACCTCGATCTCATGCAGATCGCTTCCCTGCACATCCACCCGACCGACTCCGGGCACGCGAGAGATCAGCGGTTTCAGCTGGTATCGCGCGATGTCGTAGAGAGATGCGGGATCCCCGCCTTCCAGATTGTAGGATAGAATGGGAAAGAGCGATGGAGTCATCCGCTCGACTTCGATGCCCAGCTCGGCCGGAAGGGACGTTCTGACTTGATTGACCCGCGCCTGCACCTGCTGCAGCGCGTAAATCATGTCTGTATTGTCGGAGAACGTAACGCTGATCTCTGTCCCGCCGCGGATCGTGCGCGAGCGAACGCGTATCACTCCCGGCACGATGCTCACTGCCTCTTCAATCGGGCGCGTGACGCTAAACAGCATCTGCCGCGCACCGAGGGAAGATCCCTCAGCCACCACGAGAACGCGCGGAAACGCGAGTTCTGGGTAGATGGCGGAAGGAAGGCGCAGGGCCGCGTAAATCCCACCGGCGCTGAGCAGTCCGACGAGCAGGTAGATGAATCTTCGCTGCGCGGCCAGGAGGTCGAAAAGCGATCTCACTATTTCGCCTGGACTACCTTGACGCTGTCCTCCAACCCATACGCACCTTCGGTGACGACCTGCTCGCCTTCAGCGAGGCCGGAGAGGATCTCGGCGCTCGTCTCACTTCGTCGCCCGACCGTCACTTTGCGCTCGCGGGCGATGTTACCGGGGGTAACGACGAACACCTTGTAGCCCTCACCGTCTGGCACGAGCGCGGCGACAGGAATCACGATCGCGCGCGGATGGACGCCTGTGGAGATCTGGCCGAAAATCGTTTCCCCGATCCGAAGTGCCCGGGCCGTGGGCGGCGCTTGCGCACGTACCGCAACGCTTCGCGTAGCCGAATCCACGGTGCCGCCGACGTCGATGATGTGGCCGACGCCAAGCGGCTCGCCCTTGGCGCTTTCCCCCGCACGCAGCGTGACTGATGCTCCGGAAGCAATGCGAGCAGCGTCGGATGGCGACACGTTGAAGATGATGTCCAGCGCCCCGAGATCAGCCACCTCGACGATGGGTTGATTGACGTCGACCGACGCGCCGAGTGGCGCGTTGAGCCGGGTGACTATTCCGGATATGGGAGCGCGCAACACAGCGAGCTGCGCCGCGCGCCGTGCAAGCGCTGCCGCTGCCTGTGTCTGTGCCAGCTCGGTTGCGGCCTGATCGGCATCCTTGACCGGAATAATGCCTGCTTCCGCGAGGCGTCGCGCTCTCTGGTAATTGCGCTCGGCAGCGGTAAGAGCGGCCTCGGCGCTCTGGCGCGCGGCTATAAAAGGAGCCTGCTCGAACGCAACGAGCGCAGTTCCTGCCGCCACTTTCTGCCCTTGCGAGACGTACACGACGGCGACTCGCGCTGGCGCTGGCGCGCTCAGTGAGGCAATGTGCCCTGCTCGGGCGCTCACCGTTCCGATCGCGCTGATGATCTCCGCGAAGGGACCGATGTTGACGGCGGCCGTCTTCACCTGGACCAGCGCCTGGGTGTCGGATTCGCTGTCCGTCTTGCGACAGGCAGCCACCGTGAACATCACCGCAAATACGAGAATTCGTCTCATCGAGTCACAGGCCTGAGATCGTAAAGTCTGAGCGTCGCCGTCGCGATCCAGGCTTCGGCGACATCGTCCACGTACTGGGTCAGAATCTCGCGCGCGTTGCGTTGCGCTTCGAGCACTGCCGGCAACCCCTGAGCGCCCTCCCGGTATGCTGTCAGCGACATTGACGCAACGCGTGACGCGCTCTCGACCAGCAGGCGGTCCCGTTGAACCCTTTCCAACGCCAGATTGCGCGACCGCAGCGCCCGCCCAATAACGGTCTGGGTTACGAAGCGCGCCAGTGCGAGCTCGGCGCGCGCCCGCTCCCGCTCTGCCTCAGCCTGCGCGATCGCGCCGCGATTCCGACTGAGAATTGGCAGCGGGATCGACACTCCAAAAGTAGGAAGAATTCCCCGCTCCGACGGATCACCGTGCTCAACTCCCGCCTGGATACTGAACGGCGCGAAGATGCTGCGTCGTTGCGCGCGCACAGACAGTTCCGCGGCGGTCAGCGACTGCTCGGCCGCAGCAACCGGCAGCGTGACGAACGTAGCGACACCCGTGCGTGTGTCAGTCGGCATTACCAAAGAGTCGCTCGGAGTGATGGCGATGGCGTTCGTATCCAGTCCCATCACTGCCTGCAAATCGAATAACGTCGATACGAACGTCAGAGAATCGACGGCGGCGAGGTTCGCCGCCTGACCTGCATTAACCGTGGCGAGCAGGACGTCGAGCTCGCTGGCATCGCCCGCATCGCGTCTGACGATCGCCATTCGCCGCAAGCTGTCGGCGTCCCTTGCGTTTCTGCGCGCCAGACGGACGTGCTCGAGCGCCGCCAGCGCCCTGGTGTAGGTCGTGTCCGCATCGAGTGCGGCGGCGGCCCGCTCAAACTGAAAACGGTACTGGCTGGCGAGTCTTGTCGCCTGCGCCGATTGGATGCGCGCCGAGCGAGCGCCGGTGATATCGAAAGGAAGGTTGACGATCTCGTGATAGCGCGGAAGGGATTTGGTGTAAGTCGCGCTGAGGCTGGGATTCTCGAACTGTCGCGCCGACCTGAGTTGCGCGGCGCCGACAAGCGTGTCGGCTCGGGCGACGGCAGCGCGCGCGCCACGTGCAACGGCGGATTCAACCGCCTGCTGCCGGGTGATGGGTTGTTGGCTCCGTGCAACCGCCGCGTGTAAGAGGAGGAGTGCAGCTCGCCGGAGGATCGATCGCATCAGGAAATTTACGCAAGCCGCCGCAGACGAGACGGGTGGGGCAAGGCGTATTCCAGTGCCTCACCCCACCCGCCGCTGCCTCCTCTCCCAATGCGAGGCAGCGAACTAAATCGCGCGGCTACTTCTTCGCGGTCGTCTTCTTTTCCTTCGCTTCAGCCTTTGCCTCTTTCTTTTCGGACTTTGCCGTCTCGTGCTCCGTGGCGACGACGGTGCCGTCGATGGCATTGACGTTCACTTCCTGAATGCCACTCTTACCGGGAACGGTGATGTCGTACGAGTAAATGAGCTTGCCGTGCTCCCGCTCGATCTCCTCGGACTTTACGCTTCCGTTTGGAACTTCCTTCAGCGCGGTCGCGCGGGCGTCTGCCTCGGCGATCTTCGCTTCCTTCAGAAGCGCTGCCTGGCTCTCGGCCTTCTTCATCCTCTTGTGCGGCTTGGCGGTCGTGCTTGCCTGCGTTGCCGGCTTGGCGGTGCTCTTGTTGTAGGTAGTTCCCTGTGCACCGGCGACGGTGGTGGTAGCAGCGATGGCGACGGCCACGGCTATCACTTTCAACATGCGTCCTCCTCCAGATGTTTGACTGCAGCCCGCGGTCGGTCGCGGGAATTAGCCTGCGGTTAGCAGGTGAATCTTAGAGCGCGTAGCTGTCATCCTGATTACAGGGTGTGCAGCCAAAGTCCAAACATGTAAATTGGCGCCAATGCGAGTTCTTCTGGTCGAGGACGATCCCGGGCTAGCCGCGATCATCAAGACAGGGTTTGCCGAGCACGGAGTCCAGGTCGTAACGGTCGCCAACTACGCCGACGGCAAGATGAAAGCGCTCCTCGGCACGTTCGATGTCGTCGTACTCGACGTCATGCTGCCGGGTGGCAGCGGCTTCGATCTTTGTCGGGAGCTGCGCGCGCGGGAAGTGGCGACGCCGATTCTGATGCTCACCGCGCGAGACACCGTTGACGACCGCGTCGCGGGCCTCGAGGTAGGTGCCGACGACTATCTGACCAAACCGTTCGCGTTCCGCGAGCTGCTGGCGCGCGTCCGAGCGCTCGCACGCCGGCGTGGAGCACCGCTGCCGGAAACGCTGCGCGTTTCGGATCTGGAGGTTGATCTTGAGGCGCAGCGCGTTCGTCGCGCCGGGAAGCCGATCGAGCTCACCGCCAAGGAGTTCTCTCTGCTCGAGTTCTTCGTGCTCCATCACGGCCAGGTCGTAGACCGCGCAGCCATCACGGCTCACGTGTGGGACGAGAATCATGATCCATTCACCAACGTGCTCGAGGTGCTGGTGCGGCGCCTGCGCCGCAAGATCGACGACGAATTTCCCGTCAAGTTGATCCAGACTGTGCGCGGAGCCGGGTATCGCTTTGGCGATTGAAGCGACCTCGTCGCGGCTGGGTCTCCAGCGCCTGGTTCGCCTGCGGCTGCGACTCACAATCTGGTATGTAGCGACATTCGGACTGATCATCGTTTTGCTCGGCGCTGGCTTGTTCGCCGTCATCACCTATCAGCTCTCCCAACAATTGGACGACTCCCTGCGCGACGCCACGCTCGAACTCGTTCGCGCCGCCCGCATAAGGGAGCTTGAACAGGCTTCTGTTCGTGGCCGCGTTATCGATGCCGTGGACGAGCTGAACATCCCCGATCGCATTCTTTACCTACTCGATACACTGGGAAATCCGGTCAAGCCAACCAAGGTCGATCCGTGGATCATCCAGGCAGCTAGGGAAGCGGCGAATACAGCTCAAGTAACCGTGCAGCGCCAGATACCGGGCGACAAAATCTTGAGGCTTCACGCGATGCGATTCAAGCTCGCCTCTGGGCAGCACCTCGTAGCGGTTGCCGTCGCCGATCAGGAGGAGCTCGAGAACAAGTACGCGGATCTCATCGCCGCTTTCGTGGGGATTGCATTGCTGGCGCTGGTTCTTGTCGCCGCGGGCGGATTTCTTCTGGTCAGGAAGTCGACCGCGCCGATCGAGCGCTCGATCGAGTTCATGCGGCGGTTCATGGCCGATGCCGCGTTGCAGCAGCCGCGCGATTCGGCGAACTACGTGTCTGCCTTGCGCGGGGTCGAAGCCGAAGCGCGTCGGTTGGGGAGCATAGTCGACAGCTTGCTGGTTCTCGCGCGCGCCGACACCGGAGAGCGCCAGATCGAAAAAGAGAGAATTTTTCTCGACGACATTGCCATCGATGCGGCGGGCGCCGCTCGTGTTGTGGCGCGCCAAAAAAATGTGGAGATCACCGTCGACGACTTCGAGGAAGCGCCAATCGAGGGTGATGCCTCGCTCGTCCGGCAGTTGGTGATGATCGTCCTCGACAACGCCGTGAAGTTCACTGACCCGGGGGGACAGGTGCACGTCAGCGTGTCCATGCAGGATGGAGCACCGACATTTTTGGTTGACGACACAGGCATCGGTATCAAGCAGGAAGAGCTGTCACGAGTATTTCAGCGATTTTTTCGCGGGGAAACTGCCCGCAGCAGGACTGAGGGAGCCGGGCTCGGCCTGTCAATTGCCAGCTGGATCGCTCGCGAACATGGCGCGAACATTTCACTGAAGTCGGAACCAGGAGAGGGAACGAAAGTCGTCGTTACGTTCCCGCGCGCGGTGAGCGCAGTGTCATCCTAGCGACAGGTGGTGGGGATAACGTAGCCGCGGCAAAATCGTCCTACCATTCAGGACACTGATCCGAAATTAATGCGACGAGGCACGTGTATTATCCAAGAATAAGGCGACTCTGGCGTTATCGATGGCCGCTCGTGATTACCGGAGGACTCGTAATGACGGCGGTTTTTTCGTTGCCGCCACTCGTCGATCCAGCTCAGCCTGGCAGGCCGGTTGCCGGATCGCTCATCAGGCCGCTGGCATACTACGTCATCGCGCCGGTCTCGAATGTCCTCGATGCTCTGACGATCCTCTCCCCGGCGCAATATTGGATCACCTTCGTCTCCTGCGCCCTGGGCTTCCTCTTTCTTTGCGCCCGAAGACACAGCAGATCCCGCCGCGGATTCACATTCTGGAAAACGGTCAGGGCCTTGGTCGGCTTTACCGGCGGAGCCGTGGCAGTAATCGGCGTCGCGCTCGTGGCATGGCGTCCGATGGCATCTCTACAGCTGCGCGATCCGGACCTCATCACGGTTGACTTTCACAGCCACACCTCTGCTTCGCACGATGGACGAAGCGGATTCGACGCCGAGAGAAATCGTGAGTGGCACTCGAGCTCCGGCTTCGACGCCGTGTATGTCACGGATCATCGCACGTTCGACGGTGCTCTGGACGCCGCGCAGCACAATCCTCTCAAAGCGGGTGGGCGCACCACGCTCCTGCCCGGCGTCGAGTTGCGGGATGGTGACGAGCATCCGATTCTGATCGGCGTCGATCCGAAGCGGATGCGAATAACTTCTCCCGACTGGAAAGAAGCCGCTGTGGCGGCGGATGGAGGGCCAGCGCCGCCGATTCTGCTGCTCTCGATGCCGGGCGACATCCTGCGCATTCCGCTCGACGAAACGACTGGACCTGTCCGGATCGCTGGTATCGAGTTATCCGACGGATCGCCGCGTGGCATCGCGCAATCGGCGCGCGACCAGGAAGCAATCCTTGCGCTGGCGGACAAGCTGCATCTGGCGCTCGTGTCAGCATCGGATAATCACGGGTGGGGGCGCACGGCGCCCGCCTGGAGCGTGATGCGAATTCCTGGCTGGCGTGAAATGAGTCCAGCCCAGCTCGACGTCGCGATTCGTCACACCATCATCAGTGAGGGACCTCGCGCCATCGCAGTCGCGGCGCGCCGAACCGCCGCGCCGCCGGCGACCCCCATTGGAATGGCTGTCGGGGGCATCGCGGTGGGAGTCGTGATGTTGCGGACGATGGATCCGCCGGAACGAATTTCGTGGCTGGTCTGGAGTTGGGGCCTGTGCTTCGTCTCTTTGCGTCAGGCGAGCAGGAGCCGACTCAAGTCGCGCGCGAGAATCCCGAAGCCCCGAGCCGCGCCGAGACCAGCTGTAGACGCGGCTGCCTGATCGTCGAGCTAGCGCTTCAGCGCCGCCGCGACGTGATTCAATAGCGCGTCGAGCGCGGGACGGTCGAACACTCGTCCATTCGCAATCACGGCTGCGATGCGGCGCGTGTTGCGGATGTCGGTGAGTGGATTTGCATCAAGCAGCACGAGATCGGCCACCTTCCCCTGACTGACCGTGCCCAATGAATCGAGCGCGCCAAAGAAATCAGCTGGGTTATAGGTGGCGGTGCGGAGCGCTTCGAGGGGCGTGAGACCAGAACGCACAAGTAGCTCGAGCTCCTGGTGCAGGCTGAAACCCGGAAACACGAATGCCTGCGCCGCATCGGTTCCTGCGAGGAGTTTGACTCCCGCCTTGTTGAGATCGTTGGTGCGCTCGAAGCTGAAATAGCTCCGCACTACGATAGAATCTGCCGGCGTGAGATCGCGCGCGCGACGAAGCCAGCCCGCCTGCACTATTCCGGGGACGTACTTCGCCCACTCCGGGTGGGTGCTCGCACTGTCGAAAGCGTGGGCGTAAGGCTGATAAACGACGAGCGTCGGCGTGACCCAGGTGTGGTTTCGCGCGAGAGAAGTAATTACTGACCGGCATTTCTCCGGATCGTACGATCTGCGCATGATCGCCGCCTGGTCTCTGATCTCCTTCACCTGATGCGCAAAACTCGCCGTGTCGAACGAGCGCGCCCGCAGCAAACTGTCCTGCGATGAACACGCGCGGCTGAGATCGTCTTCGTGCTCGATGCTGCGCTGTCCCGAATCGGATGCTTCGACGACGCTCACCGAATACGGAACGTGCCCCTCGAATGGGATGTTGAGTTTCTTCGACTCGCGCACGATTCCGTAGTACGCAGCGCGCGGTACCCAGGAGTACGTCTTGATGAAATCGGCGCGCGGCGAGCCGTCTTTCCGGTGGGCGAGAGTGTCGACTGCCCGCACGCCGTCTTCTTCCGTCGCGACGTGCGCGACGAAGCGTGCGTGATTTGCTGGGCCGTCGACCCTTACTCCGACTACCAGTCGCGGTCCAACCTCCCGACCGGCGGCGATGTCCGCCTTCCACCGCAAAGTCGTGTCGATGTAGTAGCCCATGTCGCGGGCGCCGGTCACGCCGTTGGCAATCATCAGGGGGCCGGCGAAATCCGAGAACACGTACACGAACGCGTG
>QHUA01000069.1:8304-10240 GCA_003221805.1 Gemmatimonadota bacterium
CGATCGAAAGCCCGATGCGGGTTATTTGGTGCGCTTTACTCGCCAGGTGCCCGTCTGCGGCGCGTTCGCTTGCGTCCCGCGCGTGGTGAAGGTGCCCTCGATCGTGTCGCCGCCGAGACGACCAGTGAACGTCGTCTCCACTGGGCAGTCACATTGCGGGTCACGATAAGCATCGAGTACACCGCTCACTGTGTCCCCACTCACTCTCACCAACTTGATGGTGAGAACCTGGGAGTTGTTGGTGTTTTGCATCGCGCCGCCGGCCGCGGTGGCCTGATTGAACGGCAGCAACGCCTTTCCGTAGCCGCGAGGGATCATCACCACATCGCCATTTGCTGCGTCACCCGACGCTGAAAGGTTGAACACGATGCTTCCGGTTCTTCCCGTACTGGGACTCTGATATTCCCCGCTCCATTTGCCGGCCAGCGATGCGCGGTCGCTCGGGTCACCGCTGATCGTGACCGGCGTTGGCTTCGAGGCGCATGCGAGCGCGACGGCGACGAGCGACGTCATGAGTATTCTGGGCATCTTAACGGACCCTCCTCGGTGTAGAGGTTCTAAGGAAGGGTGGGGTGGGGGTAATATAGCTTCGCCGTTATCCGGGATATTCAGCGCGCGCTCATCGCGCGAAGTCCGGCTTTAGCGCGAACCGACCACTTCCCGCTTCGGCAACACCCAGCCGGGACGAACGAAGTGGCACGTGTATCCGTTCGGGTAGTGCTCGAGATAGTCCTGATGCTCTGGCTCCGCCTCCCAGAACGGTCCGGCAGGCACGACCTCGGTCACTACTTTGCCCGGCCATAGACCTGAGGCGTCGACATCGGCAATCGTGTCGTAAGCGATGTTCTTCTGGTCCTCGGTAGTATAGAAAATCGCCGAACGGTAGCTGGCTCCGATGTCATTGCCCTGACGATTTCGCGTCGTCGGATCGTGAATCTGAAAGAAGAACTCCAGTAGCTGGCGATAACTGATCTTTTGCGGATCGAAAACGATCTCGATCGCTTCGGCGTGGGTGCCGTGATGGCGATAGGTGGCGTTGAGAACGTCGCCACCCGTGTACCCGACTCGAGTGGAGATCACCCCAGGGTACTTGCGAATCAGATCCTGCATTCCCCAAAAGCAGCCGCCGGCGAGGACGGCACGTTCCGTTGAAACTGTCATTGTCAAATCCTCATCAGTCGAAAGCGGGCGACCGGACTCGAACCGGCGACGTCCAGCTTGGGAAGCTGGCATTCTACCAACTGAATTACGCCCGCGGCAAAACACAACTTACTGTTCGCTCAAGTTGGTGAGAAGGCCTCAGCGGGTGAACACATCCCTGCCGAAACCGGCGAGTCCTGACCGTCGCGCGTAGCCGAGGTGCGGAAGCCCGAACAGATCCTCGACGCTTCGCAGCAGCGAGTAATGGTTGTAAGGGACGTTCGACACCGTCCCCGGTCTAATGAAGCGCGACAGCAGCACTGCGCCGGTTCGGCCCCCACCTGGACCGTTCACGCCAGGCCTCGGTGTGTTCGGGCCTGCTGGCTGATTGCAGCATGCCTCGGCATTGATGCTCAGGGCCTCATCGAAGTTGATGATGATGAGCCCGTCTTTCTTGTACGCGGGCGAGCTCATGATGCGCGGAATCCAGTGCTGCAGGAAAACCTGCGCCGACTCGAGGCTCCCCGGCTCGCCGTTCACGCACGGCCGATCGTGTCCATCGTGGCAGAGATTGGGCACGATGAACGTGACGTTTGGCGTCCGATCAACGGACCGCAGCGCGTCCTCGAGTTTCGTGAGCGGCACAACGTTTCTTTTGCACGTTGCCGAATCGATGATCGCGTGAAAGTAGACGAAGGGATTGTGCTTGGTCGCGTACTGATCGGTTGGCGTCGCGATCTCTGTGGCATCGGTAGTCCCGATCTCGGGATGACCGCAGGTCGTCGACTCGCGCGCC
>QHUA01000070.1:0-3315 GCA_003221805.1 Gemmatimonadota bacterium
AAAACCTGAGCGTACAGCTGGAATTCTCCCCGACAGTGCTCAAGTCGCTGGAGAAGCGAGGCCTGGTTGTAATCGAAGAGGAGGAGGTGGAGCGGGATCCGTTTGCGCAGCGCGGCGGCATCTCGACGACAAGACTCAAGCCGACGCCCGCGCAGCAGCGCGCGATTGACGAAATGGCGGACGCCGAAAAGGGCTCCGTCTTTCTGCTGCACGGGATCACCGGCAGCGGAAAGACTCTCGTCTACATCGAGCTGCTGCGGCGCATCGTGGATGAGCGTGGTCAGACCGCCATCGTCCTCGTTCCGGAAATCGCGCTGACGCCGCAAACCGTTGATCGGTTTCGCGCCGCGTTCGGCGATAGAATCGCCGTGCTTCACTCAGCGCTGAGCGAAGGCGAGCGCTACGATGCATGGCTCGCGCTCAAGCGTGGAGACAAGCGCATCGTGGTCGGCGCGCGCTCCGCGGTATTCGCTCCGCTCGAGAATCTCGGTGCGATCATCGTAGATGAAGAACATGAATCGAGCTATAAGCAAGGCGAGACTCCCCGTTATCACGCGCGTGAGGTGGCGATCGTTCGCGCCAAAGCCGAAGGCGCGATCACCGTTCTTGGCAGTGCGACGCCTTCGCTGGAGAGCTGGGCCAACGCCGAATCGGGGAAGTATACACTGCTTAGACTCCCGGATCGGGTCGGTGGTGGAAAATTGCCGAGCGTCGAGGTGATCGACCTGCGCCGTACGGCGGTCGATTACACGGCGATGGCGCAGGGCGGCGTTGACTACGGCGCCGTGATTCGCGAGCCGCTTCACCATGCGATCGTGGAGACTATGAGTCGTGGTGAACAGAGTATTTTGCTGCTCAATCGGCGCGGATATTCGTCGTTCATGCAGTGCATGGACTGTGGGGCCGTGGCAACGTGTCCGCATTGCAGCATCACCCTCACACTGCATCGCAATCCGGAGCGGCTGATCTGTCACTACTGCCTGCACAAGGAGGAGCCACGCCCCGACTGTTCGCGCTGCGGTGGAAGAAATCTCAAGCAGCGGGGACTCGGTACGCAGCAAGTCGAGCGTCTGCTCTGTGAAAGGTTTCCGGCGGCCCGGGTCGCGCGGATGGACGTCGACACGACCAGCGGGAAGTGGGCGCACACGCGCATCCTCGACCGTGTTGCGGCGGGGGAAGTCGACATCCTGCTCGGCACGCAGATGATCGCCAAGGGCCTCGATTTTCCAAATGTCACTCTGGTGGGAGTCGTCGACGCGGACGTCGGTATCAATCTGCCCGACTTCAGAGCATCTGAGCGCTGCTTCCAGTTATTGAGTCAGGTTTCGGGAAGGGCAGGTCGTGGCGCCAAGGGGGGGCGGGTGTTGATTCAGACGAGGCTGCCCGGGCATCACGCCGTGCGCTACGCGGTCGCTCACGACTATGTCTCGTTCGTGCACGACGAGCTGCAGGGCCGGATCGATCCGCCGTATCCGCCCAACGTGCGACTCGCCAACATCGTTTTTAGCGGA
This sequence comes from Gemmatimonadota bacterium, assembly GCA_003221805.1. Lineage (GTDB taxonomy): Bacteria > Gemmatimonadota > Gemmatimonadetes > Gemmatimonadales > Gemmatimonadaceae > UBA4720. The sequence continues at coordinate 1,512 of QHUA01000070.1, forward strand.
CTGGTCGAGGACTCCACTGCGAAGCTGGCGATTCACGCCGGCGAATGGCTGCGCGAGCTGATCACGACGCGCGCGGGGAACGAAGTAACGGTGGTGGGCCCGGCGCCGTGCCCCATCGAGCGGATCAAGAGTCGCTGGCGGTGGCACATTCTGCTGAAATCGGATCAACCGGGCGAGCTGACGAGAGTTAGTCGCTACTTCATGGAGAGATTCGAGGTTCCTTCTACAGCGCAGATGCGGGTCACCCTGGATCGCGATCCCGTCGCTTTACTTTGAACAAAGATCTGGGCAAAAGAATCCTTTTCCCTACTTATCTTTCAGACGTGACCACTCTAAGGCACCCCGACTTCAATTCGCCGGAACTGGCCAATGCTCCCGACGCGACGTTCGTTCCCGCGCCGGCTGAAGGCGTCTTGCCCGAAAACTTCTTCTCGACGACAAATCTTCCGACCTACGTCCGCATCAAGGGGGCCTGGCGGATGCCACGCGAGCCGCGGATGGATTCCGCACTGGTCCTCGACAACGACGGACTCTGGGTCAGGGAAGGGCGCAGGCTGAAGAAGGGCGATATGGTCGCCGTCGGCAGCGCCGAGGACGGCAGCGAAGGGATCTACGTGCACACAGGGTCCTTCCTCGCCGACGAGGAAGGCGAGTTCAAGTTCATGACCAGCGAGGTCTCACGCGAGAAGCCGATCGACTACTCGTTGATGGCGCACATTCTTATCGAGGAGCGCGCTCGCGGCGGCTATCCGATCTGGGTAACGGGTCCGGCCCTCGTCCACTCGCGCGCCCGCGCGGACATGGTGTGGTTCATCGAGAACGGCTTCGTGGCAGCACTGCTGGCGGGCAACGCAGTTGCCGTCCATGACATTGAGGCCTCCATCTTCGGCACTACACTCGGCATGACCAGAACGGGAGAGGCGACTATTGGCGGCCACGGGCTCCACATGCGCGCCATCAACAAGGTCCGCGCGGCCGGGTCGATCAGCAAAGCAGTCGAGCAGGGTGTCATCAAGGATGGCATCATGCACGCCTGCGTGGTGAAGGGCATTCCCTTCGTCCTCACCGGCTCGATTCGCGACGACGGTCCATTGCCCGAAGTGATCACCGACACGCTTGCCGCGCAGGACGCAATGAAGCGGCACACCACTCGGGCAACGATGGCAGTGCTCATCGCCACTGCTCTGCACGCGATCGCGACGGGGAACATGCTGCCGGCCTTCGTCACCGAGAAAGACGGATCCCTGCGCGAGCTGCCGACGATCTGCGTCGATTCGTCCGAGTTCGTGGTCAGCAAGCTGAAGGATCGCGGCACTCACCAGGCGTTCGGAGTAGTGACGAACGCGCAGGACTTCATGCACATTCTGAGACTCTACGTTGAGCGTGAGTTGATGGACAGAAAAGCCGGGAAGTCGGCTGCCCAGCCTTCGAAGGTGCGGGCATGATCGAAACGACCGAGCGATTCCTGCGCGACATCGCCGATCGGATCGGTCTCCATTCCGTCGACGAAGTGAGGCTGTTTCCGCCGCTGCGTCAGGCGGGCGTCGAGACTGGCGTCGCCGTCGTCGCCGCGATTCCGCTTCCGCCCGAACCGGAACACAAGCACGAACCCGACGAGCCGCCGGAGGCGCTCAGCGATAGCGCCGGGGATGAGTTTCTGCCGATCGAGGAAGCTGACCGCGAGATCATCGTCCACCGCCACACCGTCTTCACCGCTCGGTATCGTCACACGCTCAAAGGCCCTGACCGCGGAAAGTGGGAAGTCGATGTCCAGGCCGAGGCCGACGCGCCCCTGGTCACTCTC
>QHUA01000070.1:3542-11334 GCA_003221805.1 Gemmatimonadota bacterium
CAGGCCGAGCCGGTCCGGCGAGATGAGGAACGGATAGACCTGATCGCCCCCGGCAGACCCATGCGCGCCGACCTGGTCGTCGAAGGAGACGATGTCGTAGCCGTCGTACGATCCAAACAGGACGCAGTCGCCGGCGTTTGGCTGCTGCACCAACGACTCGATCGCGCGCAGCACGTACGGCTCGGTTCCGAAAACCTCGAGCGGATTCTCGCCGGATACCATTTCGATCTCACCAGCGTGTAGAACCGCTCGACCGTGCTTGCTGGCCAGGTCCACTCCACGCGCGGAGACCGTCGCCACCAGGCCGATTCCCGGATGCGCAACCAGACGGTCGTATAATTTTGCCCAGCGGTGATCGGCGCGAATCTGTTCCAGCGCCAGCCGTTGCTCCGTGTTCGCGAAGTAAACGAGCGCCAGACACGAGCTATAGGTGACGACGACATCGTTCGTGCGATCGACGCGGTACTTCTCCGGGAAAATGATCTCGCGCAATCCGTAACGGCTGCGCAGCCAGTCTCGGAATCTGCGAATCCCGCTGCGCACTCCAAACGAGGCGGGCGTCAACTGCGCAACAGCTTCCACCACTTCCGGACCAATGTCGGCGTACTCGGTGTCCTCGGCGTAACTGGCGAGGGCGCGCGGAGCGGTGCCACGCGCTGGAGTTTCGTCGAGTATCCCCTGAACGGTGGCGCCAAGAGATTCGCCGTATTGAACGCGATAGCTCAGCGCCGGCGTCATGCCGTGGTCCGACAGAATCACGATATCGTAGCCACGGCCCGCCGCCAGCTGCGCCATTCTCCAGATCTCGGCGATCCGTGCGTCGGTGCGACGTAGGTCGGCGAGCGCCTGTTTGCTCGAGGGTCCGAAGTGGTGCGCCAGCTCGTCGTACTGCATGAACGTGCTGTAGATGACAGGCACGCCGAGGTAGACATCGAGCAGGATCGCCATCGTCTGCAGCTCTCGCACGACCACGTTGCTGAGAATGCGGATGAACGGAAAAATTCCTTCCGAGTGTGTTACCCTTCCGGCCAGCTCGCCGCGTGCGCGCTCCCATTCCTCCAGCAGCCACTCCAGCGCGCCCTGAAACAGCATGCGAACCATGCGAATGGGATGGAGCAGGATGAGCAGCGCCATTCGCGTTCCTCCCAGTCGCCGATACACCGACATCTTCTCGCGCGTGGCGACCGTAAATGCCACCGTTTGCGCGTCACCGTCGAGCAGGTTGACATAGCTCGAGCCGCCGGCGAGAGCGCCCGGCGAGTGGATGCGATTGCGGATGTACTGCACGCCGTGCGGAGCGTTGCAGGTGATTACTTTGCGCGCCGCCTTGTCGTAAAACCGGAACGCCGGAATACCGCCGTTCTCACCATGAAACATTCCTGCCTGACAGTAGGGCGTTGCCGACGGCAGTCCGCAGAACCATCGCCGGAGGGCGAATCCTTCGCGTAGCAGTCGCGCGATCGTCGGACAGAGTCCCAGCTCCAGCGCGCGTCTCAGATCCGAATAGGCGAGCGCATCGATCTGTAGCATGATCAGCCCGCGCTGCGGAGGTCGTGGTCTCTTCTCTCGCGCGAACGGCCGGTACTTGGTGCGATAGTACCAGCGCAAAAGCGGGCCGGCGCGTGGACGCGCCCGGCGCTCCGCTATGCCAGGTGGCGCTCTATCTGACGTAAAAGCTCGCCGATTGGGACCGGCTTGATCAGGACATCCACGCAGCCGGCGTCGAGACAGATCCGCCGCGACTTCGAGTCGTTGTGTCCGGTCATTGCCAGCGTGGCCCGCGGAAGTGAGCCGCGCTCTTTGAGCGCAGTCATTATTTCCAGTCCATTTCCGTCGGGCAGCGAGATGTCGAGCAGCATCAGGTCGGGGCGCTTCGTCGTCCCACGCTCGATTGCTTCAGCGACTGTCGCGGCAGCATCAACCTCATAGCCTGCCTCGGTGAACAAAACGCGAAAGGCGTCAACCACCAGCGGACTGTCTTCCACGATGAGAATGCGCGCGGAGGGGGGCACTAATCGCGGGCGGGGTCGAGCGGTAGCGTAAAAAAGAACCTGCTTCCTTTGCCGAGCTGACTCTCGACCCAGATCCTTCCCGAGTGCAGCTCGACGAGCTTGCGCGCGATCGCCAGCCCAAGACCGGTGCCGTGATGCGGACGCGACGCCGACGCATCGACCTGGGCGAATTCGTGGAACACCAGCTCGTGGTTGCTGGGGGCGATCCCCGCGGCGCGAGAATGCGATCCAGACGCGACCCCCATCATTGGTGAATTTGATTGCGTTGCCGATCAGATTGCCGAGCACGTGCTGGATCTTGTCGCGATCCGCGTAGACCGGCGGCAGGTCATCTCCGCTGAGTCTCTCGATAGAGATGTGGTTCTTGGCCGCCAATGGCTGGTTGAGCATCCGAACCTGGTCGGCAAGGTCCGCCAGTGAGAATTCGGTTCTCACCAGACTGACTTTGTCGCTGGCAGTGCGCACGTAAGTCAGGATCTCGTCGATCATGTTCAGGAGATGCTGCCCACCGGTGACGATTCCGATGACACTCTCCTTCTGCTTCGGATTCAGCTCGCCGAGCATGGCGTCGCGCAGGATCTCGGCGTGCGTGATGATGGCGGCGAGCGGTGTGCGCAGGTCGTGCGAGATGTTCGACAGGAACTGCGTCTTCAGTGCATCGCGCGACCGAAGCTCGGCGATCGAGCGCTGTGCTTCATCTGCCTGCTCTTCGAGCGCATTTATCCGCTTTCTCAGGGCGGAGGGATCCTGCCGGTCGGACATGGTCATATTGTACTTGCGGTCACATCAGTTGCCAATGTTTCTGATTCGACTGCATCGAGTAGCTGCTGCCGACGCAACAGCGACCAGTACCTGCCCCGGGCAGCCATGAGATCGGCGTGCCGACCCTGCTCGACCACCGTACCCTTTTCGAGCACGATGATCCACGTCGCGTCGCGAATGGCGCTGATACGGTGGGATGCGATCATGGCAGTTCTGCCCGAGAGCGCTTCGCGCAGCGCACGCAGAATCTCGGCCTCGGTGTGCGTATCGACTGCTGACAACGCGTCGTCGAGCAGTACGATGCTCGGCTTTCGCGCCAGCGCGCGCGCCAGCGCGGCGCGTTGCTTCTGGCCGCCGGAGAGATTGATGCCGCGCTCGCCAAGAATCGTTTCGTAGCGACCGGGAAACTCGGCGATGGTCTGATCGAGCTGCGCGACGCCGGCGGCCCATTCGCCGGTCTGGGTTAAGCTGTTGGTGCCGTACGACAGATTGGACCCGATCGTCTCGCTGAAGAGCAGGCTTTCCTGGGGAACGAACCCGATTTCTTCGCGCAGCTCCGACGGATCGACGTTGCGCGTCGGAATTCCGTCGATGAGTATCTCGCCTTCCTGAGGGTCGTACATGCGCGGGACGAGATCGATGAGCGCGCTCTTGCCACTGCCCGTGGCGCCGACCACGCCCAACGTCGCCCCGGCTGGCACGCTGAAGCTGACGTTGCGCAGGACCCAGCGGGGCTCGCCTGGCGCGTCAGACGGATAGTGAAAGCCGACATTGCGAAACTCGATCGTGCGTCCGGATTTGGTGAGCGGCAGGTGCTGCCGCGGTTCTGCCGCGACGATCCTGGCCCGCACATCGAAGATTTGGTTGAGCCTGCCCATCGACGCCTCCCCGCGCTGAAACAGGTTCACGACCCAGCCCAGCGCGATCATGGGCCAGGTCAGCATCGTCAGGTACAGCCCGAACGCGACGAACGATCCGACGGTGATCGTACCGTTGATGGTGAGGACGCCGCCGGCTCCGAGGACGATTACCGCGCCGAGTCCACCGAAGAAAGCGAAGAGGGGATTGAGCGTTCCCCAGAGGCGAACGAGCGACATGTTGAGAGCCAGATATCGCTCGTTGAGTACACCAAAGCGCTCGACCTCGGCGGCTTCCTGGCGGTAGGCACGAACGATTCGCGCGCCGGTAAGGTTCTCCTGCGCCTGAGTCGTCAGCGTCGAGAAATGCTCCTGCACTGCTTCGAAGCGATCGTGGATCGCCTTCCCCATACGAATGGTGAGGATCGGCAGGAAGATCGTCGGCAGCAGCGCCAGCAGCGTCAGCTTGACGTCGATCCGGAGCATGAAATACAAAGCGAACAGGCCGCCGAAAATGGTGTTGGTGAGATACATCACGGCTGGGCCGAGCGCCATTCGTACGGCACCGAGGTCGTTGGTGAGTCGCGCCATGATGTCGCCGGTGCGGGTTTGTGCAAAGTAAGCCGCGTCGAGCGTCTCCAGATGTGTGAACAGATCGTTGCGCAGGTCGTACTCCATCCAGCGGCTGACGCCGTTCATCAGCTCACGCATCCCGTATCGGAACGCGCCACCAACGATGGCGGCGAGGACGATCAGTCCGGCGAGCTGCCAGATGGTTCGCATTGGCGTGCCTGCGCCAATTGCATCGATTGCGCGTCTCAGCAACCAGGGGATGACACTGGTTATTGCCGACGACGCGAGTACTATGAGGAGACCGACTGTAAATGGAATCCAGTACGGTTTGTAATATGGGACAGCGGTTCGAAGGTTCTTCATATTTGGCATGTGGATTGCCGTCCACATCTATTCATGAGCTTGGTTATAACCAGGCGCTTACAACATGGAGGAGGCTTCATGGTGCAATATATTCCCCGGCTTAACGCGTCGCTCGCGCTCTCGTGCGCGCTACTGATTGGTGCGTGCTCGACGAAGACCGACAACAGTGCTGCCGCGGATTCGGCTCTCAACAAGGACATTCAGCTCGCGAACCGCGATACCGCTGCACAGCCGGCGTTGACCGACATCGCGGCGAGCTCGACAGCCCCGGCGACGGCCACTTCTAGGACGACGACGACGAGCCGGACGACTTCGCGCACGCCAACTACTACGACGCGGAAGTCGACGACCTCGGTCACGTCGAGCGGCAACACCGTCACTCGGAATCCGGGCGGGACTGCTGCGAGAGTCGGAACGATTCCCGCTGGCGCGACGCTCAACCTCGCCTCAGGGTCGAAGATCTGCACCAACACCAACAAGGTCGGCGAGCGCTTTAACGCTTCAGTCACCGACGCAGTTGTCGGCTCGAACGGCGCGGTGATCCCGGCCGGCGCGACGGCGACTGTGGAAGTCACGGAACTGAAGCGGAGTGAGAACGCCAACGACAACGTGGTGATGGGCTTCCGCGTCGTCTCGGTCGCGTTCGGTGGTCACACTTACCCGGTTAGCGCCACGACGAGCTACGCGCAGGTTTCCAAGGTCAAGAATCAGCCGAAGAGCAAGGATGTACAGAAAGTCGTCGGCGGCGCCGCCATTGGCGCGATCGCCGGACAAATACTCGGCAGGAGCACGAAGGCTACGGTGATCGGCGCCGCGGCCGGCGGTGCTGCCGGAGCCGCTGCTGCAGCGGCGACGGCCAACTATGAAGGCTGCGTCAATTCGGGCGGCCGCATTACCGCTACGCTCAACTCGTCGACTCAGGTTAATATCTGAGAGAGCCCTGGCGGTAGCTGAAGAATCCGGCGTGAGAAATCACGCCGGATTTTTTTTCAGCTAGAATCCGAGGGCCGCGCCGCCGCGATTGCGGCTGTCATCGACTCCTTCATAACCGCCTTTCACCCGCATGATGGATGCGGCCGACGCCACGGCTCCCTGCTCGAAGACGAAATGGCCCATCTCACGGAGACGCGCGATCACACTCGGCTCGAACCCGCCGGGCTCGACGCGAATGGAGTCGGGGCGCGATTGATGATGGATGCGCGGAGCGTTCATCGCGTCCGCGATGGACATCCGATGGTCGATCACGTTAAGGATCACCTGATAGGTCGCTGAGATGATCCTCGGACCACCGCGCGCACCCGTGATGAGCAACAGCTGTCCCTTTGGATCGAGCACGATCGTTGGCGACATCGCACTCAACATTCGCTTGCCGGGAGCGATTGCATTCGCTTCACCCTGGATCAGTCCGAACATGTTAGGGACGCCGGGCTTGCTGGTGAAGTCGTCCATCTCGTCGTTCAGGAAGAAACCGGCGCCGCGCACGTAGACGCCTGAGCCATACAAATCATTAAGCGTCGTTGTCGTCGCGACAGCGTTTCCCATGGGATCGACGACCGAGTAGTGCGTCGTCTCGGTTCCTTCACGAAGCGCCGACGCCAGACCCGAAGTCGGATCGGCTCGATCGCGGGAAATCGTCTTTGCGATCGCGCGCGCGTACGCCTTGCTCGTCAGCTCCGATACAGGAGCTTTGACGAACGCCGGATCTCCGAGCTTCGAGTTTCTGTCGACGAACGCACGCTGTGACGCTGATGCCGCCGCGTGAATCTCTTCCGCGCTACCGAACGGCGCCGCCGGTCCGTAAGCCTCGAGAATGTTGAGAATCTCCGTGACCGTTGTGCCACCAGACGACGACGGCGGCATGGCGATGAGAGCGTACCCGCGGTAGCTGCTTCGTATCGGCTGCCGCCAAATCGGTCTGTAACGAGCGAGATCGGCCTTCGTAATCAGGCCGCCAGCGCGCTGCATCTCGGCGGCAATCGAATCGGCGATGCTGCCGCGATAAAACACAGCCGCCCCGGAGTCGGCGATGAGCCCGATGGTGCGAGCCAGGGCCGGTTGGGCGAAGCGAGATCCGATCGCGGGCGCCGAATCGTTGGCGAAGAACGGAATCTTTCCCGCATAATTTTCGATTCGATACTTCGCTCCAGACACCGATCGGAAGAAAGCTGTATCGACAACGAAACCCTCCGAGGCGAGACGAATCGCGGGGGCGAGAACTTTCGCGATCGGCAAGACGCCGAACTTGCGGTGCGCTTCGAGCATTCCCGCGACTGCGCCCGGCACACCGGAAGCCTTAGGACCGATCACGCTTTCGCCAGTGACTTTACCGTCCGGGCCGACGTACATATCGCGCGTCGCGGCAAGAGGTGCCGTCTCGCGATAATCGATCGCGGCGACGCGACCGTCCGCCATGCGGATCACCATGTAACCGCCACCACCGAGATTCCCCGCCTCGGGGTACGCAACGGCGAGAGCGAAACCCGTGGCAACGGCGGCGTCGACGGCGTTCCCACCGTCCTTCATGATCTGCACTCCCACGTCAGATGCGATTCGATTGTCGCTCGCCACCATGGCGTGGCTCGCGAACGATGCGCGGGCACCGGCAGGGAAGCGCCAACCCGCCGTGAAGTTGGCAGGGACTCGGGGAGGAATTGCAGGATCGTCGGCACGCCGTGAAGGCGCCGACGCCAGCGCCAACAGCGATCCGGCGAGGACCGCTCCGTAGAATGCGAACCGTTTCAGACGGGGCTCCATGAAGGTACGACTCGAATTCTATTCAACTCATATCCACCACGTCAGCTATCTGCGCAGGCTCCGGACACCAAACCCCATGCGGAACGTCACTTTGACCGAATTAATTCTGTTGGTGTTGCTGACGCCGTTCGCGAGCCCGCTCCGCTCGTGAATCGCGATGCCGCCCTCGGGCACAATTTCGATTTGTGTGCGATCGTCGAAGCCATATCCAAGGCCCCAGCCAAACGCGAATACCGGATCGGTGTTGCTGCCGCCGGCAAGTCGGGCGTGATCCGAATCTCGCTTGAGATTGGCGTAGTTAACGATCCCGCCATTGAATTCGACAACCTGGTGAAGGCCAGCTCCGGCACCGATGTGCAGAGTGGCCAGGACCGTGGTCATGTCGAGGTGCGCATCACACTCTGTGCATGTCGCTGTGCCCGCTATAACCGGGACGGCTGGGCCGAAATACGTGAACGGGACTCGCGAATA
>QHUA01000071.1 GCA_003221805.1 Gemmatimonadota bacterium
GATCTGCGGGAGTCCGTAGCACCCAATCGATTCTTCTCACCGCACCCGCCGAGGTCTCGCCGGAAAGACCAGCGTTGATGGCCTTGATCGGCATTCCTTCGTCCCTTGCCCTCTTCTCGATCAGCGATGGAAATGCCTGCTCCGGATCCAACCCAAGACCTGCCGTCAGACTGGTTCCGAAGAAAAGAACCACCGGAGTACGTATTTCCGTTAATGACCTGCTCGCAACTGTCGACGACTCAGCGCTCTTGGCGATGCTCATGTTATCCTTCGTCTCTCTCGAATCACGTGCACTGTCCACATTCCCGTTCGCGCACGCGACGATACCCGCCCACGCGGCGATACCCATCATTCGGTAAGTTGCCAACGCAAAAATCATCCTCTCGCCCATGCTGATTGCCCGTGACGTAACGAAAGAATACAAGAGTGGCGAGCAGAACATCGCCGTCCTGCGCGATGTGTCCCTTCCGGCAGCGGCAAGACGACGTTGCTCGGCCTGCTTGCCGGACTGGATACACCGACACGGGGCACAGTGGTCCTCGATGATTCGGATCTCACCAAGCTTTCCGAAAATGACCGGGCGCGGCTACGCGGTGAAAAAGTCGGCTTTGTTTTCCAGAGTTTTCAGCTGATTCCTACGCTCACGGCCCAGGAAAACGTCCAGGTGCCACTGGAGCTGCGCGGAACCGCCGGTGCCACCGAACGCGCGCGCGAGCTCATCGATCGCGTCGGGCTCACCGGACGCGGGCACCACTTCCCGACTCAGCTCTCGGGCGGAGAGCAGCAGCGGGTTGCGATTGCCCGCGCGTTCGCGAACTCTCCCAAAATTCTCTTCGCCGACGAGCCAACCGGCAATCTCGATAACGCCACCGGCCACCGAATCTTCGAGCTGCTCCAGTCGCTGAATAGCGAGGGAGGGTCGACGATCGTACTCGTCACCCACGACATCTCGTTGGCCTCGCGCGCGTCTCGCATTATCAGACTGCTCGACGGCGCGGTTGTCGAAGACAGCGGCTCGCCCAGCGCAAAGTCCGCGTGATCGGTTTCCCACGCAGCGTCTGGAGCCTGGCCTGGCGCGAGAGCCGCACAGCGCGTCGCCGACTGCTGCTCTACATGTCGTCGATTTCCCTCGGGGTCGCCGCCCTCGTCGCCATCGACTCCTTCTCGGCGAACATCATCCAGTCGGTGAAGGACCAGTCGCGGGCGCTCATGGGTGGCGATCTCTCGTTCGATTCGTCCAAGCCTTTTCCAGCGGCGGCCGATTCGCTGTTCGATTCGCTCTCGCACCACGGGATAGCGCTGGCGCGCGTGACGACGTTCCCATCGATGGCAGTAGTTCCCCGCACCGCTGGAACGCGCTTCGCGCAGGTGCGTGGCGTCACCGACAACTATCCGTTCTACGGCAACATCGTAACCGAGCCAGCCGGACGATGGGCTTCGCTACGCCAGGGAGCGAACGCCATCGTAGATCCATCGCTCCTCACATCCCTTAATGCGCGAGTTGGCGACACGCTCAAGCTTGGCTTCGGTACCTTCACGATCATAGCATCGATCAAGGACGTGCCGGGCGCCGCCGGGATCGCCGAGATGCTCGGGCCGCGCATCTTCATTCCCGCGAAATACATCGCCGAGACACAGCTGGTGGTATTCGGCAGCACGGCAAGCCGCACCGTCCTGGCCAAGCTTCCCCCCGGCACCGACCCCGACAAATTCGTCAAGCCGTTCAAGAAGCGCATGGAGGATCAGCAGGTTCGTCTGCGCACGGTCACGCAAACCGAGATGAGCACGACGGACGCGATCGAGAACCTGTCCAACTTCATCGGCATCGTCGGATTGGTCGCGCTGCTGCTCGGAGGAATCGGTGTCGCCAGCGGTGTGCGCGCATTCGTCGAGCGAAAAATCGACACGGTTGCCGTGCTGCGCTGCCTCGGCGCTTCGAGCGGCCAGGTGTTGGCAATCTACGTTGCGCAGGCGGCGGCAATGGGAATCGCCGGTGCTGCGGCTGGTGCAGCACTCGGCGTCGCGGTGCAATTCATCCTGCCCCGCGTGCTGACGGATTTTCTGCCGATCGATGTGCACGTCTCGCTCGTACCGTCGGCCGTGCTTACGGGGCTCGCTGTGGGCGGATGGATTGCGCTCATCTTTGCGCTGCGACCGTTGCTTGCTTTGCGCAACGTCTCACCGTTGCAAACGCTTCGTCGCGATACCGACGCCAACGTCCTTCGAATGAGATGGACTGATGCGCCAAGACTTCTGGTGAATGCGGCGTTGATCCTGAGCGTCGTCGGAATCGCACTGACGCGCGCGCACACGACAAAGCAGGCATTCGGTATGAGCGCGGCAACGGGAGTCGCGATTCTCGCTCTGGCTGCGAGCGCCGCGCTTCTATCGTGGGCAGCGCGAAAAGGGCTGCGCACGCGCTGGCCGTACGTGGTGCGACAGGGCGTGGCGAATCTCTATCGCCCGGGAAATCAGACGCGGGCGGTCACCCTCGCGCTGGGCTTTGGCGCATTTCTCGTTAGCACGCTTTACCTGGTGCAGCACAACATCCTGCGCCGCTTCACCGTCGCCGCCACCGAATCACGAGGCAACGTTGTGTTCTTCGACATTCAGCAGGATCAGGAGCAGGGACTCGACTCGATAGTCAGGAGCGGCGGACACCAGGTCGTCCAGGTGGCGCCGGTCGTCACCATGCGCATCTCATCGATCAACGGCAAAAGCGTCACCGAGCTGAACCCGGCCACGGACAGTCAGCCGCGGCAAGCGCGCCCGCGACGCGCACCCTGGGCGCTCCGCCGCGAGTTTCGCTCCACTTACCGCGACAAACCCGCGTCGAGCGAGACAATCGTGGAGGGAAAATGGTTTAGTGACAGCTCACTCAGGATGCCGCGCGACACAGGCGAGATCTCCCTCGAGGATGGAATTGCCAAAGAGCTGCTGGTGAAGCTGGGCGACGTCATCACCTGGAACGTGCAGGGCGTCGACATTCCCACGCGCATCACCAGCTTGCGCAAAGTCACCTGGACGCGATTCGAGCCAAATTTCTTTGTCGTCTTCGCGCCTCCCGTGTTGCGTGGTGCGCCGAACCAGTACGTCATGCTGGCGCAGGTGAAAGACCCGTCGGCGGTCGCGTTACTCCAGCGTGCAGTGGTGAATCGATTCCCTAACGTGTCGAGCCTCGATCTCACCGCCATCAAGCGGACCGTCGATCGGATAGTCAGTCGCGTCTCACTTGCAATTCGGTTCATCGCTCTGTTCAGCCTTGCCGTTGCCATTCCGGTGCTTTTCAGTGCCGTAGCGGCGACGAGGCGCGCGCGAGTTCGGGAAGGAGTGCTTCTCAAAACCCTTGGAGCAACCCGCGGCCAGATCGCCAAAATTCTCCTCGCCGAGTACTCACTCCTCGGGCTACTCGGCGGTTTGACCGGAATGGTTTTGTCCATTGCGGGCGGCTGGGCGGTGGTGCGCTACATCTTCAAGGTGCCGTTCGCTCCACCGTTCGCGCCGGTCACCGGAATCGCGGCCGCCGTCGTTGGACTCACACTGTTGATCGGGCTGCTGGCGGGGAGGGACGTGTTCAAGGAGACGCCCATCACCGCGTTGCGGGACGTCTAGACGCTCGGATTAGTTCATATCCTACTCGCATTCGACCGTAACGCGTTGCGGGGAGCGAGTAGCATCGTTGCCGGTTGCCGGTGAACTACGGTGCGAACTTGTCGGCCCGCAGTCTACGGTACATGCAACTGCGCAGTTGCCCTTACCATCGCGCCAGTAGGACGGTCTTGCGGTAGTCACCGGGAACAGGCAACGGTGCTACCGATACCCCGCAACCCGTTACTTATGGGTGAAGAGAGAGCCAGTTAAGAGAAAACGGCTGCGACGATGATCGCAGCCGTTTGACCTATGAGTATCTGAAGTCCCTACTGAACTCTAAGCACGTACACATGCTCGCCAAGGTAGCTGGCGTTGTTCCCCTGCCCGTCGACAATCTTGACGTTCTTGGCGCCGGCTCCAGACGAAACAGTTAAGCGATAAAACGTCCCGCTGCCGGATTTGTTCTGCGCGGAGATGTTGTCACTCCCGCTGCCGATTGATTGGACGCGCAACGGATATGTCGCTGTCGACTGGCTGAGAACCGATCTCGCCACAGGCGGCATCACGCTGCGGAAGTTGTACGAGCGATACTGGTATTGCGCAGCGAGGTTGGTGACGCCGAGATGGTCCGCGTACATCGAGATAAGCCAGCCCTTCACCAGAGTATCGATTGGCACCTTGGCGGCGGCCGCGAAGTTCTTGACTCCGGTATCCGGACCCGCGGCCAGCGCTCGGGTAAGCGCTCGGGGAAGCCCGTTTGAGTAATTGTCCGCCGCAAAGCGCACGATGGCCCACGCCGCACCCCGCACCGCCAGACTGGTGTCGGCCATTTTGCTGAACGGAGCAAATTGATCCGGCTTGTCCATCCAGTATGTCAGACGTGCGAGATTCTGGAAGAAGAACGCATTGAAGTCGTTGGCTTCGGAGCACGGCGAATTGCACGGCAGTACATCGTTGAACGTGAGGGCCTGCAGATCACCGAAGCCGCGTTGGACGCGACCGACTGCGTCCTCGGCGAAGTGAGCCAGCGCCTCGTCGAGCCAGGTCGCCTCGAAGTGGCTGACAGCGGGATTCTGGTAACGATTTCCGGCGTTGATCATGTGCTGAAATTCGTGGGCTATGGTGCCACGAGTGCCCTGACGAACAGAGCTCGCACTCCGGACGTTGCCGAATTTCGTACCGGTTGGATCTGGCGAAAGCAGGTAGAAAGTCGGCAGGCGGGAAAAAATCGCCCGCAAAAAAGAATCCGCCAACGAATCCCCCTGAGGTGTTAGGCGGGGTCAGTTTGTTGATCTGACCGGTAAACAGCATGATGATGTGCCCGTTCCCATCGACGTCCGTCGGGGTGTTGTAGTAGGACGCATCGGTAGGGTAGGTAATGTTGTCGAACTCCTGGGCAATCGAGTCGAGAACTGCTGGAGGGAAAACCGTTTGATAGTTCCCATCAAGTGTGTCGATGGCGATGATTGCCTTCGCGCTTACTGACGCAACGACTGCCTTGGTCGCGATAAAGTTGGCGCAGAGATCGTTTGTCGAGGCACTCGGTATGTGCAGCGAGAGCGTGTCTCCGACAGCCGGGACGGATGCAGCAGAAACCTGGGCGTTCCGACGAATTGAAAAGCGGGAATCGCTGAACGGAGCCAAGCGCGATTTCAGCGTCAGCCCTGACCGCTCGAAAGCGCGAACTTTGTTGTCGATCGCTTGCTGTGGAGTTCTGGCAAAGGGAACGTCGCCAAGCTGCAGGCTGTATCGCGACGCTGCCATGTCCGCTGCCGCCGACGTCGTGGCTGGCGCTCGTATTCGCGACCACGATGATGTAGTCTCGGGCACCGCTTCCAGCGGGGAGATCGATCCCGTTGGGAATGTCACTCGGGTTGAGAAGTCTTACATCGCCGACCGCCATGGTGCTGATATCACTTGGCGGCGCGGTGACGCCAGTGCCATCACCACCGCCGCCACAGGCAGCCGCAAATATCAACGCTAACGGGGAAAATCTCTTGAGCACGCGAAGCTCCTCACCATGTTCGTGGGGAAAAGGGGGATGGGATGAAATTCCGGATTAATACCCGCCAGGCACCAGAAAGGGCCTGGGTTAGGTCTGACAAATCTAAGGCCACAGGGCCTCGTGAAAGCAGCCAAATCATGCCGCTAGCAGGCATTTGGGCGCGGGTGTTACTATTTGCCTGTCCAAGGTTTTAGAGATAAATAGTCTGACACCATGGCCACCCGTCAGAAGCCCCCTGAGGTCTTCCGCTCGCGAGAGCAAGAAGCAACTCTCGGACTGCTGCGTACCGCGGACGCCATGAAGCGAAGTCTCGCTCAAGTGATCGAGCCGCACGGCATCACTCCACAGCAATACAATGTGCTGCGAATTCTGCGCGGTGCCGGTGGCGAGGGCTTGCCGACGCTCACCATCGGTGAGCGCATGATCGAGCAGACTCCGGGCGTCACTCGCCTCGTCGATCGACTCGAGCGAAAGGGACTAGTTGCCCGCAATCCATGTCCAAAAGATCGCCGCCGGGTTTTTTGCAAGATCACCACGAAAGGCCTCGACCTGCTCAAGGAGTTAGACGATCCAGTCAACCGCTGGGATGTTCAGGCGGTCGCCGTCCTGCCTCCCTCCGATCTGGATTCACTGATCAACCTTCTCGATCGCGTCCGCGCGTCGAACTACTAGAGGACACTCTTGACGCCTCCGAACCCTCGCGATCGGGTTAGCGGATGGCGCCGATTCGTCGCCCCGCTTCTTCGACTGCTTCGTATAGCTGATCGAAGGACTCCGTCACGAACAACACGTCCTGGAAGTGGTCGATCTCGAATGGCTGGTTGAAAACAGCGTCGAGCGTGAATGGCCGGCGGTCGCACTTGGGGCCAAGCGCATTGGCGGCGTCGCCGTGCGACGAGATTAATCCTGATCCGTAGACTTTGATCTGGCCGTCTTCGCGGATCAGTCCGAACTCCACGGTGAACCAGAAGAGGCGCGCCATCCGCGTCGTGTCTTCTTCATTTTCCGCCGCCGCAGCAACCTGACCGTAGTGCTGCAGAAAATCGGCGAACACCGGATCGGCATGTAGCGGGACGTGACCGAAGACGTCGTGGAAGATGTCGGGCTCGGGCAGGTAGTCGAGCTGCTGCCGCTTTCTGATCGTGACAGTCGTCGGGAATTTGCGCAACGAGAGGCACTGGAAGAACGCTTTCGCCGGGATGTAGCCGTTGACGGGAACCGCCTCCCATCCCGTCGGCGGCGCAAGTCGTCGGTTCACTTCGGCCAGGTCGGGAACTGTCTCCTTCTTCAGCCCGATGGTGTCGGCGCCCTTGAGAAAGATCTTGCTGCCGTTCTTGCGCAGCTCTTTCATGCGCCGCTCGTAAAGCAGCCCCCACACCTCGTGGTCGTCGGCGGTGTAGGACTTCCAGTCCTGCTTGATGAAGACCGAGGTGTCTTCTACGAGATCGTAGAGGGCCGCTGTCGATTGCCGCAAAATCAGCTCCTGGATGCGAGGGAACGCACCCTCAAAGCTAACCGGCGGTTATGGGGGCTGAAAGCTTCGGGCCGGCGGCGTGCTTGCGCAGCGGCAACGTGACGGTGAACACCGAGCCGACGCCGAGCGCACTCGTCGCTGTAACGTCCCCGCCCATGGCGCGTGCAAGGTCGCGACTGATAGGAAGGCCAAGACCGGTGCCGCCGCCGGGAAGCGAGCCGGCTGCGCGCAGCTGCACGAACGGCTCAAATATCTGCTCGACTTTGTCGTCAGGAATGCCCGCACCGGTGTCGCGCACCCTCACGACCAGAGTTTCGTCTTCCACCCTCCACTCGAGATCGACGGTACCTCCCGGGGCTGTAAACTTCACCGCGTTCGCCAGCAGATTCACGATGATCTGTTGAACCTTTTCGCGATCGGCAAATACGCTGAGCGTTGGATCGCCGGGTCGATGAGAGTACGTCACGCCTTTTTTCGCAAACTGCGGCGCGACCAGTGACTCGGCGACGCGCAGTGTTTCCTCGATCGGAATTTCAGCCATCGAGAGCTCGATCGGGCCGCCTTCGAGTTTGGCGAAATCAAGGATCATGTTGACCAGCGCCAGCAAATGCTCCTGCGCCTGGTGAATGCGGTCGACGTCTTTCCTCTGCTCTTCGTTGAGACTGCCGTGAATATTCTGTTGAAGGATCTCGAGGTAGCCTGAGACGGCGTGCAGCGGAGTTCTGAATTCATGGCTCAAGCGAGCGAACAGCTCCGACTTGATTCGATTGGCTGCCTCCGCCTCCTTACGAGCCGATTGCTCGCCCGCGAGCGCGACCTCCAACTCACGCGTGCGCTGAGCCACCCGCGCATTCAACGACCGATTGAGCGCGTGCATGCTTTCCTCGCTCTCGCGGCGAGCACTCATATCGCGTAGCAGCCAGCAAAGAGATTTCTTGTCAGCGGACCGGTTCTCCAGAGTGGACACGGTCGCTTCGACGGTTATCACGCGCCCCTCACGGACTCGTGCTTCGATAATCCACTTATCGAAGCGGTCCGCAGCCAACAAGCCATGCAGGTCCGCTCGGAACTCGGCGCGCGCATGCAACTCGACGAAGGTGACGAAAGATTTCCCGATGAGAAGTGCAGCCGGCGTTCCAAAGAGCTCCGCAGCGGCTGTATTGGCTTCCTCGATCGTTCCTGCTTCGTCAGTGACGAGATAAGGATCGGGGGCGAGATCGAACAGCGTGCGGTAACGATTTCGCTGGATCTCGAGCAGCCGCTGTGTTTCGACGATCGACTCGTGCTGCGCGCGGAGTTCTTCCTCCGCTACGCTCAGCTCTTCGTAGGCGTGGAGTAAATGCTCGTGACCATCTGTGAGCGCTTGCTTGCGGGTTCGGTCGTAATGCACGACATCGCGATCACGCGACAGCTCGACGGAATCCGCGAAGCGATCGCTTTCCGATCTTCTGGGAATGGGGTCTGTCACCTGTGATCTTACGCCTCGATCGCACCATGGACGGCCGGAAACAAATGAGTTTTCGCCACATCCACACTAATGATCAAATCGGATTTAGCAATAGCGAATTGCGCGCAACGCGGTAGACTCACTCGTTCCACGCATAAACTGCGTTCGATGATGCGTGTTCGCGCACTTCTTGAGATCAAACCTGTCATGCGCAATCAATCTCTGTTGAACCGCCAAGCAATCGTTACCGTACTGACACTCTCGCCTGGCTGTTCCCCCTCGTCGAAGCCCAGGGACGATAATCCTATGGGCCTTCTTCCCCACCGTCCTCCTCATCTTCATCGGGCCCGAAGTCGACGTTGACGATGTCGCTCACTCGCTCGACGTGCAGGTACTGTCGCATCACTTGCCCACCGACGTTGATTGTCACCACGTAGTCGCCGGGCTCGACGAGATTCCCTATCCTTCCACCACCGAAGAATCCGCCACCACCTTCGCCGCCGCCGCCCGGCACCGCTGGGCCGAGCGTCGTCGCTTCGGCGGGACGGAGATTGAGCTCGCCGGCTCCGCCGCCACCAAATCCACCGCGGCGACCACGACCCTGACCCGCGGTGGTGTCAGCGCCACGAGCCGTCCGCACTGAGTCCTCACGCTGGCGCCGCACTCGCGCGTTGTTGATGCTGTCGCGCAGGGCCGCTGGTCCAAGCGGTCGCGGCCGGGTGCGCAAATCCCAGTAGGCGCGGTGCAATCCGGTGCCGCCCGGGCCAGTGAATGCCCTCACCGTGTCGCCGCGAATATTGGTGACGAGAATTCTCGCCGAGTCGCGTGGCGCGCCGGATGCCGACCTGTAAACCAGCTCGGCGCCATAGGGCGGATTGGGGGCGAGGAAAGTTTTCTGGCCCGTGAAGTTCTGCGTATTCGCCTGCGAGTACTCGTACGCTGTCTTCGGGGTGAAGAAGTTGGTGCCGCGTGCCATTACACCGTTATTCATCTCCTCGAGCGGCGCGATGTCGACAATCCAGATCGAGCGGCCGTGGGTGGCGGCGATAAGCTCTCGATCTCGCGGATGAATCTTTAAATCGTGCACGGGCACGGTCGGCAGCCCCGTCATGAAGCGTTGCCAACTCGCGCCGCGATCTGTCGAGACGTAGGCCGCCACATCGGTTCCAGCGAACAGCAGATCTCTGTTGGCGGGATCTTCACGAATGACATGTACGAAGTCCGCGCCCCCCGTCGGCAGATTATTGGCAAGCGAGCGGAATGTTTTCCCGAAATCATTCGACACGTACACATACGGCCGGAAATCATTTTCGCGATGATTGTCGAACGTCACATAAACCGTCGCCGTATCGAAGTGCGACGGTTCGACACGACTGACCCACGTTTTCTTGGGCACGCCAGGGAAATGCGTCGTGATGTCCGTCCAGTTCCCGCCGTCGTTCGTCGTGAACCAGACGTTGCCGTCGTCGGTTCCCACCCAAAGAATTCCGGGTCTGATGGGGGACTCGGCTACGGTGGTTATCGTGCCGTGGGTCTCCGCACCCGAGTTATCGCGTGTAATGCCGCCAGTGAGCCTGGTGCTCATGATGATGCGCGTCGAATCGCGGGTGGACAGGTCGGGCGAGATCGGATAAAAGTGATCGCCGCGATCCGTCGACTTGAGCAGCCGGTTGCCGCCCATGTAGACAGTGGTGCCGGAATGCGGCGACAGGAAAAACGGCGTTGACCAGTTGAAGCGATAACCGCGCGCTGAATCCGCGGCGGCGCGGGCGCGAATCGCCGCCAGCGACTGTGTGATCTGTGGCGTCGCCGGCCTGGTGGTATCGCCACGGGCGATGATCACCGAGTCCTCGAAGATGCTCGTCCGGTCTCGTCCACCGCCGCGCATTATCACCGCGCGCGTGTTCTGCCCGACGTTCAGGCGTGAAGCGTTCCCGCCCTGAGACTCGCTGTAGATGGTGTTGGGATCGTCCGGATCGACGTCGCTGTAAAACCCGTCGCCGCCGCCGACGTTGTACCAGTCGTTGTTGGTGATGCCGACGCGATTTCTGGCGCGCGAGGGTCCGCACCACGAGCCGTTGTCCTGGAGACCGCCGCACACCTTGTACGGTTTCTCCATGCTGTAGCTCACGGCGTAGAACTGGCCGATCGGGAAAGTATTGATGAAATCGTAAGTCCCGCCGCGATCGTACGTGACCGCGATGCCACCGTCGTCGCCGAGGATGTAGTGGTCCGGGTCATTCGGATCGATCCACTTGCCGTGCCAGTCGGTGTGCACGCCGAGCGCGCCGCGACGATACGTCTTTCCACCGTCCTCCGACTCGCGGAATACCGACGACATCCAGTAGATGCGCGTGCGTCGCCAAGACCTCCACCTCCCGCACCGGGTGGCTCGTTGCGATATGTCAAAGTCCAGGTCGCTCCACCGTCGGTAGAGCGGTAGATGCCGCTGTTCGATTTCTGCCGCTTCGATGTATCGGGCTTCTCGCCGCGGGCCAGCGCGTGCGGCAGGGTGTCGGCCTCGACCCAGGTGTAAACGATCTGTGGGTTGGAGGGCGAGACCGCAATGCCGATGCGTCCCTTCGTGATCTCGGGGAAACCGCCGCCTTTAATTTCGCGCCACGCCGCGCCTGCGTCCGTAGTTTTCCAGAGACCGCTGCCGGGGCCGCCACTCTTCAGGAAGTACGGACCTCTGACTCTCTCCCAACTGGATGCGTAGAGGGTGTTGTGATCCTTCGCGTCCATCGCGATGTCGACGAATCCCGCTTTGTCGCTGATGAATTTGGAGAGCTTCCAGGTGGCGCCGCCGTCGGTTGACTTGTAGAGACCGCGCTCCGGGTTCGCGTTCCAGGCGTGACCGAGAGCGGCCACATAGACGATGTTCGGGTCGGTGGGATCGACGACGATGCGTCCGATCTGCTGCGTTGCCTCGAGGCCCATCAATTTCCAGCTTCGCCCGCCATCGGTCGATTTATAGACACCGCCGCCGGGAGAGATCGAGTTGCGCGAATCCTCTTCACCAGTGCCTGCGTAGATGATGTCAGCGTTCGAGGGGGATAGGGCGATGTCGCCCATCGAGATGACCTTTTCCTTATCGAAAAGCGGGAAGAACATCGTTCCCGCGTTGATCGTTTTCCAAATGCCCCCCGTCGCCGTGGCGACGTAGAAAATTTTCGGATTTCCGGGAACGCCTTCTACATCGGTCACACGACCGCCCATGTTGGCGGGACCGATCGATCGCCAGCGGAAACCAGCGAGGGTGGCGGAATCGAGTGGTGTGGTGAGTTGTGCGGAGAGGGTTCCGGCGCAAAGCGTGGCACCGGCGAGAGCGGAAAGGACGGGGTGGGCTCGCATGGGATTGGCTTTGAGTTGGCAGGGCGATCCGTCGCAGGGATCGTGCATTTTTCAGAACTAAGGTAATACGGAGGGGCCGCGGCCGGTGTTGAGCAACTATCGACACGGTGCTCCCTGTAAATGCTTACATTGGAGCAGGCGCTCGTGCCTGCACTTGCATAAGGTGAAACACCGATGACGACAGCGATGCTGAAAACGAGTCTGATCATTCAGAGCCCGGCGAAGACGACGCAGACGACTACTCAGAGTCAACAGACCAACCAGGATGTGCAGACAGCCGCTCGCGATCTCAGGGAAGCGATCAGGAACAACATCAACGCCGAGTTGAATAAGGCGGGAGTCCAGCGGCGCGGAGCCGCTCAGTCGGGGAGCCAGGCAACCACTCCGACCGCCCCCACACCTCCTGCCTCACAACGCGAGATAACGATTCAGCGGCCGGATGGCCGAACTGTCATCACCGTTCCGCCCCCGTTCGGCCCTTTCGGCCCCAACAGCAACGACATTCCGCCGCAGGCGGTCGACATGGCATTCGGCTTTTTTATTACCATTGCCGTAATCATCATCGGCCTCCCGCTCGCGCGCGCGTTCGCGCGACGAATGGATCGTCGCAGTGGTCCGGCGCAGATACCCAACGAGATCTCGACCCAGCTCGCGCAGCTGAATCAGGCTGTCGACGCAATCGCTCTCGAGGTCGAGCGGATCTCGGAGGGGCAACGCTTCACCGCGCGATTGCTCTCCGACCAGCGCGACCCTGCTCGACAAACTCTCTCGTCGGGCGCCAACCAGTAGGACGCAAAGCACGGAGTTGAACATCCCTCCGTGCGCGGCGCGGTCGCGACCGTTTCTGGTCCTGCGCTTGCACGATAGCGGACAACGATGCCCTTTACCCAAATCTCCAACGCTGCTTTAGCCATCGCGGTCGGATGCTGCGTCGCGTGTGGGACCCGATCACACATCACGGCGAGAAATCCAGCGCTCACTCTCGCGCCGACTTGCGGCGACGCTGTTCCTGTGTATGCCGATCGCGCGCACGTCCCGTACGATTACTACGAGGTAGCTCTCATCACGGCGGAGGGCAATTCGGTCTACACCGGAAACGGAGACCTGCTCAAGTCGGTGCGAAATCAGGCAGCAGGCGTTGGAGCAAATGGCGTCGTTCTCGACTCATTCGGCGCATCACACGCTACCGTGAAAGTTCTCGGCGCGGCGATCGGTTCGAACGACGCTGAGCGAAAAGCCCGAGCCGTTGCGATCTGGATGCCGAGTGATACGGCCCGCGTCCGCGAAGCGTGCAGAGGCAAGTGATTGCGGGTGCATTGCTCTCGATTGTTGCCGCGACGGGATGCAAGGAGAGCCGATGGACACCGATGGGGAGCGCCGAATTGGTTCTCTCAGAAATGAAGCTGCGCGGCGCACCAGCCGTCTCCCGGCGACTCGACTCGGATGAGAATTTCGGGCGAACGGTTATGGATGGAATCGCTACCGGCGATAGCGTGTGGCTCGAGGTCGCGGCGAAGCTCACGCCCGCGTCGTCTGCCGCGGAAGCGAGCCTATCAATAGCGCTCGCCTCTGCTTTGAATCATGCCCCGACGCGAGTTCTCAAGGTGCTCGGCGACAAGTATCCGGTCGAAGAAGTCTGCGGCATGCCCTTCCTGAGAGCGGATTCCGCGGCAGTGGTGGGCTACTACGATTCCGCGACGGCATCTTTGCAAAAGATCGCCGCGGACTCCTTGCAGAGTATGCGTGTCGAATGTCGAGCGGCGCTCGATGACGCGAAGGAGCGGCGTCTCGAACGCATCAATCCGAGCTACCTCATCAAGAACAAGCCGGTGGCACCGCCGCGGCGAGTGCGGCGAAGCGTGACGAAGCCAAAGCAAACCGTTACTGCGCCCGATAGTGGTTCGTCCGATTGACGCATTGAAGCATCCTATCTGTTGTGTGGAGCTCATCAGTGCGTAACCGGAACTAGCGTCTGAACGGCAGCCGACCGGCCCGGCGCGGGCGCTCCATCAACAAAGGAGTTGTTTTGAAGCGTTCTCTTTTTGCAGTTGCCCTCGTGGGCACCGCGCTTGTCTCATTTGAGGCGGGCGCTCAGGTATCGCGGGCGAAGCCGGTTCAGGTCGGCATCGCCGCGGGTGCGGCACTTCCGACGAGTGATCTGTCGAACGGTGCCAACACCGGATTCAACGTCACCGGCACAGTCGGGCTCAATCCGAAGATGATTCCGCTCGGCATCCGCGTCGACGCAGCGTACAACCGCTTCACTCTCAAGGGCGTCAGCGGCAACGTCGCCTATACGAATGTCAGCGGTAACCTCGTGTACAAGTTCCAATCCCCGACCGTTTCGCCTTATGCGATCGGTGGCGCGGGCTGGTGTCACACGTCCGCCAGCGTTTCGGGCGGCAGCGGATCTGCAAACAACTTCTGCTGGAACGCCGGGGGCGGCATCGCCATGCCACTGAGCGGCTTCGACACCTTCATCGAGGCACGGTACACCCAGATTCAGACCTCGGGGACTTCCACGAAGTTCATTCCGATCACCTTCGGAGTGATGTTCTAAGCGGGCATTGCGCGAGAAAAAAAACGGGAGAGGGCGCTGCTCTCTCCCGTTTTTTTATGTGTCCACTGCAACCAGCTCACGGGTTCAGCGATACTCCAATGATGCGTCAAACCCGTCTGTGCACGCCCGCCCCGAAAGAATGCGCATCCTCATAGTCGACGACGACAAATCGATTCTGAAGTTGATCGCGCGGGTCCTGCGCGATGAAGCGTACGCCGTCGATACGGCGTCCACCGGCGAGGAGGCACGCACTCTGGCGCTGGTGAACGAGTACGACGGAATCATCCTCGATCTCCAGCTCGGAGATCGTCACGGTTTCGAGATCCTCCAGGAGCTGCGCCGCCATGGGCGACACACTCCAGTCCTGCTGTACTCTGGCCGTGCCGACACTGATTCCATAGTGCGGGGCCTGGACGCCGGCGCCGACGACTACGTCGTAAAACCAGTGTCGCGCCGCGGAACTGGAAGCTCACGCGTCGGCGAGCAGGTCAGTGTCGGCAACCTGACGCTGAACCGATTGACCCGGCGAGTGACGTCGAACGCGCAGGAAGTGAATCTGACATCGATGGAGCTGAAGCTCCTCGAGCATCTGATGCTCAAGGCCGGCGAGACGGTTTCGCGGAGTGAGCTCCACGACAAAGTCTGGGACATGCACTTCGATCCGAGCTCGAACGTGATCGACGCGCACGTGGCGAGACTGAGGAAGAAACTCCAGCAAGCGGGCTCCAGCGCGTCCATAGCCACCCGCCGCGGCATCGGATTCGTACTTACCCCTACATCCGTAAGTCCTTCAGCCGAAATGACTTAGCGAAGTCATCGATTATGACTAAACGGTCATAATCCCTTCACAGAGCCGTCACAGAGCAAGGTACAAATTGTGCCTCATCCAATTCACCATACCGCTGAGCTGCGGCTCACGGTTGTCTGGAGGCTCTGTAAATGGCTCACCTTCGTTTCGCGTTCGTCGCAGTCGCCCTGAGTAGCGCGCTCGTCTCGCGCTCCGCAGCCGCGCAGCACGGCGCATCGGTGAGCCTCACCCACACCGTGACGGTGACGGTTCCTCCTCGCGTGAAGGTGCAGGTCGGAAACGCTCAGGTTTCTCCGAGAGCCCTGAGCGTTTCCGGCACGCCTTCCGCGAACGGCTTGTCGCTCAGCGTCAGCGCGACGCAGCCGTGGGCGCTGTCGATCGGCAGTGCCGCAGGAAAATCCCAGCTACAGTGGTCGCGCGATGGGCAGTCGAATTTCTCCGCGGTGACTGATCGCCAGGCGACGGTCGTGTCGGGCTCGATCTCCCAGATTCCGACGTCAGCGACGGTCTTCGTGCGCTCCGCGCCGGAACCGAGAGATGGCGGCGCCAGCGACTCCGCTGCGGTGATGCTCACGGTCGTCGCGCAGTAAGCGTCCCGACGTGCCGAAAAAAAAACCGCGCCCTTCGGCGCGGTTTTTTTATTTCTCACAGGCTTATCTGGTGAAAAATGACAAGCCGAGCGTCAGGCCGATTTGGTTCGATCCGCCGTTGCTGAACCCATGCGAGTAATTGGCCTCCATGCGCGTCGCGAGGCGATGATCGGCGAACGGTATCTTGATTCCAACACCGGCTCCGCCGTAACCGCTGTTGTTGCTCCCGCCCCCACCGCTGACGCTGACACCGATCACACCAAGGAAGGGACGCAGATAAAAACCTCTGCCGACGCGGTCACCGCTCGGCAAGAACAGCACGCCGAGCTCGAGCGCGTAGGTGGTCAGCGATGCGCCGCCACCGTGGATGGAATTGAGGCTTAGCCGCGGCTCCAGCTCCACTTTGTTGTCAATGAAGTAGCCCAGGCGGAAGTCCTGAACCGGAAGCGAGACGATCGTGGTATTCGGATTATCGAGACCGAACGCCACTCCGCCGTCGATACCGAGCTCGACGGGTCCGCCCGTGCCGCGCTCACGCTGTGCGTTCGCCGTCGGAGCCGACAACGCGAATGCAATTACACCGAGGACTGCGAGTTTCCTGATCATGGGAGAGGGGGATGATGTGAAATCGCATGAATGGGACGACCCCATTCGACATCTCGCGTGTTTGACGACCGTCGCGGCGCGATATCACAAATTCGCTGTGGAGTGTCCAAATCTGACTACATACCCCCCTCACAATCGTTACTGGCTTTGACGCTGACTCGTCGTTCTGTCGATGAGGGCCGGCAACGCCCCTCTGCGACGGTCTACGACCGGTGCACGGGCACATACCCTCGCATAACCAGATCAGCGTCCTACGAGTTTGCATCACGGCTCACTTGCGGGCGCATTCTCGAACAAGGAGAAGCTTTGAAGCGTTCACTGTACCTCGCGATCGCCGCGATCGCACTCGTCGCTGCTCCGCGCGTTTCGCACGCGCAGCTCGGCGTCCTAAAGCCGTTCCAGCTTGGAGTTGCTGGCGGCGTCGCTCAGCCAATGAGCGATCTCAAGAACGGCGCGAACATGGGCTACAACGCCACCGCCGCGATGGGAATCAACCTGCCTTTCATTCCGGTCGGACTGCGCATCGATGGCGCGTACAACCAGTTTGGTGAGAAGGCTAGTGCCGGTGTCAAGATCAACGCCATCAGCGCGACCGGTAACGTCGTGTGGCGTCTGCCGAGCGTCGGCATCTCGCCGTACCTGATCGGCGGCGCCGGACTGTACATGCAGTCGGTCACGCCAACTGGCGGAACCGCCACGACCGATAACCACCTCGGCTGGAACGCCGGCGCAGGCATCAACCTGCCGCTGACGGTCTTCAAGGCCTTCGTCGAAGCGCGTTACAACAGCTATTCGACGACTGGTGGCTCGGTGAAGTTCGTGCCGGTTACCCTGGGCATCATGTTCTAAGCTTTCGGGGCAACCCGAAAGTGCAAAGAGGGAGGGCTCAACGCCCTCCCTCTTTTTTTGCGAGCTAAAACTTACACGGCTG
The DNA here is from genome assembly GCA_003221805.1 of Gemmatimonadota bacterium. Lineage (GTDB taxonomy): Bacteria > Gemmatimonadota > Gemmatimonadetes > Gemmatimonadales > Gemmatimonadaceae > UBA4720. Next base: position 17,367 of record QHUA01000071.1, read on the forward strand.
CGGCGAAATCCCGCGTATCGCTCGGCTTAATAAAACTGCGCCAGTTGAATTTGCGCGCTGCTCAGAGAAGTCCCGTAGAATCGGACGAAGTCCCCGCTGCGCAAATTGTTGAACCTGTTCAGGTCGTTGGTATTGACATTGTTTGGAAGCGTCACCGTCACGGTGCTGTAGTTGTTCATGTCGACAGTGAACAAACCATTGCGTCTATCGACTTGACGAACAGTGCCTTGCCACAACTGCACGTTGGACGAAACCGTCCCTGATCCGTTGGTGCTGACAGACCGATCGACCTGCACGTAGTCCGTGTAATAACTGTTGCCATTGGCTTGAATGCGCGCTGTCACCTGGTCGCCGTACTCGAGAGCCGTCGGCGAATAGTTCTGATTCTGGTAGACTACCTGCGTCTGATTGTCGTACGACACCGGAACTGTCTGACCGCCGTTTGTCTGAATCGATATCTGCTGGTACCGCGAGTCTACCCCGCGAATTGTACCGCTGAGCTGGCTGGAGCCCGCGCCGTTGCCGAGCACCCCACCGAGAATGTTGCCGAGGTTGCCGGCGCAGGCGCCGACTGAAGCCAGCATGAGCGCCCCAGCGGCGCCCCTTCGTATGCGTTGGATTGTTATCGCCATGACCCCTCCTGTGGAGACTCACAAGAGCAATCGCGGTGCCTGTCGGTCCGGTCTATCTTTGCAGTCGATGAGAAGATTTTTGCTCTGCGTCGCCGTGTCGGCGGCGCTTGGATGTGAGCGCTCGACCCCGACCGTCGATCAATCGCTTCCGCAAACCAGTGCGGCTTCGGCCTCGCCGGTGACGACTGCCGCGACGAGCAGCAGCACAAATTCAACTACGTGCCCACGCACAGGAAAATGGGCGCTCTGCAGCGTCGAAAAACGGCTCAAACAATCCGGCTTCGTTATCAAGCCCCTAGAGGGTCGCCCTCCCCGTCGCGCCGGATTCAGCGTCAGTCCAGCCGTCTATACGCTTGGAAGATCGCGGCTGGAGGTTTTTATCTACTCGGATTCGAGCGCGCTGGCGCATGATGTTGCCGGCCTCGACACGCTGTCCGCCGCTCCGCGCGGAGTGCCTAGCCCGTGGCCGATGCCACCGACATTCGTCCGATCCGGCAATCTGCTCGCCGTTCTTTTAACCGACAGTCAGCAGCAAGCCGAAAGACTCAACCTTGCTCTTACTGCCGGCGCGCCGCAGCCGTGATATCCGAATCGTGCCGCCGACCTTCTTACCGGCCAACTGATAGCCATGACTGATCCACACCTGATCGGACCGCCACCGGTCTCAACCCCGACCGAGCTCAGGCTCCGGCGCCGCGGTGCTCGCGAGCTTCCCGACGATCTACTCAAGGCGGCGTCAGTGCGCCTCGGAATAATGTCGCTCTTGGCGGCCGCGCTATGGGTCGTCGCCGTCGCGTTCGGTCACATTGCCGCGCACGCCATTTATCCGGACAGCTCGCGCTGGATGCAGTTCGATATCACCGACGGAATTGCGGCGGCCAGCGTGATTGTGTCTCTCGCGCTCTTTGCCTATACGCGGCGGAGCAAGCGTAGCCCTAAGCACATTCTCGACCTCGGTCTCTGGTACATGGTGATCACTTCCCTGGCGATCGCCGTGATGTTTCACCTCGGCGGAATTCCGTCGGGGAATATGGTGTTTCCCGAGATCTCGTGGGTTGGTGTGGTCATTCTTATAACTGCAGCCATCGTCCCCAGCACGCCGAGAAAGATGCTCATCGTCGGTCTGGTCGCCGCGTCAATGAATCCAGTCAGCATGCTCATCGCCAAGGCGCAGGGCATTTGGGATTTCGGCTCGTGGACAAGCGTCCTCGTGATGCACTACCCGGATTACATCCTCGTCGGCGCCGCCGTCGTTATCTCACGAGTTGTCACGAAGCTCGGCCTGCAAGTCAGCAAGGCGCGCGAGATGGGAAGCTATCAACTGGGACAGCTGCTCGGCCGCGGAGGCATGGGCGAGGTCTACAAAGCCGAGCATCGAATGCTCGCTCGACCAGCGGCGATAAAGCTCATTCGCGCGGAAATGCTCGGGGCTGCCGACGAGGAAACGGCAAAGCTCGCCGTTACGCGATTTCGCCGAGAGGCGCAAGCAGCTGCAAATCTGCGGTCACCACACACGGTGGAGTTGTACGACTTCGGCGTCACCGAAGACGAGACTCTCTATCTCGTGATGGAATTCCTGGAGGGAATGGATCTCGAAACGCTGGTGCGCGAAACGGGGCCAGTGCCGTCAGCGAGAGTGATCCACATTCTGCGCCAGGTGTGCGACTCATTGGAAGAAGCGCACACTCTCGGACTGGTACACAGAGATATCAAGCCAGCGAATATCCACCTCGGACGCGTCGGACTAGTGGACGATTTCGTCAAGGTGATGGATTTTGGTCTCGTCAAAGAAGTTTCCAGCGCGAGCAGCGAGCATTCACTGGCGACGATCCCCGGACAGATGGCGCTGGGCACGCCGGCGTACATGGCCCCGGAGATGGCTCTCGGCGAGCCGGTGGATGGGCGCGCCGACATCTACGCACTCGGCTGCGTCGCCTACTATCTCCTCACCGGCAATCTCGTCTTCGAAGCTGAAAAGACTTTTCAGATCATAGCCAAGCATCTGCAGTCCCAGCCGATTCCGCCGTCGCAGCGAACAGATCGGGCAGTTTCTCCCGAACTGGAGCGGCTGGTGCTGAAGTGTCTCGCGAAAAGGGCCGATGATCGACCGCAGAGCGCGGCACGTCTGGCGGATGCCCTAAGTTGGATTCCCACTGAGGGTTGGACTCAAAGCCAGGCGAATGAGTGGTGGGATAATCGGGAGTCGAAGAGGACGCCGGTTCAAGTCAGCGCTACTGTTGAGCCTTACCCCTTCCTTGTGA
>QHUA01000072.1 GCA_003221805.1 Gemmatimonadota bacterium
GAGAGGCGCCAGAAGGGTTAAGGCCACCTCGAACGAGTTCCGCATGACTCTGGTCCAGCAATGACGGACCTACACACGGCGTTCAGCTCGGAAAGCGGTCGCACCTACCAGTTGGACAAGCTGATAGGCAAAGGCGGGTTCGGCGAAGTCTATCTGGCAACGCCGACACCTCAGGATGGACTGCCGTCGCAGGTCTGCATCAAGATCACCGAGCGTTTATCAGCCTGGCTGCGCGAGGCGTACTTCGCCGAGCTGCTGTTCCGCGAGCCGCGCGCGCTGCGTGTGTACGACCGGTTCGCCGAAGTCGAGAACGGGAGAGCGCGGTACTGCATCGCGTTGGAGTACGCCGTGCACGGCGACCTGGGTGTGTGGCTGCAGAAGAAAGGGCCACAGTCGGAGCGTTTCGTGCGCCGAGAAATTGCGGCTGTCCTCAGCGCACTCGACATACTGCACCGCGGCCAAGCGATGCATCGTGATCTCACGCCGTTCAACGTCTTCGTCTGCGAGGATGAGCAGCTGAAGCTGGGCGACTTCGGCATTGCCATGCACCAGCGCAGCCAGCGCGGCGTCACCGCGGACGCGTTCAACGTGTTCAACGCGCCGGCGGAGATCGCGTGGGGAAGAGTTCGCCGTTGGCAGCAGCGCGACGATATTTATCAGATCGGACTGATAGCGGCGATGCTCCTGCGCGGCGACATCTCGAGCCCGATGAACAGTCGCGATGTCCGACGCCTCCCGTGCAGCGATCACCTCAAGGAAGTCATCTACCGCTGCCTCGGCGCACGGGGCAAGCGTTACCAGGCGGCCGGTGAGCTGATCAAAGCGCTGCGTCATCGACCCAAGCAGCCTCATCTCGGCCGCGTCGTGAGTCTCGAAGGAAAGCGAGTCTCGTTCACTGGATTTCTGAGCCGCCCGCGCAGCGAAGCGATCGCCGCTGCGAAAAAGGCGGGCGCGATTTTCCAATCGTGGTCGACCGAACGCTCTACAGATTGCCGGTGACGACGGAGGCACGAAGCTGCTGGAGATTCGGCGCCTCGCAGCCAAGGGACAAGTCGTGAAAGTCATTGGTGACCGGCTGTTCTGGAAGCTGGTGGAATCGACGAAACGGTCGGGGAAGGCGAAGCGAACTAAGAAGCGTGTCCGCGCGTGAACCTGGCCGTAAATCCCCCGGTACTCCCGATGCTCGCCAAGCGAGTCGGCGAGCTCCCACCCGGCGAAGGCTGGATCTTCGAGCCGAAATGGGACGGATTCCGCACCCTCATCTTCCGCGACGGCGATGAGATCTTCATCCAGAGCCGCGACGAGAAGCCGCTCAATCGCTACTTCCCCGAGCTGATCGATCCGCTCAAGGCGCAGCTCCCCAAGAGATGCGTGCTCGACGGTGAGATCGTCATCGCCATCGGCGAAGGCCTCGAGTTCGACACGCTGCAGATGCGACTACACCCCGCCGAGTCGCGCGTCAGGAAATTGGCGGTAGAGATCCCGGCGTCCGTCGTCTTCTTCGACATCCTTTGCGAGGGCGATAAGAGCCTTTGCGACACACCCTTCGCCAAGCGACGCGCGAGACTCGAGGCGGTCCTCAAGAATGTGGAGCAGCCTCTTCACATCACGCCCGCGACTCGCGACAGAAAAACTGCCGCGGATTGGTTTCAAAGATTCGAGGGCGCGGGACTCGATGGCGTCGTCGCCAAAGGTGAGGACGGAACCTACGAGCCGAACAAGCGCGTGATGCTCAAGGTGAAGCACGAGCGCGAATGCGACTGCGTCGTTGCCGGATTCCGCTGGCACAAACGTGGCGAGAAAACCGCGGTCGGTTCGCTGCTACTCGGCCTCTACGACGACGGCAATCTCCAGCACGTCGGCGTCTGCGCCAGCTTCACCAACGAAAAGCGGCGTGAGCTGGTGAAGTTTCTTCAGCCCTATCGCAAGAATGCGCTCGAGAAACACCCCTGGCGCGCATGGGCAGAGGAGGAGGCCGCAGACGGACAGCCGCATCGCATGCCGGGCGGGCAGAGCCGATGGAGCTCGGGCAAGGATTTGTCCTGGGAGCCGCTACGCCCAGAGCTCGTCGTCGAGGTTGCGTACGATCACATGCAGGGCGACCGCTTCCGACACACGGCGCAGTTTCGTCGCTGGCGTGACGACAAACGACCGCGCGACTGCACCTACGAGCAGCTCGAGGTCGTACCGCCGCACGAGCTCAAGGCGATCTTCGCCACCTCACGCTAGCCAGGCGAGCGACGCCCGAATGATTGGGGCCATCATGGGCGTGCTCGTGCTGGTGTGGGCGCAGGGATCACACACCCCATGGCCCGACATCGGGTATGTCCGGCCGCGAAGCTGGATCCGCAGCGTGGCGATCGCCAGCGTCGTCGGCGTCGTGTTCAAGCTGGTGATGAAAGCGGTGGTGATGCCGGTGTTCGGAGCCGATCCAATCAACGAGCGATACCACTACCTGACAGGAAATCTGGCTGCACTGCTTCCAAATATTTGTCGTGATCATTGGCGGCGGCTTCGGAGAAGAAACGTTCTACAGGGGGTTCCTCTTCGAACGTCTCGGCAAACTCATTGGGTCCAGCACGGCAGCAAAAGCTGCGATCGTGCTGATTACCTCTGTGGTGTTCGGATTGGCGCACTACTCTGACCAGGGCCTCGCCGGCGTCGAACAGGCGATGATCACCGGGCTCGCATTTGGGACGACATTCGCGCTGACTGGATCGCTATTCCCAATAATGATTGCTCATGCAGCTTTTGACGTAACTGCGCTCGCCATCATATACTGGGATGTCGAATCGGCCGTCGCTCACCTCATATTCAAGTGAGGCAGAGCGTTCCAAATTTGCAGAGCATCCAAAAAGGAGTCGTGCTGTGAAAACAAAGAAGAGAGCACCGGGATCGAAGGCGAGCAGAGCGACGGCCAAGCCGAAGAAGAGCCCGCGCACCCTGATGACATCGACGGAAAAGCGAACAACTCTAACTCCAGCCTACGCCGCGCAGTCACCAACGACGCCGCTGGCTCCTTTCAACATCCAACGCCGGGACGTCAGACCGAACGATGTCCAGCTCGAGATTGTCTACTGCGGAGTGTGCCACTCGGACTTGCACATGGCGCGCAACGAGTGGGGCCAGACGATCTATCCCGTCGTCCCCGGCCACGAGATAGTCGGTCGAGTCACCGCTGTCGGAAACAAAGTCACGAAATTCCGGACCGGCGATCTCGCCGGCGTCGGAGTGATGGTGGATTCCTGCCGCGAGTGCCCCAACTGCGTGAAAGGCCTCGAACAGTATTGCACCAAGGCTATTCAAAGCGGATCGTCACGCACCAGGATTTCGTCTTCCGCATCTCTGACAAACTGCCGCTCGCTGGGGTCGCGCCCCTTCTCTGCGCCGGCATCACGACTTACTCGCCGCTCCGCCATTGGAAGGTTGGTAAAGGCACCAAGCTCGGCGTCGTCGGACTCGGTGGACTAGGCCACATGGCTGTGAAGTTCGGCGCCTCCTTTGGCGCAGAAGTAACGATGCTCAGTCATTCGTCCGACAAGGAAAAGGATGCCCGCCGGCTGGGCGCGCACAAGTTCGCGCTCACCAGCGATCCCGCCCAGCTCCAATCACTCGCGGGATACTTCGACTTCATTCTCGACACCGTTTCGGCAAACCACGATTACAACAAGTTTCTCAATTTGCTGGGCCTCGATCGCTCGATGGTCTGCGTCGGCATTCCGCCCACACCAATGGAAGTGCAGGTGTTCGCACTGATGGGTGGACGGCGCAGCCTGTCTTCGTCAGGCATCGGCGGCATCCCGGAGACGCAGGAGATGCTGGACTACTGCGCCGACCACGGCATCACCTCCGATATCGAGCTGATCGACATCGATTATGTAAACGACGCCTACGCCCGCATGCTGAAGAGCGACGTGCGCTACCGCTTCGTCATCGACATGAAATCGCTGAGCTGAGGCGGGAGACACTCATCGCAGATAGCTCTTCGCGATCATCATGTGGACGCCGACGTTGCCGTCCACCAGCTCCGTGATGTGGAGGTCCGCCGCCATCGACGCCGCCTGATACGCCTGTGTCTCCGTGAGTCCCTTCTTCTCCTGAAGCAGCTTCACCATCTCGCGAATCGCCGTCTTCGTGGCGACTACAAGTGAGGTGTCGGTTCCCATAGTAATCCAGTGCGTCGGCGTCTCGCCCCGCGGCCAATCCAGCTTTATGTCCTTCCGCACCACGAGCTGCAGACGCCCACGCAGATTCGTCTCGATCGCCGTCTGATCGACCTCACCGTCGCCCTGCGCCGCGTGTCCGTCGCCGACTTCGAGCAGTGCGCCTTTTACGAAGACCGGAATGTAGAGCGTCGTTCCAGCCACCAGCTCCTTGTTGTCGAGATTGCCCGCATGGCGCGACGGTGGATTGCTGCTCACTCTGCCGAGTGCGGGCGCGGGAGCGACGCCGATCGAGCCGAAGAATGGTCGCAGCGGGACGACGACTCCCGGCGCCACTTCCGCCGTCATGTGCTGGCGATCGAGATGAACGAGCGTGCTGACGCGACTTTGCGGTGGCCCGCACAGCTCGGGTATGAACCCGCGGCATCCGTTGTAGGCGTAGTCGATCGCGAGCGTGATCGACTGGATGCGAACCTCGAGCACGTCTCCTGAATCCGCGCCTTCTATATAGATAGGGCCGTTCAGGATGTGACCGCCTGGACCGCGCAGCGTGCCGGTGTCCTGCGCCACGATGTCGCGCAGCGCCTGCGGAATGTCGGCTGGTTTTACCCCGAGTCGCTCGAGTCCAGTGGGCGTGTTGGTCAGCATCGTCTCGACTTCGACGATATCTCCCGATTTCACTCGCAGCGCCGGTTTCGCCCCGGACCAGTAATAGCCATAAGCAACGGTGGACGGAGTTGCGGGCAGTCGATGGACGGTCTGCGCGTTCGACGTGGAAGCGAGCGCAACGACAGTCGACAAAACGAACGTAAAGGCCAGGCGCATGGTCAGATCCCCAGGACGAATGCCAGGAAGATTGTCATCGGCGCAGCGATCTCCACCAGTGCGCGGTAACTTTGGGGCGTCCGGCACGTAGTGTGGTATATCCAGGTAGGAGTCCCTCATGAGTCGACGCTCCATTCTCTGGCGAGTGGGCGTGACCGCCTTCGTCTTCATCAACCTGGCCGGCGCAGCCTACGCCGCGGTGATGGGTGAGCTATTACATGCCAGCGTCCACGTCGCGCTGCTGCTGGCAGTGTATCCGGCGACGGAATTCGCGGCGCGGAGACGGGAGCGGAATCGCCCCGACGTCCAGCTGGCTAGCACGCAGATCGATTCCCTTCAGCAGTCAGTAGATACTCTCGCCCTCAACGTCGAGCGGATGGGCGAGTCGCAGCGCTTCATCGACAAACTACGGGCGGAGAAAGACGAGCCTTCTCCGCCGAAGAAGGAGGAATGATGAAAACGCGTATTCTCATAGTCGCGGGCCTGGTCTCCACGAGTCCTGGCCTCGCTAACGCGCAGTTCCCCGCCGAGGTTCAGCCTGGAACGCGAGTTCGGGTCTGGATCCCCGAGACGAGTCGCCAGGAAGAACAACCCGACCACCGCCAACTCCTGCGCGGCACCGTCGAATCGGTCGAGGGAGGCATTCTTCGTTTGAGCGTGCCGGGCAGCGCCGGCTCACTCGCAATTCCACGCAACTCGGTGCGACGGCTCGATGTCAGTCGCGGCGTGTCCGAGGGCGCGAGCATGATTCAGCGCGCGGCGGGCGGTGCAATTGCAGGCGCCGTCGCGTTCGGCTTGCTCAACGACCCGCGGCGAAGAGGCGGCCCTCATTATCGAACCGACTGGCGCGCAGCGGGTGTCGGGGCTGAGTGGGGCGCAGGCATCGGCGCGGTCGTCGGATTGATCTGGCCATTCGAGCAGTGGCACCGCGTGCTGGGCCGCTGGTGAAATCCGCTTACTAAATGAGAATCGGCCAGGGGACATATGGGAGATAATGCGACCGCGGCAATCGTTGCGGTGTCGCTGTTTGGGGCCCTTGCTTCCCTTGCATTTTCGATAAATGCGATCGCGCGCGCCTGGGTGGCGCGAGGCCGCGACGAAGCAAGGCTGGCAACCGGAACGGTTACTCCACTGGTCGACGCTCGACTCGCTCGCCTCGAGCAGGCGGTCGACGCCATTGCCGTCGAAGTCGAGCGCATTTCAGAAGCACAGCGGTTCACGTCGAAGCTCCTGAGCGAGGCCCAGGCCGCAGTCAGTATCCGGCGACAACCTTGATCCAGTCGGTTGCCTGTACCCGCGCAACAAGAATGAGATTGTTCGAACCATCGGGTTTGAACACTGAAGCCTCGCCTTCCTTGCTGTCGAACCAGTCTTCGCCGAATGCATCGAGGATGTTCGGCTTGTGAGTAACGATCAGGGTGTTGACCCCCGGGTCCGGCGTCGCCCTCGCCATTTCCTTTAGCGCCTTGGCGCGGCGCGCGTTTTCTGCGGGCGAAACGACAAGCCCTCCTTCAGTCACGTCCGGAGTAGTAGTCACTTCCTTCCCGCTCACGAGCTTCGCGGTTTCCGTCGCTCGATTGAATTCGCTGGAGTAAACCCTTCCGAGAGGGATGCCAAGCTTTCGGAAGGAATCTCCGACGCGCATCGCGACCTCTCGACCTTGTGCGCTCAAGAGACGCTGCGACCCGATGTTGTCCCGATGAAGCGGATCGGTGTCGGCCTGGTTGGGATTGGTCGCACCGTGGCGGAGCACAATTACGTAGCCGCCCTGTTTCATGTTGGTCACCAGTCTGCCGAGATCGACAGTGCCCAACACTTCGAGGTGCGCGACCATTCCCATTTTCTTGTGCGCCCCGCTACCGATGGGGCAATACAACTCGTAGGTACCAGGCGGCAGCGTGATTTGAAACGTCGCCGTCGCGCCGACATTGAGCGGCTCCAGCTCCTTTTCTAGCCCCTGCCCTTCGATCTCGAACGCGTGGAGCATTGTCCCGCCGTTCGTCACCGTGAACTGGATTTCGCCAGTGGCGACGGTCAATTGCGAGAGATCGAGCTTCCACTCCGACAGCCGAACACCTATAGCCGGGCCTTCGGGCGGAGCAGCCTGCATCACCGCCGGCGGACTGGAGCGAACGCCTGAATTCTCGGCGGCTTCGGCGTCATAATCCTTCGCGCACGCTGCGATGCCCGTCAGTAGCACTGCGGTGGCAAGGGCAATTCTGTGGTGTTGGGTAATCAGGCCCGCGTGGGCCAACTGCGACAAGCTCATGGGAGGAATCCTCGCGCTACGATGATAGAGTCGGGTCGATGTGTCAGCATCTCACAGACCCGTCGATGCAGAGGATTATTCCCGCGAGTATTTCCGCGCTTCGGAGCGAAAGGGAATAAATGGAGGCACGGTGAGGTCTGACATGCACGATCGACAGTGCATGGAGACTCGATGTTCAACGAACCCGGCCTTTTGCACGCGCTGCTGCTGCTACTGGTTGTCAGCGCGCTATATGCGCTCCGCAAGCGACTTCCTGGCAGCAAGCTGGGCCGCGGCGGATATCAGTTCGAATCGCCGCACGCGCGGAGGCGACGACGTCAGCTGATCGCGCTCGAATGCACGGAGCTTGTTCTCGCCGGCGTATTTCTTCTCGTTGGTGGCGCGAAGTTGATCGGCCGCCACGACATGGTAGAGTTATTTCGCAGTATCGGGGTCGGACAATGGCTTCGATACGTGACGGGAGTACTCGAAGTCGTTGGTGCCGCGTTCATGATAGTTCCGCTCGCCTCCGGCGCGTCCGCCGTCGGGCTCGGCACTATCATGGTCTCAGCCACGCTCATCGAGCTGTTCGTGTTGCGACGACCGCCCATCGCGGCCATGGCCTGCCTCAGCGCTCACACGTACGTGGCCTGGAGTCGCCTGCTGCACCGGACCGCGAGCGAGCAGCCTCTCACGCTGGTGACGATCGAGGCAACTCCGACGATCGAGCCGGCGCTGACGATTGAGCTGACACCGACAGTTGAGCCGATGTTAACCCATTCGCCGAACGTCGAGTCGCCGGCACCCGATCTATCGACTTCGGACGGGGTTAGCGCGGTTTCGCCAAACCTTCACGCCACGCCCGCGTCGGATCGTCATCTGGATCAGGCGTCTCCTGCTTTGGTCTCACCTTCTCTGGAACGTTGCGCAGGTTGACGCGGATGCGCGTCCACGTCGACGATCTGCCGCGCATAGAATCCACGAGCACGTCGTCGACGGCGAGATCCGATGCAGCTTTGGGATTTTTCTGTTTCCAGCGCTCGAGACCGGCGAGCGCCGCTTCCTTGTCGGGCGAGTTGGCGACGACGATGAGCGGCATCTTCGAACGCCTGCCAGTCGTCTTTGCGCTCGCCTCGGTTTTCCCCGCTGTCTTCTTCGCCGGCTTTTTCTTGCTCACCGTCGTCGAGCTCTTCATACCCTTCGCGCGCGACGGAGCGACCCGTGGCGCTTCGCCTTCCATCTTTCGGAAGTGGGGCGGCCATGGGGCGTCGCCGAGTCCGGCGGCTTCGTCGCGATCAGCAAGCTCGAGCAGTTTATCGAGTGAGCCGGCCTCGTCATCCATCTTCGCATTCGGA
>QHUA01000073.1 GCA_003221805.1 Gemmatimonadota bacterium
AGCTCCAGGAATTCGACGGGGAGGAGGCCTACTCGAAATCTCAAGTGTAGTCCGCCAGATTTTGTTTGTAGATAGAGATCGCGACAACTGCAACTGAACGGGTGCGAGGTGCGAGCAGCATAGCTGACAGCTTTCAGTTCACGACGTCGTGACGTCACTGGCGCGATTCGAAACACAAGCCACTGCCTGTGCGATCAGGCCAGTAGAGGCGTCCCGACGTAGTGAACTTGTAACTGGGAACTACGCTCCTCACACCTCGCACCCGTTCAGTCGCAGTTGAGTTCTCCCCTTCGAGGTGCCAGATGTCAGCTTCGCTCGATCGCCGCTCCTTCATGAGTTACTTCGCTGGCGCCGGCCTCTCAACGACGCTCTTCCCCGGCGTCCTCTGGGCCAAGCTCTCCGCCGGCGCCGACATCACCGTCGAGACGATCGCCAGCGCCGAGGAAGTCGCCGGCCTCCACTTCGATCAGGCCGAGCGCGAGCTGATGCTCGACGGCCTGAAGCAGCAGGAGCAGCGGATCGAGGCACTCCATAAAGTCCCGCTCGCGAATTCCGTCAGCCCGGCAATCGTTTTCCACCCGCTTCCCCCGGGAAAGAAAATCCCTTCCGAGCCGCGACGACCGATGGTGCGCAGCAGGGTGGCGCACCGCGCCGTCCCGGCCGACATCGACGAGCTGGCGTTCCTCCCCGTGACCGAGCTCTCCGAAATGGTGAGGCGCCGCCGGGTCACTTCGCTGGAGCTGACCCAGATGTACCTCGCCCGGCTCAAGAGGTACGATCCTGTCCTGCGTTGCGTTATCTCACTCACCGAAGATCGCGCGTTCAAACAGGCTTATGCTGCCGACGCCGAGATCAGACGCGGTCGGTATCGCGGACCGTTGCACGGAATTCCGTGGGGCGCCAAGGATCTTCTCGCTGTTCGCGGCTACAAGACGACGTGGGGCGCCGGTCCGTACAGGGATCAGGTGATCGATGCCGATGCCACCGTCGTCCAGCGACTCGACCAGGCCGGAGCCATCCTCGTTGCCAAGCTCACACTGGGCGAGCTGGCGCAGGGTGATATCTGGTTTGGCGCGACGACCAAGAATCCGTGGAAAGTCGATCAGGGATCGAGCGGATCTTCGGCCGGCCCCGCATCAGCGACTGCCGCCGGTCTCGTCGGTTTTGCGATCGGCAGCGAGACACTCGGCTCGATATCGTCGCCATCGACGCGCTGCGGCACGACCGGATTACGACCAACTTTCGGCAGAGTTCCCCGCACCGGCGCGATGGCGCTGTCGTGGACGATGGACAAGCTCGGCCCGATCTGCCGCAGCGTCGAAGATTGCGCCATTGTGCTCGACGCGATCTACGGCCCAGATGACCAGGACAACAGCGTCATTGCCGCTCCGTATCATTGGAACGCGAAGCTTTCGCCCAGGAAATTGCGGATTGGTTACGTCAAATCAGCGTTCGATCTTCCCCAAATCGATCCCGCCGACCCGAAGCGGACCTTGCACGCTACCAAAAAGTTCGACGATGCCGCGCTCGATGTCTTCAAATCGATGGGCATCAATCTGATTCCGGTCGAGCTTCCCGATGCTCCGTACGATCCGATGCGGATCATCCTCAGTGCCGAAGCCGCGGCCGCGTTCGATGATCTGACCCGCTCAGATCGCGACAAAGAGCTGGTCCAACAGGGGAAATTCGACTGGCCAAACTCATTCCGTACGTCGCGCTTCATCCCCGCCGTCGATTACGTGAATGCGAATCGCGCGCGGTCGATCGCGATCCAGAAGTGGGATGAGCTGATGAAAACCGTCGATGTGATCGTGACTCCGACCGGTGCCTCCAATCTGTCGCAGCTCGTCGCCACCAATCTCACTGGACATCCGGCGGTGATTCTGCCGAACGGCTTCCGCGACGATGGAACTCCGGTCTCGCTGACTTTCCTCGGCGGGATCTTCGAGGAAGCAAAAGTGATGGCGGTCGCACGCGCTTATCAGGATGAAACCGGGTTTCATCTCAAGCATCCGGTAGTTCCCCTCACGCCACCGACGCCGACCCCGACGCCGCCGCCAGGCAGTTGAGTGGCGAGGCCTGCATAAAGAGAAGGGGGTTGCTTCGGAAAGCACACCCCCTTTCTGAACCAAAAGCTACCGCAACCACTTTAGGGCGAAAGAGAGAACTCGAGCTTGAGGTAGGCCGCGTTGTCTCTGCTCGCGAAGGCGGAGCCACCAACGGTCTTGTAGCCGACGACGCCCGTCGTTCTAAACTGTGGAGTCCAGGCCCACTCGAGTGTGGGTCCGACCTGGAAGGAGTTAGTGGTTATGGTGTTCTTGCCACCGCCCTGACCGACGACTTCCAAACCCAGGCGTGCGGGATGTCTGGCGGAGTAGCCGAACGGCCTTGATGCCCGTCCGCGCGCCCAAATGTAATGACTGCCGAAGTTGTAGTTAGCGAGGAGCTGGGTGTGCATCGCCCGTCTGCCGTACCCGTTAGCGTAAGCGCCGAAGCTGGCAGTCCCACCGTTGCTGCCGCCCCCCTCAGCCCCGGGCGCGGCCGGATTGGGGTTATGAACCCAGGTGTAACCGCCGCCAAAGGACACTCCGCTATTGCGGCCTGCATACGCCAGTCCGAGCGTCGGCGATATGGCGGACATCGTCGAGGTGACGGTGCTGTTTTGGTTCGGCCGAAGGTGCAGCGCCCAAGCGTTGCCGTTGAAATACGGCGACCACCCAAGGCCTCCCACACCGAAGTACATGCCGACCAAGGCGAACTGGCTGTGTCGAGTATCGGCCTCGCCGGAGCCATAGAATGAAGGGTGCAGCGTCGGTATCTGGGCGTTGCACGCGTGGGAGAAGGTTATCATCCCCGTCGCGAGCACTAGCGTCAGAACCACGTTCCGATGTGCTTTTAGTCGCATAGTCCGTCTCTCAGTTTGTTAGTTCTAGAGCCCATCACTTCGCGCTAGAGAAATTCTCACTTAGACGATTGAGAAAATGACCCGACACCTCAGCAGGAAACAGTTCCAGCCCGGCAAAGCTTTGGCAGCCGTCGCGTTGCCGTCGCGATTCTGGCGATCGCAATGAATCAGGACGATTTTTCGCTAGCTTTGGCCGTGCGTTGTCGCCTGCCACTTACTTCCGCGATCTCCTTTTTCGCGGTCTTCCTTTGCGCCACGATGACTGACGCGCAACAGCCTGTGACCATCGCCATCGTCAACGGGGCGGTGTGGACGGGCGACCTGACCAAACCGTGGGCGCAAGCGGTCGCACTCAGCGGCGAACGCATCGTTGTGGTCGGTTCCACGCTAGAGATTCGCCGTCGGGTCTCATCGCAAACGCGAATCATCGACGCCAAAGGCGGAATGGTCGTGCCCGGGTTCATTGACTCGCACGTTCATTTTCTCGCCGGCGGATTGAATCTCGCCTCCGTGCAGCTGCGCGATGCGAAGACACCCGCGGAGTTCATCGCACGGATCAAAGCTTTCGCGGCGACCATTCCCGCTGGAACGTGGATCACCGGCGGCGACTGGGATCACCAGAACTGGGGCGGTGAGCTACCGCAGCGCTCGTGGATCGATTCCGTCGCGCCGAACAATCCGGTCTGGATCAATCGACTCGATGGCCACATGGCGCTCGCCAACACTGCCGCGATGCGCGCCGCGAAAGTTCCGATGTCGGGCGGCGACATCTCCGGCGGCACTATCACCCGCGACGCATCCGGGACGCCGAGCGGAATCTTCAAGGACAACGCGCAATCCCTGATCGATCCGGCCGTGCCCGATCCCGCGCCGGCGATGCTCGATCGGGCGCTCGATGCGGCGATGACCTATGCCAACGATCGCGGCGTGACATCAGTCGACCACATGGGAACGTGGGGCGATCTCGCCGTGTTCGAGCGCGCGCACCGCACCATCGCCGCCCGCGGCCGTGGAGACTCCTGGCTCCGCATCGGCGGGCTCAAAGGATTTGTCGACGGCTCCCTGGGCTCGCACACCGCTGCGATGCTGCAGCCCTTCACCGACGCTCCGGCAGATACGGGACTTCTCGTCAACACGCCGCAAGATCTCTACACGTGGACCTCCAACGCCGACAAGTCGAACCTGCACGTCATCGTCCACGCCATCGGCGACCGCGCCATCAGTCTCCAGCTCAACATCTTCGAGCGAGTGGAGCGCGAGGATGGAGAGAAGGACAGGCGCTTTCGCATCGAGCACGCTCAACACATCGCACCCGCCGACGTTCCACGATTTGGCCAACTCGGCGTGATCCCGAGCATGCAACCGTACCACGCCATCGACGATGGGCGGTGGGCGGAAAAAGTCATCGGACCTGAGCGGGCGAAAACGACCTACGCCTTTCGATCGCTGGAAGACACCCACGCGCGACTCGCATTTGGCAGCGACTGGCCGGTCGCGCCGGCAACTCCGCTCGAGGGGATTTATGCTGCGGTCACGCGACGAACGCTCGACGATAAACATCCCGGCGGCTGGGTGCCGGAGCAGAAAATTACCGTCGAAGAAGCGCTGCGCGCGTACACGACTGGTGCAGCCTATGCCACGTTCGAGGAGAACGAGAAGGGATCGTTGACACCGGGGAAACTCGCCGATGTCGTCATCATCGATCGCGACCTGACCAAAATTCGTCCCGAGACTATCCGGGATGCGAAAATCGAATACACGATCGTCGGCGGCCGAGTGGTCTACGACCGGGACGCAAAGCGCTAGCTGAAAGACAAGGGAGCATTAATGGCCGCAAAGAATGGCGTGAGCTTTTTCCGTTGGGACTCGATGAAAAAAGAGCGGGTGTCCGATATGCTGGAGCGTCGCCTCATTACCGGCGATCGCATGATGCTGGCTCATGTCTATCTCAAAAAAGGGTGCATTGTCCCGAAACATTCTCACGAGAACGAGCAGCTCACATATATCCTCGAGGGCGCTCTCAAGTTCTGGATCGGCGACGATGGCGCCGAGGAGGTCACCGTCAGTGCGGGTGAGGTGCTGCTGATTCCATCGAACGTGCCGCACAAGGCGGAAGCGCTGGAGGAGACTCTCGACGTCGATGTTTTCAGTCCACCGCGTCAGGACTGGCTCGAGAAAAAAGACGACTACCTGAGACGCTGAGTGGATCTCGGAATTCGCGGCAAGATCGCACTCGTCGCTGCGAGCAGCAAAGGGCTCGGCCGCGCTGTCGCCGAGGAGTTGGCCGCGGAAGGTGCGAACCTGGTAATGTGCGCGCGCGGCGAGGACGCATTGCGACAGGCGGCTGACTCGATAAGAAACCATTCGAACGTGACAGTTGTCGAGGTCGCCGCCGATGTGTCCCAGCAGTCTGGTCTCGATCGTGTCGCCAAAACCGCGCTGGACAAGTTCGGTAGAGTCGAGATCCTCGTCACCAACTCCGGCGGGCCTCCGAGCGGAGCGTTCGAGAGCTTCGGTCCCGAAGCGTGGGAATCGGCGACGCGCCTGCTGCTCACGAGCGCCGTCGGACTGGCGCGAGCCGTACTGCCCGGGATGAAGGAACGGCGGTGGGGGAGAATCCTCAACATCACTTCGATCGCCGTGAAGCAGCCGATCGATGGCCTAATGCTCTCGAACAGCCTGCGTGCCGCGGTTACCGGCTTCGCGCGCACGCTCGCCACCGAAGTCGCGCGCTACAACATCACTGTCAACAACATCATGCCCGGCTTCACGCGCACCGATCGGATGGAAGAGCTGGCTCGTCAGACGAGCGAAAAAACCGGAGCAACGGTGACAGACGCGATGGCCAAGTGGGAGCGCGAAATTCCAATGGGGCGCCTCGCCGAGCCTCGCGAGTTCGCTGCTCTCGCCGCCTTCCTCGCCTCCGAGCGCGCCAGCTACATCACCGGCAGCTCGATCGCCGTCGACGGGGGTTGGATCAGGTCGATACTGTGAAGCGGGAAGCGGGAAGCGGGAAGCGGGAAGCGGGAAGAGGGAAGAGGGAAGAGGGAAGAGGGAAGAGGGAAGAGGGAGTGGGAAACGGGGAAAGCGAATTGAACCCCGCCTCCTCGCCCCTCGCCCCTCGCCCCTTTCCCCTCTTTCACTCCATCACAATCTGATCGACGTAGCACCACTTCCAATCCTCACCCGGCTCGAAGCTCTTGATGATCGGATGCTTTGTGCCGTGAAAGTGTGCGGTCGCGTGCTTGCCGATCGAGTTGTCGCAACAGCCGACGTGCCCGCAAGTGAGGCAGAGCCGGAGGTGGACCCAGCGCATCCCCGTCTTGAGACACTCTTCGCATCCCTTTGGAGTTCTTGGTTTAACGTCCCTGATCTGCGAAAGATGGGTGCACGTCGTCGTGGTCGTCGTCATATGGGCCTCGGTCGGTAAACGGTGCTGCAGGTGGTGACATCATCCAGGTGAAGGATTATGGAGATATCGCTTGTCAGCATACGCGGGTGCAATGCCCACCCAACCGTATATTAGCCTGTCGATGAGACGTCGTGGTTTCCGCAGAAAGCAAAGGAACGCCGCTGAAGACGGCGCGGCCGTTGTGTACCGCGACCGCTCGTCGTGGGCACTCGATGCGCAGCTCGCTTCGCGGGCGTCCTCGGGTGACGATGCCGCGTTCACCACCCTGGTGACGCGCTTTCAGCCCGCCGTCTTCCGCTGGGCTCTCATCTTTGCCCGCGATCCAGACGAAGCTGAAGACATCACCCAGGAAGTTTTCGTCCGCACGCATCGCCAGATCGGTAATTATCGCTCGGACGGCCCTCTCGAGGCGTGGCTGTACAGAATCACCAGACGGGCAGCGACCCAAATGCGTCGGACGCGCAGGAGACGCGGCCGTCTGGCGTTGACACCAGCGGCGCGTCCGCTGCGCGATGTCTACACCACCGATCCCGGTGGCCGTGTCGATCGTGAGCGGGCGGCGACCGTCATTCGCGAGCTCTTCGCGGAATTGCCGCAGCGACAGCGCGAGATCTTCGATCTCGTCGATCTGCAGGGTCTTTCGCCCGCCGAAGTTGCTGAACGAACCGGATTGAAAGCGGTATCTGTGCGGGCCAATCTTTTCAAGGCGCGCAAGTCGATCCGCGATGGCCTGCTGGCCACGCACCCCGCTTACGGAGAGCTATCGCGATGACGTGCCAGGAATGTGTCTCCGAGTTGGCGACCGGATCGCTCCGGGATCTTACGCCCGACTCCGACGTGATGCGTCACTGCGCGACCTGTCCCGACTGCGGGCCGCTGGCCCGCTCGCCGTTGCTGAAACCGCCGCGCTGGTAGCCAAGCGTCGTCGGGTCGGGAAGGTGGTCGTTTTTCTCACCGGTGCCGCGCTGGTGGCGACGATCTGGATCAGTCTTTTCGTGACCCGGATCGGGAGAGACATGATCACCGGTGACCGCCCGAATAGAGCAATCATCACCGAGACCTTTACACTCTCGTGCCTTTCACCCCAGCAGGCGGGCGACATCATCACTCCGTACCTTCGTTCGCGCGGCAGCACGTATTACGTTTCGACCTCGGGTCTGTCGGCGATTACGGTGCGCGGTACGCCCGACGAGCTCACGAAGTCAAGGCGCTTGATTCGCCAGTTCGAGAACGATCCTCAGGCGGCGTGTCGTCATTCGCCGTTTGACAAGGTTGACGAGATTCTGAAGCGTTACGGGGGCCCGCCTGACAAGACCGCCGCGCCCGTACTGGCGCCCTCGACCGACGTGGCCCCGCCCGCAAAGAAGTAGTAACTCATCCGCTGCACCAGGCAGTGAGCTGGCACCACCCAACCTTTACAACCGTAAAGCTGTCTAATTCTGGCGATGGCGACTGGAGTCACCGCCACCGCCAATCGTTTCCATTCCACCGCGCGTCTCTCGCCATCCCGTCTGCATGACTCTGTTTCGTTTCTCTTTGTGCGTCGCGGCCATGGCCATTTTCGCGGAGCCAACTTCGCTGGCCCAAACTCCAACTTATCCAGGGCAACCGGCCACCTCCCCGGCGAGCGCACCGCCAACGAATGCCGCCGCGACAGGAGCTGTTCGAACGATGCGCGCTTCGCGTTTGACTGGTGCCATCAACATCGACGGGAAGCTCGATGAGCCAGCCTGGGCCGCTGCGACGCCGTCGTCCGATTTCACTCAGAGCTACCCGAAAGTGGGAGCCAAGCCAATCGATCCGACCGAAGTACGAGTGCTCTATGACGACGACGCGCTTTACGTCGGCGTGCGGATGTTCGACTCTCATCCCGATTCGATCGCCGCGCAGCTCGCCCGTCGCGACGCTTCCGGCATCTACTCGGATTGGCTGCACGTAATGGTCGATTCCTATCACGATCGCCGCACTTCGTTCCGTTTTTCAGTCAATCCCCGCGGTGTTCAGAAAGACGTGCTCGAGTACGACGATAACAAGGGTGAGGATCTGAACTGGGACGCCGTGTGGCAGGTCGCGACCAGAATCGATTCGCTCGGCTGGACCGCAGAATACAGAATTCCGTTCTCGCAGCTGCGCTTCGGCGGCGCGGGGAAGGGTGCAGAGCGGATCTGGGGTTTCCAGGTGATGCGCGACGTCGCGCGCCGCAACGAGCGCGATAGCTGGTCGCCGTGGAAGACAACCGATCCGGGGCTCCCATACGTCAGCACCAAGCTCACGCGCGCGCCGGGCGATCCAGCGAATCCCTTCTACAAAGCCAACGACGCGAAGCCATCCGCGGGCGCAGATCTCAAGTACGGTCTGCCGGGCGGACTAACCCTAACGGCAACGGTGAACCCGGATTTCGGCCAGGTCGAAGTCGATCCGGCGGTGGTCAACCTGTCCGCATACGAGACGTTTTTCCCCGAAAAACGCCCTTTCTTCGTCGAGGGCGCAAACATCTTCAACATTGGCTCGATCAACGGCGGGCCATCGTACGGTAACCAGCAGATCTTCTACTCGCGCCGCATCGGTCGTCCACCGCAGCGTTTCGTGAATGGCCAGTTCGTCGATGCCCCGGACGCAACGACGATTATTGGCGCCGGGAAAGTAAGCGGCAAAGTGGGTGCGTGGACCGTCGGATTGCTCAACGCCGTCACCTCGGAGGAGAAAGCGCGAGTCGTCGACGCTTCGAACCTCCAGACGACGACGCCCGTCGAGCCGCGAACCAATTATTTCGCTGGCCGCATCCGCCGGGATTTCCGCGATGGAAATACGATCATCGGCATCGGAGGAACGGCCGTCAATCGCGATCTGAGCGACGTCGTCTTCAAACTCACCGGCGCGCTGTCCAAGTCACTCATTGAAGGATCGCGAACGGTCATTCGCAACGCGCAGCAGTCGAGCGCTCGCTACTACCAGCGTCCCGATGCTGGTTATCTCAGCGTCGACACTGCGGCGAATTCGCTCGGCGGGTACTCCGCCAAGCTTGGGTTGAACAAGTCGGGCACCTGGCAATTGGCTGCGACGGCGAAAGCGATCAGCCCGGGGTTCGAAGTCAACGATCTCGGCTTCATGGGTCGGGTGGACTATCGCAACCTCGGTATGAGCGGATCCTACAACAATCTCGACAACGGCAAGTTGTTGCGCGGCTATTCGCTTTACCTTGGCAACAACCACGCGTGGAACTATGGCGGTGACAAGATCTGGACGAGCTTCTTCAATCAGGTCACGCTCAACTTTACCAATCTGTGGAATGTGTACGCCGGCGGAGAATACGATCCGAGCGCGATCGACGATCGGCTCACCAGAGGCGGACCGCGCGGGCGTCAGCCAACCCAGTACGGCGGCTGGATGGAGGTGGACACGGATCAGCGAAAGCTCTTCTCACTCCAAGGACCTGAGCACCGGTGTGAGGATGAGACCGAGCTCCTCCGTCCTGGTGACGGTCAGCCCGGAATTGAATCTGCTTCACAACACGATTCAGTTCGTCGGCGCATCGAACGACGCGCTGGCAACGCCGACGTACGGTCGTCGCTACGTTTTCGCGGACATTTTTCAGACTACACTTTCCGCGACGACTCGCGTCGACTGGACCCTCAGTCCGCTGCTCTCATTTCAGCTGTACGCCCAGCCATTCGCTTCTACCGGACGCTTCAAGGGACTGAAGGAATTGGCGAAGCCCGGCACCCAGCAGTATCTGGTCTATGGACGGGACAACGGCAGTACGATCAGTCCAGTCCTGGATCCGGTGACCGGCAATACACTGTCGTACACAATCGATCCTGACGGACCCGGCGCCGCCCCTTCATTCTCGATCGACAACCCTGACTTCCGTACTCACTCGCTGCGCGGAAACGCGGTGGTGAGGTGGGAGTATCGTCCGGGGTCGGCGCTCTATTTCGTCTGGCAGCAGTCGCGGAGCGATTTCCTGCCGTTCGAGGGAGATTTCCGCACCCGGCGGGAGATGATGGCGATCTTCGGACGGCCGAGTAACGTCTTCCTGGTGAAAGTGACCTACTGGTTCGCTCGCTAAGGGTACGGAATCGGACGCGCTGCTGCCCGGCTGACGCGTCGACATTGCGGAACTCGGAACGGGGTGAATTATATGTTCACCCCATTTTTGCATCCGGTGCGTCTCTGCGAGGTCCTCACCATGCGTTGTCTTGTCCCGCTCTCCGTCCTCTTTTGCGCCGCCGCGATTACCGCCTGCGACGACAATCAATCCAGCCACCCGACCGCTCCCAATGCGGTGCGAGCGGGGCAGCTCGCTGCCTCCGGAGCGACGGTTGTCGACATCGGAAACGACACCACGGCGCAGAATGAAACTCCGATCGCGGTAAATCCCACGAACCCGCAAAATTTTGTGGTCGGTGCTAACGATTGGAACTACAACGATGGGTGCGCCGTTAACGCAACGTTCGATGGCGGAAAAACGTGGACGCCGACGGTTCCCAACGGCTTCATACCCGGGGTGACCAGGTTCACAAACGACACTAGCGTAGCCGGCACTGGCACTGGTGATTTCGGTGGCGATCCTGCCGTCGCGTTCGACAAAAATGGGATTGCCTACTTCGCCTGCTACTCCTACAGAGTCTCGGGCTTCGGTAGCTACAAAGCCCAGCTGCTCCTAAGCACCTCGAGCGACGGCGGCAGAACCTGGCGCAAGGGCGGAAGCCTGGAGCCGCTGACTGTGGTGGCGCAATGGGACGCCTCTGGCATTACCAAAGGATCGACCGGCCAGTTTCAGGATCACGACTCGATGTGGATCGATCCGACTGACGGCAGGATCTACATTGCCTGGGCTCAGTTCCACGGCAACGGATCGAACTCACCCATCTTCGTGGCAGTGTCGTCCGACGGTGGTCAGACCTTTTCGACGCCCGCGCAAATCACCGCCAGCACGGTGCGAAGCAATCAGGATGCCCGGATTGTCACCAACGGCGACGGAAGTCACGCGTACCTCGTCTTCGATAATGGAGTTCAAGGGGGCAAGGGCGCTGTGATGTATGTCAGCGAGTCGTCCGATCGCGGCGTGACTTGGAGCGCCCCGGTTCGGTTTGCCTCGTTCAATAATCCGGTTTGTCTCTTTCCGCCGTATTGCTTCAACGTGTCGGGCAATCCTTTTAGAGGACCAGGGTCGTATCCGGTGCCCGCGTTTGATCCGGTGGGAAGACGTCTTTACGTCGCTTATGCGGACATTGTCGGCGGCCTCGCCCAGCTCTTCCTCGCTTCCGTGCCGGAGGGAAGCATCACTGACGCGAGTAAATGGAAGATCGTTCCGATGGCTGCCGGAAACAGCGGCGACCGACTGAACGTCGAGATGAGTATTGATCGGACGAGCGGTCGCATCGACTTCATCTCGGAGGACCGCAGTTACAGCAACAACACGCTGGTCGACATTACGTACGGGAAGAGTAGTGACCAGGGTGCCAGCTTCGCGACGCAGCGCGTCACACGGGCGGGGTACGATCCCGCGCAGTATGGTGTGCCGAGCGGATCGGGCTTCAGGCCCTTCATCGGCGACTACAACGGAATCGTCTCGCTTCCTACGAAGGCGGCTTTTGCCTGGACTGGCGTGGGAAAGAGTTACGGCCCTCCCCCGATCAACCTTGATATTTTCTTCGGCGCCGTGACTCCGTAAAGCCGCCGAACTTATTTACGCAGCCCGGCGTCGTCAGACGCCGGGCTTTCTTTATGGAATCTGTACGAAACTCGCCCTGCTTCAGCTATATATTTTCGATAAGGCAACGCGAGCCACCGATGCCGATCGACGAGAAGCCAAGCAAAAACGAAGAAGAATATTTCGGCAAGCGCAATCTCGAGATCATCCACGAGATGCGCCTCAAGCTCGACGCTGAGCGCAAAAAGGCCGAGCGAAAAGCCCACCACAACAAGTGCCCGCGCTGCGGCGCTGACCTGAAGGAGAAACACGCCGAGCAGGTCAAAATCGACGAGTGCGCAGAGTGTGGCGGGATCTGGCTCGATAAGGGTGAGCTCGAGCAGCTGCGGCGCGTCAATCAGGCCCGCGGCGTCTCCGGCGGAGTCCTCGGCTCGATCTTCCGGCGCGGTTAACGGCGCGGTGTTGCGCCCTGTCTGTTAAGAACGCCCCCGACGAACGAGCCTCGGGGCGTTTTTTATTGGCGTCGGCAAATTTCGGTGCCAGGGCGTATGACGATTTCGTCATTTTGAAATCACTTTTTTGTTACCGAATTCGGCGGGGTCGCACGATTGATCGACGGCACGAATCTTCAAATATGCAACCCTTTTCCGTGGTTTCCCCCTGTTGCCGCACGCAGAATTGCCGCGTCATCTGATTGAAGCGTGTGCTCGAAGAAATCGCGAAAAATGCGAGCGGGATGTGCCGAGAAACCGTCGGGCACTAAAAACCTCCGATAGAGCCACTTCCAATGCTCCGAGACTATCGGCGGTGCATCTCGATTAACCAAGACACCGGACTCTCACATGAAGACCAACAAGAAAGGTTTTACGCTCATTGAGCTCCTCATCGTGGTTGTGATCATCGGTATTCTTGCCGCGATCGCAATTCCGAAATTCGCCAACACCAAGGACAAGGCGTACGTCGCTGCGATGAAGTCAGACCTTCGCAACCTGGCGACCTACGAAGAGCAGTATGCCGCCGACAACAACGGCGCGTACTTCGCCGGCACCGCGACGAGCGCTACGCCGCTCCAGGGTTTCACGCCGTCGCAGAACGTGACTATCACTGCCGTGATCGTCGCCGGTCCGCCGCAGGCGTGGACCGCCACTGCTACTCACTCGCAGTCTGCAAAGACCTGCGATAACTCCACGGGCACGATCGTTTGCACCTGAAGTAACTCGCTGTACAGCCAAGGGAAGCCCCGCTCTAGCGAGCGGGGCTTTTTTTTTCTGCCGTCCGATGACGCATATTTCCCGCGATGTCGGACCGAGCAATTAAAATGGCCATCCAGGCGGGGGTGATACTCGCCGTAATCGTCGCCCTTCCTTACAAGGTCTTCGAGCTGGATCGCTACTTCGTGCCAAAAGAGCTGATCCTCCATGCCGCGGCGCTAATCGTCGCGGTGGCGCTATTTGCGCGGCGCCGCTCCCTCTCCTTCGACGTCGTCGATGGACTGCTGGCGCTGTTTCTCCTTTGGAGCGTGGGCGCTTCCCTTTTTGCCACCAACCATTGGCTCGCCCAGCGCTCGGTGAGTGTGAGCATCTCGGCCGCGATCATCTTCTGGGGCGCGCGTTCGGTGGCACCCGGTTCCTACCGCCCGATTCTGATAGCGGCGGGCATTGCTGCCGTCTGCGCGGCGGTATTCTCCCTCGGCCAGGCGTACGGTCTCGATAGCGAGTATTTCAGCAGCAACCGCGCCCCCGGTGGCACCTTCGGCAATCGCAACTTCGTCGCGCACATCGCAGTGATCGGACTACCGGCGCTAATCTGGTCGACGGTTACCGCGCGTCAGCAATTCGGCGCGCTCCTCGGCTCAATCGGTGGTGCGCTGGTCGCGGCGGCACTGGTGTTGTCGCGCTCGAGAGCTGCATGGCTCGCCGTCGCCGCTTCGCTGGTAGTGCTCTTGGTGCCGATGATTGCATCGAGAAAATACTGGCGCGGAGGACACGTCGGAGGCCGTTTCGCGCGCCTCACGCTGGCGGCTGCGATCGGTGGCGCGGTGGCGATAGTTCTGCCAAACTCGCTCAACTGGAACAGCGAATCACCCTACCTCGATTCAGCCCGCGGAATGATGGACTACAAGAAGGGAAGCGGACGCGGCCGCCTCGCACAGTACAAGAATTCCTTGCACATGGCGGCGTCGAATCCTGTCTTCGGCGTTGGCCCGGGTAACTGGCCAGTCGAGTACGTGCGGTTCGCTCCATCGGGTGATCGCTCACTCGCTGATGACGGCATGACTGCCAACCCGTGGCCGAGCAGCGATTGGGTGGCATTCATTTCCGAGCGCGGCTTCGTTCCCACGATTGCGCTACTGGGTGTTTTCGTAATCCTGTTTTTCAGCTCGCTTAGGCGATGGGGCGACCTCGGCAATCCGGAGGCGGTTCTTGCTCAGTGCGTGCTGGCGGGGACCGTTGTTGCAACGATGGTGGTGAGCGCGTTTGACGTGGTGCTGGTGCTGGCGGCGCCGGCTTTTCTGGTGTGGAGCATTCTGGGAGCGACGAGCGGCATACGCCGCGGTATGCGCGAAGTCAGCATGTCACCGCCGTGGCTCGGTGTGGCGGCCGCGGCTCTCATCCTGGCCTCTCTCATTTCTACGGCGCGCAGCGTCACGCAAACGATCGCCATGACGTCGGTCGGACAGGGTGGACTAACCGCCGGCTGGGTGACGGGCGCATCGTGGGATCCTGGGAGCTATCGCATCAACCTGCGGGTCGCGGAGCTTTATTCGAGACGCGGGCGCTGCTCGGTTGCGCGCGGCTACGCGCGTCAGGCGGTGTCGCTATTTCCGAATTCGCCGGAGGCGAAACGCGTCGCTCGGAACTGCGATTAGTTTTCGCCGGAGATCACAATTGAGATGGCGCCCCTGGCATCCAGCCAGACGCGAGTGGGCGTCCGCGCCACCCTAAGAACGACCCCGTCACACGCTGGACACCGTACCACCATTCCCATGCCGTGGGAGTAGACGTGCAGAGCGCCGATGCTTCGCGTGGTTCCGCAGCCGGCACACTTCGCGCGGCCTGCCGTCAGGTCGGGAACGAAGACTTCGCGTAGCATTCCCGCCGCGGCATTTCCGTCGAGTCGGAGCGAGTCCACCGGTCGATCCCCAGCGGCCGATCGCGCCCTTGATTGCTTAGTTGTTTTCTTCATCTCTGAGTCCTCGCTACACGGGATCGACGAGCGTACTTGCGACTGCCTCGACGAGCGGAGTCGGGCCGCACACGAACACCCGCGGATTGTCGCTGGCCGGCCACGCAACCTCGTCGAGCATGGCTCGGTCGATGCGTCGATGAAAGCCGGTCCAGCCGTCTGGCGGATTTCGCGTCAGCGTGTGCACGACTTCGAGCGTCGGATCCTTAGCGGCCAACGCCGCCAGCTCGTCGCGATAAATCACCTCATCCCAGCCGCGCGACGAGTAGAGCAGACGCGCCGGCAATTTCTTCCGCGCTTCGCGATCGCCGGCTGCGAGACATGAATTCCGGTGACGTATCATTGCCATCAGCGGTACGATCCCGGAGCCGCCGCCGACCAGGAAGAGCGGGCCTCCGATCGGAACATCCCAGACGAAGTAGCCGCCGATCGGACCGCGCAGCTCGAGCTTGTCGCCTGCGCGCAGCTCCTCGGTGAGGTACGGCGAGACTTCACCATCATCCAGCCTCTCGACGGTGAGCGCGAGCTTGTCGTCCTCCGGCGCCGAAGCGATCGAGTAGCTGCGCTCGGCCTGATACCCGTCCTGAGCGGTGAGCCGAACATCCACGTGCTGTCCGGCGCGGTGGCCCGGCCAGCCGGGCACATCCAGACGAAGCGTGCGCGTGCTGGGCGTTTCCGGTAGGGCGTCGACGACGGTAGCCAGGCGCCATTCGATCCGTGTGGCGGGAGCACGAGCAGTCACTCGTCTCCGGCGTACCGCTGCTCTCGCCAGGGATCGCCGTAGTTGTGATATCCGAGCGATTCCCAAAAACCGGGCGTGTCATTCTCCATGAAGCGCAGCTCGCGCACCCATTTGGCGCTCTTCCAGAAATAGAGGTGCGGAACGAGAAGGCGCGCCGGCCCACCATGTTCGGGTGGAAGCGGAGCGTCTCCGTAATTGAAGGCGATCCACCCTTTACCGTTGGTGAGGTCCGCCAGCGGAACGTTGGTCGTATAGCCCCCGTCAGAACGGGCCATCACATAGGAAGCCGTTTTCACTCCTCGCGCGGCCGCCGCCGAAATCAGTGTGTCGATGGCAATGCCTTCCCAACTCGTCCCGAACTTTGACCACTTGGTGACGCAATGGATGTCGACGGTGATCTTCTCGCGAGGCAGCGCAACGAACTCGTCCCAGGTCCATCGCGCTGATTGACCATCGGGACTGCGGAGCGTGAGATCCCAGACCGACAGCGGAGTGCGCGGCGTCGGGCCCGCTGAGAGCACCGGAAAATCACGCGTCTCGTATTGGCCCGGAGGGAGCCGAGCTGCGGCGCCCTCCGGCTGTCGACGTCCACGAAAACCGCGCGAAATGGGCGTCATCGGTCGATCACAGTCTGGCCTCAGGCCTGTCCTGCTCCACGCGCATCGGAGTGGGTGCGAAGGCTGCTTGCACTTCGTCGGCGGTAACCTGATAGCGCGCGTTCTCGAGGGCCCAGCTTAGCGCAAAGTCAGCGACCTGCTCCCAACCGGCCTGTCCAACCGTGTGGTGAGTCCGTCCTGGGAATTCGCGATACGCAGT
This sequence comes from Gemmatimonadota bacterium, assembly GCA_003221805.1. Lineage (GTDB taxonomy): Bacteria > Gemmatimonadota > Gemmatimonadetes > Gemmatimonadales > Gemmatimonadaceae > UBA4720. The sequence continues at coordinate 16,718 of QHUA01000073.1, forward strand.
CACGGCGTTTGATTTTGCGTATTTCCGCACGTTCGCTTTGTTGATCGACGCCGGCACCAGGTGATCGCTGCCACCAGCAATGAAAAGGAGGGGCGCTCTGTCGTTCTTGCCGTAGTTCACCTTCGAGGGTGCCTTCGGGTTGAGGAGCGAAAACGCTCCATCCCAGAGAATGCGCGCCGAGCCCGGGATCGCCAGACGGTCATAGACTTTTCTCGACTCAACCGGGTCGAGCTCGTTGGTGAACGCGTAGTTGAATTGGGAAGGAGTAAGCGAGACGGCCTTGTTGAACGTGAACGGGTTGCCCAGCACGCTAAACGTTGCGCGGACGGTCGAGAACGGCAGGACAGGCACGCCGGCCGATTGCGCGGAGTCGATTACCACACCCGCCTCTCCGAGTCCGCGGTCTACCAGCAGCTGCACGATGAGGCCGCCGAAGGAATGGCCCATTAGAATCACCGGCGTATCGAGCTTGCGAATGATCCGCTCGTAGTGATCGACGACAGTGGTCAGCCGGAGTCCTTTGAGCCACGGTGGCGCTAGCACCTTGTACCCAGCCTTCTGGTACCGATCGATCCACCCTTCCCAGCTTCTAGGTGTCAGCCACAGTCCGTGAATGAGGACGATGGTCGGCTTCACTGTGCTGCGCGCGCTTGTTCCCATGATCAGCCCCCATTGAAATGGTTCGTCGCCGCGCGACGAGAAATCTCAATCCTTATACATACTGCGCGCGTCAATCCCCGCTAGGACCGCAACGTGTTCGTTACGCGAGCCGCCTCGCGCGCGCGGTTATGCCGACCGCGCATCGAGATAAACAAAATCTTGACAACAATTCCTATCGTGGCAGATTGGCACGAAAAGACGGCCTGTAAACTTGTCGCGTGGCTACACCCCTTGCAGCCCGCTGCGTCATTTAGGAGGTTCTCCCATGGCCAGGTTCAAACCG
>QHUA01000074.1:0-4679 GCA_003221805.1 Gemmatimonadota bacterium
TGGCGACGATGGACGGCGGATCAGGGTCGACGCCCTTCCGCCAGCCGTTGTACTGCATGACCGCATCGCCGGCGGCGAGCGTCGGAACGAGACAGATGCCGCGGTCGGCCATCATCTTGAAGACCTCCGGCGTTCCACCGTCGCCGTGCTCGATCGTCGTCACGCCGGCGAGAACTGCTCGGCGCATGCCTTCGGCCGTCGTCGCGTGCATTGTCACCGGCCGTCCCGAGGTGCTCGCGATGTCGACGGCTTCCTTGAGTTCGTCAAGCGTGAACGTTGGCTCGGTCTCGCCATTCGGCCCCCAGCGGTAATCGGCGTAGATCTTCACCCAATCAGCGCCGTGCTTGATCTGATCGCGCACCACCTGCGCGACCTGTTCGAGCCCGCTCGCCTCCTGGCCGCCCTGTGGGATGTCGTTCGCGTACTCCGAAGCGAAGCCAGCCGGCCCATAGGCGCCCGTGGCAACGATCGCTCGTGTGACGACGAACATTCGCGGCCCAGGGATGATGCCTTGATTCACTGCCTCCTTGAGACCGACGTCGGCGTAGCCGGCGCCCTCGGTGCCGAGGTCGCGCAGCGTCGTGAAGCCAGCCATCAGCGTCGCCCTCAAGTGATTGACTGCGCGCGCTGTGCGGAGCGCCAGCGATTCGTGGAGCACCTGGTCGTTCCATGAACTTTCGTTGTATGGGTGGAGCAGCACGTGCGAATGCGCATCGATCAGTCCCGGCATCAGCGTCGTGCCCGGGAGATCGATCGTCGTCGCCCCGGCGGGCACGCTGATCTGACCGCGCGGGCCGGCGGCGATGATCTTGTTGCCGGTGACTAGCACCGCCCAGCCGGAATGCGGTGCGGACGCCACGCCGTCCCACACGCGGTCGGGAACGAGCAGAGCGCTGGTTGCTGGAACGGCCGCGGACTGCCGGCCGCGCGCTTGTGCCGGAGCTGCGCATGGGATCGCGGCAGCCGTGGCTCCGACGAGCAGAAGGAAAGAACTCGCACGCATAAGACGATTGGTGTAAGTGATGAAACGCTGAGATTGGTGGGCCTTCCGATAATCACGACGATGCGACGTCGTCGCTAGTCCCCGCAGTTGCCGCCCAATATGGTTACGCTGAAGGTCCAGTCCGTTATAACGCAGCTAATCCGGAAAGTGTCCAAAACCGGTCTCCCCAGGCATCATAGGGTGTCGGTCGAATTTCCGACTGAACCCACACGGAGAACACATGCCCAAGTACCTATGCATGCAGCGAAGTCTGCCAGGCGGTGACACCCACAAACCATCTCCCGCCGAAATGCAGGAGATGTACTCGCAGTTCCGCGCCTGGCAGCAGAAGTTCCGGGAGAATCTCGTCGACATGGGGGGAAAGCTGGGAGCTGGAAGACTCGTCACGGAACCAGCGGCGGACGGACCGTTCGTAGAGGTCAAGGAGCTGGTCGGCGGTTACATGATCGTCTCGGCGCCAAGCCTGGACGAGGCAATCACCGTCGCTCGTGGATGCCCGGGACTCGTACGTCGCGGGTCAGGTGTAGAAGTCATCGAGATCCGAACCTCTTGAGCACACCGCAGCTGGCTGAGCACTTCTTCCGGCGCGAGTACGGACGGCTGGTCGCCACGCTCTGCCGCCGAGTGGGAGAGCAGCATATCGAGGTAGTCGAGGACGCGGTTCAGTCCGCCTTGATGGCAGCACTCGAATCGTGGACGGTCTCTGGCCCGCCTGATAATCCCTCGGCCTGGCTGTTTCGAGTGGCGCACAACGATGTCGCAGGAACGCTGCGACAGGGCTCGCGCCGGCGCCGCCTCCTGGAGCAGTACGGTGGCGACGCAGTCGATAGCGGTGAGAGCTGTTCGGCGCCCTTCCTCGCCAATGAGGTGCAGGACGACCTGTTACGAATGCTGTTTGTCTGCTGTGACGAGGCAATAGCCGAACGATCACAGCTGGTCCTGGCTCTGAAGACACTCTGTGGTTTCGACATTCGGGAGATCGCGCTTCGCCTTTTTCTCAGTGAAGCAAACGTGTACAAGCTTCTCACTCGAGCCCGAAGCCGCCTGCGAAAATCTCCGCCGCGCACCGAAGGTCCGAGCGAGGCGGAATTTTCATCGAGAATCGCGGCCGTACATAAGATCCTCTACGTGTTGTTCACGGAGGGCTACCTCTCCTCGCGGCAGGAGACGGCCATCCGCCGGGAGCTTTGCGACGAGGCGATGCGACTGGCCACCATCCTGGCCGAGCATCCGATGGGCCAGACCCCGGAGACGTTCGCCCTCCTGTCTCTGATGCATCTGCACTCAGCTCGGATTAACGCTCGCCAACACGGATCCGGTGGATTGGTATTGCTCGAGGAGCAAAACCGGGATCTCTGGGACCGAGAGAAAATTCAGGTTGGCCTGGAGTGGTTGGCGCGATCCGCACATGGCGATGCTTTCTCCCGATATCACGCCGAGGCGGCGATCGCGGCGGAACACTGTCTCGCCCCTTCATTTCAGGAAACGAGATGGGAGAACGTGGTGAACTATTACTCGCTGCTGGAGCGGATCGCGCCCTCACCAATGCACATGTTGAATCGGGCGGTAGCAGTTGCGGAGTGGAAGGGACCCGCGGCGGGACTCGCCGTGTTCGACGGATTTGAGCCGCCCGACTGGCTGGCCGGCTCCTACATGTGGGCGGCGGTATTGGCCGATTTGCACGGGCGATGCGGAAACGTCGAGTTGGCGAACCGGTATCAGAAGCTAGCCTGGAAAACCGCCCCGACTCCGGCTGTAAGAAATCTGCTGGAGCATCGACTCCGGACAAGCAGACAAACGATTGCCCGTCATCTCACCAGGTAATTCGGTCGATGGTGACGTTCATCGTCTGAGCTGGCGGTCAAAGAACGCTCGCACGTTCACGCCGACGTTGTCCAGTCCGTTTTGCGCATCCGTCTGTCCTCCCAGAAGTCCCGCGACGCCGGAAAAAGGATCGAAGAAGACAGCCTCGTCGGTGAAGAACGCGTGACGAAAGCCCGGTATCACGACTCTGGCCGAGTTGGGCGAACGAGCGAGAATATTCCCAATCGTGCGCGTATCCCGAGCGGCGGAGCTGTCGAACATCTTGCGAGAGCGTCGGAAGCCCGGCAGATCCGGCGGCCGGTACGCTTCGCCCATGATGAATAACAAGGGCTTGGTGGTGCCAGTGGCTACGACGCTTCCGTACACGGAGCCGTCGAGATCGATCGCACCTGCGCAACGATCGAAGACGCTGCAGGCCTGCAGACTGACAGCGCCTCCGGTCGAATGCCCGAAGAATCCAACTCGTTTCAAGTCCAGGCGGCGCGACAAACGCGCGCTGGCGCCGACGTTCAAACTGAGTCTCGTCACAACGGCTATCATCTGTCCAGCCCACCGCTCGACGAGTCGACGCGCACTGATGCTGTCGGCGAGACTGCCCGAGGTGTAATCGGGGCTCACTCCCGCCACCACGTACCCATCGCTCGCTAGTCCCTCGGCCAGTATCGCATACCTTGATGGCTGCCAGCCGTAGCCGGGCCAGAACACGATGACCGGATAACTCGATCGGGCTTTCGAGATTGGCGCGCCCGCGATGGAGTGATCCTGAACTGCGGCGAGATTCTGTTCCATCGCATCCGGCTGCGCGTCGAGAAGCCGGCCGGCGATGGTGGGATTATACGGCGCAGGCGTACCGGGTGAGCCTTTGTCGATCGGATACCATACTACGAGCGGCAGGTTCCGCGTGGCTTCTGCCGAGTAAACGACACGTCCGACGCCGAACGGCCCCGATGGTGTTGGGAGTTCCAGCGGCTCGTTGAATTTCCAGAAAGCAAGGCCGAGCACGCCACCAATGAACAGGAGGCCCGCGAGGAGCACGTGTAGCAACCTTTTGGCGCGCATAGGAGTCACGTACTTCTCCACAGATAGTCGGCCGCACGAGAAACTTTGTGGAGGGGTTGTGCGAATATATTCTTGTACGGCCCCGTGGACAGAAACGTGTGGGTCCGTCCGCCGCGGCCAAAGTGCGTCAAGGGAGGGTGACTAACGTGTGGGGCATGTTTGCTTTTGCGCGCGAGTTAATTGCGGGGGTGGTCATCTTTGTTGGCGTGCCGTTGCTGGTCGGGCAGGTGATAGTCAACTGGAGGATACGCCTAAAAAACGCAGGTCTCGGCCGCGCCCCTCTTGCCTCCGGAGAGTTGTCCCGTCAGCTGGAGACTCTTCAACAGTCGGTCGATGCCATGGCAGTCGAAGTTGAGCGGATCTCCGAAGCGCAGCGTGCCGCGGCTCGTCCTCAGATCTAGGCGCCAAGGAACTGAATTCGCGTGTCTCCAACACGTGACTACTCGGTGCCGTGCCTCTGCTTTGCGAGCTCTCTCCGAAATGCGTCTTCCCTCTCGGCGACGTACTCCTTGTACCCAACAGGATCGATGAACGGCGCTACCGCGCCTTCCTTCAGGCGCGCGTATTTCTTCTCCAAATCGAAGTAAGATCCGTGGGCGCCGAGGAAAATGTCGACCGGCAATGATTTGAGAACGCGGAAAGTGCGTTCATAGTCGGAGGCGATCTCTGGGTAGGCAGAATTCCCAACGAGCTTATAGCCCTCGTTTACGTTGGGGCTGCCGATGATCACGACATCATAGAAGTTGTCGCCTTCCCGTACTTTCATCGTCCATGTCGTGCATCCCTTGGTGTG
>QHUA01000074.1:4721-10179 GCA_003221805.1 Gemmatimonadota bacterium
GTATCGCTGCCGTATTGAAAGTCGGTTCTACCGCCCGACTCGACAACGGATACATCCCCGTCCATCACCATGTACGTCGCGCCGGTGAGCTTCTTGATTGCGGCGCCGCCCGCATCGTGGTCCCAGTGCGCGTGACTTAGCAGCAGAATCCTGATGTCATCGAACCTGAAACCGAGCTTCTCGACGCTCGACCGAATAAGGGGAACGCTCTGCTCGAGGTCGCTGTTGATGAGGATGTGGCCTTGCGGCGTCGTAATCAGATAATTCGCAAGGCCCTTGCTCCCGACGTAGTAAAGGTTTCCAGCGATGCGGAAAGGCGGAAACGGCTCGGTCCAAGCACGGCTAGCCTGTGCGTGTACGCGGCTGGCGATCGCCACGGTCATCGCGAACGCAATCCCGGTCGCCATGCCTCGCGAGCGCAGTCTGGATACGCACCGAAATGGGCAGCTCATAAATCCTCACCGAACGCGGGGAGACAAAGTGTAGACTCCTTTGAGACGTCCAGGCAAGGCGCTGGATGCCTTCCACGCGCGCGGCACACAGCCGCGGGTGGAAGGCATTTGTGTGTTCGAAGATTCGAATCTCGCTAGATAAGAATCTGATTGATCGCGTTCACGATTCCGCGGACAGCCGACGTAATCTGACCGACCGGCGCATTCAGCAAGCTTCCGAGGTTACAGAGAAGAGGGCCCAGGGCGCCCGAAGCGCGCGGCGTCACCGAGGCCTGTGGTACGTCCACGGACACGGCTCCTCCGAGGGCATCGAGAGTGATCGGTGCGAGATTGACCGAGAGGACGTCGCACTGACCCTTGCCCGAGCTCAGTATCAGAGCATCGGTCGTGAAGTTTTGTGTGATCACATCGGTTCCAAGCACGCCGCCAGTCAGCTGTAGCGCGCCCGTGGCGTCCACTCCGATAATGTTGCCGGCGAGGTCCTGCACCACCCCAAGCTGAGTGATGATCGCCTGATTGATCGTGACATCCCCTACGTGGCCGATCAACGGCAGGCTGAGACCCGTGACATTGTCGAGCACCAGACCAGTACCCGTGACGCTCTTGGCGAACGCGGGACCGCTTTGCAAAGTGGAGACTGAGGTTGTGCCGGGACCCACAGGGGTTTCAGTGCAGGCGCTGAGCGCGAGCGCGATAGTCAGGGCAGTGGTGATGTTTCCAATTCTGTACATGTTGTGCTTCTCCTTCGTCCATCCAGACGGTCAACTCGGACACGCTCCGTTGCGTGTCTCTAGCATGGCGATCGACGCAACAAGCGGTCCGATTCATCTCTCCCTAAGCAAGCAGCGTTTCAGGAGAATGGCGCGGACGCGGGCATTAATTGCGCAAATCGCAACTCGCGCGCACTATACAGTCCTTCGCCATGCCTACAGGGGTACGTATGAGACTGTCTCATTTCGCGATTCTGGCGCTCGTGGCGCCGATCGCCCTCGCCGCCCAGCAACCGCCCGCTGCACCGCCTGCCAATCCGATCACCACCGCGTTTCGCACCAGGATCTCGGCGTTGCATCGCAACATTGCGCAGGCTTTCGATTCCATTCCCGAGTCGAAATTCACCTTCAAGCCGACCCCGGCGCAGCTGAGTATCGGATTCATCGCTCAGCACATCGCGAGCGATGATTACTTCTTCTGCAACAACTTTGGCGCGCTGAAGGGAACGCGGGCAGCCGAGGATACCGCTACTGCGGATTCGGTGAAGGCGACCTGGCCGAAGGTGAAGCTGGTGACGCGCCTCAGAGAATCGTTCGCGTTCTGCGATCAGGCGATCGCGCAGCTCGACGATGCGAAGCTCGGCGAGCAGGTGAGTGTCACCTTTGGTGGGAATTCCCGCACAGTCGCGCGCGCCGGGATGGTCCTCGGCCACGCAATCGATCTGGCGGATCATTACAGCCAGCTCGCGAACTACATGCGTCTGAACAACATCCTTCCGCCAACTGCGTTGCCGCGGCCTCGTCCTCCCGGTAACTAGCTCGCTAGTCTTCTCCTGACCGCGCGCTTAGTGTCGCAGCCTGTACGCGACGGTGGCGCGCACCGTCGTCACGTCTTCCGGCACAGAGTACACCTGGCCGGAGAGCTCCAACGCCTCGCTCGCGCGCACGCTGACGCCACCGAACGCCGAGCCGCGTACGAGCCGCGCCTCGACCTCGGTTGAGTCGACGTAGCCCGTTGCGTCGGTGAAGCCGACGCGGAAGCGCGGGCGCAGCCAGGTCACCCCGCCGCCGGCGTAGAGCGCGACGCGGCCGCCGCGCGCGCGCAGGCCAAGCGCGCCCTCGCTGCCGAACATTCCCGGATAGAAGTTGTCGCGGGACGGCTGCGTCCCGTAGCAGGCCGCGACCGCGTCGGTGGTTTGCAGCGCACTCCGCGGACAGGTGATTGCGCCGCGCACGCGCCCGAACGTTCCGTGAGCGCGCAGCGCGAGTGTCACTTCGTTCCGGCCGACGATGAATTCCATGGGACGTGCGACCGCGAGGCTGGCCAGGTTTGGCGTGGCGCCGCCGACCGTCACCGGCGGCAGGTAGCTTGCCTCGACTGCGAAACCTGCCGGCAGGCCCAGTGTGATGCGCGGCCGGCCGAAGGCGGGAGTGAGTTTGGTGTTCTCCGAGTGCGGCTGATAGCAGAACTCGGGGCGCTGCAGTGCCGCGCTCGGCGATGGAACGTTGCCGGCCTCCGCAGCGACGCGCAGCTCACCCGCGACCACCTGCGTCGGTGCGCCTGCCATCGAGAAGACGAGCGGAGCCTCGTAGAACGCCAGCAGCCGCGCCTCGTGGCTGTTCGCTGGCGGGCGGCACTGCGCTTCGACGCTGGTTGCCGCGAAGCCGGCGAGCGCCAACAGCGCTATCGACTTCATTGTCCGAAACCTGATGTTGGTGTGTGTGGCGTAGCCTCGAAGCGGACGCGGAATCGCACGTCGATGTTGCGCCGAACTCGCAGCGTACCGAACAGCCTCGTCAGGCCGCCAACCTTGTAATCGGCGAGATCGACCGGAAACGCGCCGCTGACATCAATCGTGTCCGCCGCCGCAATCAAGGTGGCGGGGATCGCGACGTCGCGGGTCACGCCGTGGATGGTGAGCGCGCCGCGGAGCGCACCAGTCACGGTGTCAGATGTCGCCGCTGGTGATTCGACGGTGACACCGGCGAGCTCGAAGCGCATCGTCGGGTACTTCGCGACCTCCATCGTGGCGCGAAGGTCGCGGTCGCGAAGGCCGTTTCCCGTGGAGAGTGTGGTGACGGTGGCTTCTACCCAGCCGCTGGCGTTCGCGAGTTCGGCATTGCCGGTCACGCCGCCGCTCACCGCCGTCGTCGTCCCGACGAAATCGCCAACGGTGGAGTGGCCGGTGAAGCTCAACGTCCCGGATCGCAGGACGGCGTTCGGCGCCGGCCACGTTTCGTGCTTGACGAGGCGCGGCCGGAGGTTGTCGACAGGCGGGTTGCCGACAGGTGGTGCGGCCGCGATCAGGAGACCGACTGTCGCGATCAGGGTGAGTGTCGGCGCAATCCGGGAGGTATTCATAGTGAGAATCGAGCTGCTTGCATTCGAGTGAGTGAGATCTTGTGAACGCAACCAAGTTGGGCCCAACCGGCGTCGGAGTATTGAACGAAGCGACCGACGATCGTTGAACGATTCTGCTCCGATAGCGACGCCTATCTGCTCGACGGCGTGCACGCGCAACCGCTCGTCATCACAGGATCTCGTCGATCCTGTGCAGTGCTCCGTCGGGGCGAGTTTCGCCAACACCGATGGTGACGATGCGATTCAAGAATGCGTACGCTTCCGCCGAGGTCTCGAATCTCGGTACTGTTCGAAAGTAGTAACGCGCGGGATCGACGACCTCTCCACGGCTAAGTGCGGTGAAGGCCTCCGGCGGGCCGTGACGCAGACCCTGAAAGGTCATATAGATCAGGGCACGATCGTCTGTCTCCAGCGTGATGCGCAGATCCAGCTCCAGGACGCCGTCGGAGCGCAGCAACAGCCAATCACCTCCTCCCGGCAGAATCCTCCCGCGAAGCCGCGCGCCTTCGAAGTCGCCTCCCGTGACCGGCACAAAGCTACGAACGCCGTAGGGTACCGCACCGAGCTTTTGCGAAGGAGCGGCGATGATTTTCACCGTCATCAGTGGTCGCGAGGTCATGTCGGTCTCTCGTCTTCGAACATGCGCATGGCTACAGGATTTCGTTGATCGTGTAAATCGGCCCGGTCGCGCGGCGATCGCCGGAGGCGATAGCGATCAAACGGTTCAGGAACGCATACGGCGGCGCGCTCGTTTCGAACCGGGCCGCAGTCCGGAAGTAGTACTTGGACGGATCGACGGACTCGCCTCGCGCGAGCGCCGCCAATACCTCAGGGGGGCCATGACGGAGACCGAAGGAAGTCATACTGATCAAGGCGCCGTCGTCGGTCTCGAGCGTGATTCGCAGATCGAGCTCGAGAACGGCGTCGGACCGCGACAGTGTCCAGTCACCTCCGCCCGGCAAGACCTTGCCGCGCAGGCGAGGACCTTCGAAGGTACCGCTAGTGATGGGCGCTATGACGCGCGTTCCATGAGGCACAGGGCCGAGCTTTTGAGGCGGCGCGACGACAACCTGAAGCGTCATCAGCAGACGTGAATCCATACATAGAAGGATACGTTACCGAAGGCGAACTGAAAACGTGACGCGGGTTCAGAACCCCGTCATCTGAAAACGCGGTGCTGCGCGTTTTAACCGTTCGTGAGCTTAAGCACCGCTTCGGGCAGTCGCTCGCCCTTCACGCGAATCTTCGAGGCGGCTGCATCGATGTCGCGTAGAGCGGCAGTCGTCAGCTCTACGGCGACCGCCGCGAGATTCTCCTCGAGGCGCTCGATTTTCTTGGTCCCAGGAATCGGGACGATCCACGGCTTCTGGGCAAGCAGCCACGCCAGCGCGATCTGCGCGGGCGTCGCGCGCTTTTTCTGCGCCATGCGCTCGAGTAGCTCGACGAGCGCCATGTTCGCGGCTCGCGCATCGTCGGCGAAACGGGGCGATATGCTGCGAAAGTCTTTGGGGTCGAGTTTGGTGTTCGTATCGATTTTCCCCGTGAGAAAGCCTGCGCCCAATGGACTGAAGGGAACGAAGCCAATCTTGAGCTCATCGCATGTCGCCAGCACGCCATTGCGCTCCGGGTCGCGCGTCCACAGCGAATACTCACTCTGGACTGCCGCCAGCGGCTGCGCGGCGTGCGCACGCCGGATCGTTTGCGCGCTCGCCTCCGAAAGTCCGAAGTACCGAACCTTGCCAGCCGCGATCAGTTCCTTGACCGTTCCAGCGACATCTTCAATGGGCACCGCGGGATCCACCCGGTGTTGATAGAGGATGTCGATGGTTTCGATCTTGAATCGGCGCAGTGAAGCATCGGCCACCTGCCGTATGTGCTCCGGCCGAGAGTCGAGACCGTAGCGAGTTCCGTCGGGGTTGATACCGAACCCGAAC
>QHUA01000074.1:10196-11048 GCA_003221805.1 Gemmatimonadota bacterium
CTCCTCGTTGGTGAAAGGACCGTACGCCTCCGCCGTGTCAAAAAGCGTTACGCCACGGTCCACCGCCGCGCGGAGAATCGCGATTCCGGTTTGCCGATCGGCGCCGGGGCCATAGACCGGCGCCAAACCCATCGCGCCGTAACCAAGCGCGGAAACCTCCGGCCCAAATCGCCCCAACTTACGCGTCTTCATTGTCGTCCTCGTTCTCGGGATCCCCAAGCCCAAATACCCACTCTCGCTCGCAATTCGCATCTCGCTCGCAGTTCGTGTAAGTGCACCATTCAAGAAAGCCCTCTCTGGCCGGTCGATCTACTTGCCAACGGTGTCCAAGCCGGTAAGGTTCTCTTGCCAATGGCAGACGAGCTCGATGGTATGGCGACCTTCGTTGCAGTCGCCGAGGCGAAGGGATTCCGCGCGGCTAGCGATCGGCTGGGAGTTACTCACTCCGCTGTCAGTCAGGCGGTCAGGCGGCTCGAGGAGCGACTCGGCGTTGCACTCGTGCGTCGAACCACGAGGAGTGTTCACCTCACCGACGCGGGAGAGCGCCTGTATGCCGCCGTGCGTCCGGCGCTCGACGAAGTGCGAGGCGCTGTCGCGGCCGTGGGAGAGATGGGGGACGAACCGCGCGGCACGCTCCGCATCCATTCCTCCAGCGTTGCGAACACCATGTTCGCCGAATCAATCCTGTTTGGCTTTCTCGCGCGCCACCCACACATCCAGCTCGACGTCGTTGTCAGCGATGCGCCGGTGGACATCGTTGCGGATGGCTACGACGCGGGCATCCAGCTAGGCGAGGTAATTGACAAGGACATGATTGCCGTGCCGGTAACCGGCGACCTGCGCCTCGCCGTC
>QHUA01000053.1 GCA_003221805.1 Gemmatimonadota bacterium
GAGGGCCCGGTAGATCACGCGGTATTGGGGATCACGGAAACTCTTCGCTCCGAGCTTCTCCACTATCTGTTCCACTCGTGATCTGTTCAGGAGCATCGCTCGCACCAACTCACGCTCGGCAGACTCGCCGCGCTCGCCGTGTTGGGCGCGGCGCTCGCCGCGTCGAACCTTGGCTGTCGGAGATATTCGGGGCGCCGGTGGCGAGGAGACATTTATCGACGGTGTCGCTCGTCCCTTGAGCTCGCGGTCCAGAACCTCTCGCGCGACGCCACTCACTTCGCTGGCGCGCGAGATATAGAGGTCGCGCATGATTTCGTCGGATGCCGCTCGCACTGTGGGCAAGAGGCGATCCAGGGCGCGCCGCTTTTTCTGTAGCTCGGAGAACATTCCCGCGCGTTCGAGCAGCTGGATCTTGCGATCGAATACGTCGATTGCGTCGTGCAGACGCGCGGTCAGAGCCGCGGCTCCGTTTTTCTTGACGAAGGTGTCGGGATCCTCGCCCTCGGGAAGAGTCACTACGCGAACGGAAGCGCCCTGGCGCAGCAGCTCGTCGCCCGAGCGGAATGTCGCCTGGAGACCAGCTCTGTCACTGTCGTAAAGAAGAAAGACGTTTTTCGTCAGTTTTCGCAGCGCGGCTGACTGCCAGTCGGTGAGGGCGGTTCCCATCGGCGCGACAACAGTAGTTACGCCGGCTGTCATCAACCTTACGACATCGAAGTAGCCCTCGACGACGAGCACGTGATCTTCACGCCTGATGTCGTTTTTCGCCCAACTGAGTCCGTAGAGCGTTTTCCCCTTGGTGAAGGCGACCGATTCCGATGAGTTCAGGTATTTGGGTTCGCCCGGACCAATCAGCCGGCCGCCAAAGCCGATGTTGCGGCCTACCGAATCGAGAATAGGAAACATCAGCCGGCCGCGAAAGCGCGGACGTGGCTCGCTCCCGTCTTCACCCTGGACGATTAGTCCGGCGCTGCCGAGACGCGCCTCATCGAAGCCAAGCGTGCTCATGTAGTTTCGCAACAGTCCGATCTCGCGGGGAGCAAACCCAATCCCGAACTGATCAGCGACTTCGCGCGAAATGTCTCGCTGCTCGAGGTAGTCGCGCGCCTGAGCGCCGAGCGGGTCGTCCCATAGAATCCTCTGGAAGTACGCCGCAGCGGTGGCGTTGACTTCCCACAGCGGCTCGCGCGGATCCGGTCCCTCGCGACGTGAGTCGACCTCGCGCACTTCGATGCCCGACCTCTCACCAACCATCTTTACCGCTGCCGGCCAGTCGACGCCGGTCCTCTTCTGCAAGAAACGGAAAACATCACCACCTTCCTTGCAAACGAAGCAGTAGTACATGCGCTTGTTCGGCGAGACGGAGAAGTTGCGGTGAGTGCCCTGATGGAATGGGCACGGGCCCCGGAAATCGGTGCCGACGCGCTTGAGGTTCACGTACTCGCCGATGATTTGGACGATGTCGGCGGCGCCGCGGACCTGGTCGACGACTTCGTCGGGGATCACTTGAGCTCCACGACGGTGACGCCTGCGCCGAGTCGGAAGTTCGTCACGCGCGATTCCTTGCGCAGCATCTCGGCCACGCGCTCGCGCAAAGCGCCAGTTCCCTTGCCGTGGATGAAGCGAAGCGTCTTGAGGTCGGCGCGGACCGCGGCATCGACTGCATGCATAACGATGTCCTCGACTTCGCCGACGCGCATCCCGCGCAAATCGATTTCGCTCGCCGCATGAACCTCGGGCAGGTCCCCGCGGATTGCGACGGCGACTTCGGGCGCCGCCGAGTCCCTGCTGGAAACACGCAAAGACGCGCGCGGCACGGCGAGCTTCATCACGCCGACCGCGACCACCGCTTCCCCGTCCCGAATCTCCACCACTCGTCCAATTCGCCCACCAAGAGTGCCGACTTCCACAAAATCACCGATGTTGACCTCGGCGTCTTCCGAAGCCCCACCGATCGTTGCCGCTTCGCTCGCAATGCGCTCCAGCTGCCGGCCCTGATCGCTGGCGAGAATCTCGATACGCTTGCGCGCTTCCCGCGCTGCTTCTTCGCTTTGCTCGGAGGTCGCCTTGAGCTCTTTAATCGTGCGCTCGACTTCGGCCCGCGCTTCGAGAAGATAGTGCCTGGCCTCGCTTCGTGACGTTTTTTCGATTTCCCGTTCGCGCTCACGGACGTTTCTTTCCCATTCCGCGACGCGACGCGCGCGGTCCTTGACGTCCCGAGTGATCTCCGCGTTTTCTCGCTCAATCGCGGTCAGCGACTTCTCACGCGCCTCCAGATCGGCGAGCAGGGCGGTGACTCTTCGTTCGTCGGCCGGAATCCGGTCTTCCGCGCGGGCGAGAATTTCACCAGGAAGGTTCAGGTGCCGCGCGATGCTGATCCCGTATGATCGACCAGGAATTCCCTTAATCAGGTGATACGTGGGCGCCAGTTTAGCTGCGTCGAACTGGAGCGATGCGTTGACGACGCCGTCAACCTGGGTCGCCAGCTCCTTCAGCGCGCCAAGGTGTGTCGTGGCAATCGACATCGTGCCGCGTGTGGTCAGCGCTTCGAGGATAGCGCCGCCAAGCGCCGCGCCTTCAATGGGATCGGTTCCCGATCCGAGCTCGTCGATCAGCACCAGGGAATGATTGGTCGCCGAGGTAAGGACCTCGGCCAGATTCCTGAGATGGGCGCTGAAGGTCGACAGGCTGGCAAGAATCGACTGCTCATCGCCGACGTCGGCGTAGATGTCGTCGAAGATCGCGATTCGCGAGCCCGGATCGACTGGTGCGGGGCAGCCGGCTTGAACCAGGGCCGAGAAAAGCCCGAGCGCTTTGAGGAGGACGGTCTTGCCGCCGGTGTTGGGACCCGAGATGAGCAGAGTCCTCTCGTTGGCAGCCATCTCCAGATCGAACGGCACGACCTCGATACCCTGCGCTGTCAGCAACGGGTGCCGACCCCGGACGATCTTGAATCCCTGTGTCGCCTCTGACAGCTCGCCGGGTGTGCAGCGAAATTCGATTCCGAAGCGCGCGCGGGCGACGAGCGAATCCAGCGTGACCAGCGCGTCGAGGGACCGGCCGAGCCCCTCGCGATGCGGGCGGAGCTTTTCGGTGAGGTCGGCAAGTATCCGATCGACCTCTTCGACTTCTTCGATCTGCAGCTCACGGATGCGATTGCCCGCCTGTACAGCCGCTGGTGGCTCAACGAACAGCGTTCCGCCAGTCGCGGACGCGTCGTGCACGATTCCGCCGACGGCTCCCTGTGCTTCGCGCCGCACTGGAATCACGTAGCGGCCGTTTCTCACCGTCACCGACATGTCGGCGACGCGTTGATGCGGCTCGAGCTTCGACATAGCGCGCTCCAGAAGCTTGATCAGCTCACCCTGCGCTCCCTGGAGCTCGCGCCGGATTTTCCTGAGCGTAGACGAGGCGTCGTCGCGCACCTGTCCCTCATCGTCGATGGCGCGCTCAATGGATTCTTCGACGCTTCGATTGACCAGAAGCGCGTCGACTTGTCTGGCAAGAACGGCTGTAACGACCGGAGAGGCGCGTCCACGCAGGGACTCACGCGTGAGACGCGAGCTGCGCAGGAGCGCTCCCAGAACGAGGAGATCAGGCGCGGTGAGAGATGCACCTTCGACTTTGAGCCGAGTGAGGCCCGGCCTGGCGTCGGGCACACCGTGCAATTGCCACGGCTCTTCCGCGGAGATGAGCGAGCGGACCGCGGCGAGGCGAGCATGCTCGCGCTCGATCGCATCGGCATCGGTGAGCGGTAGCAGCTCGCGCACACGCTCGGCGCCGAGCGATGACCCCGCTCGCTCGGAAATCAGAGAGAGAGTGCGCGGAAACTCGATGACATTGAGCGCGTGCGAGTTCATGGTGCAACTACTCCTGAGCAAAACTGCGGCGCGAGTTGCGGTCCGAATTGTTGCCGCCAGCCGCAGGCTGCGAGCTCCAAGCTGCTTGTGTCATACCCCGAATGACAAAACCCGAGCCTGCGAAGAATTCCGCGAGCCCGGGTCCCGTAAGTCTTATTGTTTTTCTCACCCCTGCCTACTTAGCTCCTCTCGAGCGATGGCATTGATCGTAGAGCCATCTGCCCGACCCTTGAACTGGGGAAGAACCTTTCCCATGACTGCTCCAATCTGCGTCGCACCGCCGGCAATTGCAGCTTTCACTGCTACACGCAGCTCGTCTTCACTCACCTGGGCCGGAACGTATTTCTCCAGCGCCGCCGCCTCGGCGGATTCCTTGTCCGCGAGATCCTTGCGGTTACCCTTGGTGTACATCTCGATCGATTCGCGTCTGCGCTTGATCGATTTGCGCAGGACATCGATGACATCGGCGTCCGTCGGATCGCGTCTCAGCTCGATCTTCTTGTTCTTGATCTCGGAGAGCACGGTGCCGAGTAGCAGCGTGCCTGCCTTGTCCTTGGATTTACGAGCGGAATTGAGATCGCCCTGTAACCGGGCGAACAGCGCTGACATTCCCTAGACGTGGCGGGTGCGGCGGTTCTTACGCATCGCCGTGTTCATCTTGCGCTTCCTGCGCTCGCTTGGCTTCTCGTAATGACGATGCTTGCGGAGATCGGACAATATGCCCGCCTTCTCGCACTTCTTCTTGAAGCGCTTTAGCGCGCGCTCAAAGTTCTCGTCGTCATGGATTATCACTTCCGACAAATTCTACTTCCCCCCTTCGTGGCGAATCCAATCGCCGGTTTAGGTCAGCCAGTAAAGTTAGGCAGCGCAGAGGAATGGGTCAAGCAAACCGCTTCGATTTTGCGCATTGAATAGCATCGTTGCCGGTACGGCGGAGCGGGTCCTCTGCGGCGCTGAATCTGCGCGAGTGCCGCGGCTGGAGTTGCGACATCCATCCTCTGGGTTGGTAGTCATTTAGTTGCCATCCGATTCTGCTCAACGGTCAGCGCCTACGAGGACCCGCTCCACCTTCCCCACGAGATCTTTCTGCCTCAGGCGGCGTGCTCGCGCCTCTCCCCGCGCTAATCCGACCGCGTTAGCGCGCCGAGCTACGCTCGGCAGTCTCCGCCACAAAGGTGGGCAGCGAACTTACGCGCGCTGGGGGTTCGGCGCTGTGCGCCGGGCGCTCGCGCCAGCGCAGGTACGAGCCTGTACAGGGAGGCGAGGGTGTCCTCGCAGCGATGACCATCGAGCGCATCGGATGGCACCGACTGACTCCGATTCAAGAGGATCGATCCGCGACCAAAAGTGACCCAGCGCGAGATCTCAGAGCGAAGAGGACACCGTCGCCGACCGAACACAGCAACGCACGTCCCAGCGCGCCGAACGCGATCCGGTCTACCCGGGCGGCCAAGTCATATGCCGCCCGCCAAGCAGATGGACGTGGAGATGATCGACGCTCTGGCCTCCATCCTTACCGGTGTTGATCACCGTCCGATATCCGGTCTTGGCGATCCCCTCCTGGCGCGCGAGGGCGGCGGCGAGGGTCATCATCCTGCCGACGAGATCCGAGTCGGTCAAATCGTCCAGTGACCCGATGTGCTTCTTCGGAACGATCAGAATGTGCGTCGGCGCCTGCGGGTTGATGTCGCGGAAGGCGATCATCTCCTTGTTGTTCACGACGATCTTCGCGGGAATCTCACCGCGCGCTATTTGACAGAAGAGGCAGCTTCGCGTATCAGGCATTGGCTTGTCTCGAGAGCGCCAGCGATGCCGCTGCAATCGCAACTCCAGCGAGGCCGGCAGTCTCAAAACGTAGTGTGCTTTGCGTCAGCTTCACAGGGAGAAACGCGGCGCCTATGAATGCGTCGCGCTCCGCCGGCTCCATCCCGCCTTCCGGTCCGAGCGCAATCGTCACCGGTGCTGTCATCGGGACGCCGGCCATCGGCTCGCCGTCCTTCGCCAATAGGACTCTGGTGCCGAGCGGTGCCGCGGCGACGGCACGATCGATCGGTGCCTCGGGAAAGATGTCTGGCAGCCAGCCGCCTCCGCTCTGCAACAGGGCTGAAATCATTCGGGCCTTGACCTTCGACTGGAACGTCGATCCCTCGCCGCGCGGCGAGACGCTCTTCGATCGACGCCACACCACCGGCCGCCAACTGCTCACTCCGAGCTCCATCGCCTTCTCCGCCAGCCACAGCATCCGCTCCCTGTCGGCAACAGGAGCTAGGAGATGAATCGGGGCCGGCCTCGGTATCTCGGAGATATCACTCACATCGACCAGCGCCGAGCTTCTGTTGGCTTTCACCAGGACTCCAACCGCAGCTTTGCCGAGGCCGTTACGGAGTGCGACGCACTCTCCCACGGCGACACGCGCGACACGGATGTGGTGCGCCGCTTCGTCGGAAAGATTCACCGTGCTGCCAACGGCGAACGAATCATCGGCGGCGTAGAAAGTTGCTACCGGGGTGCAATCTGCACACTCCACCAGACGTCCTCCGTGTCTTCGCGTTGGATCATCCAGCCGCTTGCATCGAGCGCGGCAACCATCG
Source organism: Gemmatimonadota bacterium (assembly GCA_003221805.1). Classification (GTDB taxonomy): domain Bacteria; phylum Gemmatimonadota; class Gemmatimonadetes; order Gemmatimonadales; family Gemmatimonadaceae; genus UBA4720. The sequence goes on from QHUA01000053.1 coordinate 6,452, forward strand.
CCGGACGCTCGTCGATCAGAATCCCGGCTCGAAGCGCGCCGCGATCACTCTGTCACGGTTTGAATCGGGAGTGACTCGCAGCGCGATCCAGCTCACGCCGTTACGCGCCGAGTGATTCTCTGATCTTGGACCACAGCCCCTTCGGACGCGGAGCTGGAACCGCCTGTACTTCCGCGAGCCGGCCGATGAGGGTCCGCTCTTCCTCCGACAGATTGTCCGGAGTCCACAGCTGCAACCTCACGTGCAGATTGCCCGTCGAGCTCGAGTTGATCCTCGGCAGCCCGCGACCGCGCAGGTTAAAGACCTGCCCACTCTGGGTTCCAGGCG
>QHUA01000145.1 GCA_003221805.1 Gemmatimonadota bacterium
AATGCCGGCGGGAGAAATCCCGCCGGCATTCTTACGAACTGAACCGGTCGACCGCTGAAAGCGGTCTTTTGCTAGAAGCTATACCGCAGCGAGAGTTGCATGCGGTAGTTGGAAGACGCGTTATCTGCGTTCCACGGCTTCATCGTCTTGTTGAACGTGTAGACGCCTTGCGCCGCCGGGCTGCTGGTGGCACCTGCCGGGAGCACGTTCCTTACATGATTGAGCAGAGTCGTGGCGCTGCAAATCGGGCCGCAGGTGTTGTTCTGGTCCGAGAAGTTTTGCCAGCCCCATCTCTTGTTGAGCAGGTTCGCGAAATTGATCACGTCGAGCCGCAGCTGAAGGTTTTGCTGTCCGAACGCCTGCAGTGATTGGCCAATGCTCACGTCGATGTCGTTTTGCCAGGGATTCCGGCAGGCGTTGCGACTGAGCAGCCTGCCGCGGCTCTTTCTGAGACATGGCACGCGATCGATGAATCTGTCAAATGCCTCTGCCTCGGCTTGTGATTCGAGTACCGCGTTCGCGGGCGTCAGCCCGGTGAAAACGCCGTCGAACCCCTGGAACAGGATTTCGTTTGGATCGTGCGCGTTCTTGGGAACGTAAACCAGGTCGTTCTGGGACTGGCCGTCGGCGTTCGCATCGCCCGAACCTGAGCCACCGGCCGCAGCATACACGTAGTCGTACGGCGCGCCGGAGTTGCCGACGTAAATGACCGAGAAGTCCGTCAAGGTCTTCAGTCTCCAGGTGCCGGTGGCGACGATGCGGTGCGGCATGTCCTCCTTGCCGCGGGTAAGGCTGCGGTCATCGAGCCGGCCAGCCCAGTCACGCTGATAGCGATAATTCGAGCCCTGAGTGCTGCTCGTCGTCGCCGCCACATCTCTTACCTGCATGTAGCTGTAGGCGAGCGAGCCCTGGAAGTTGTCGAAGAACGTCTTCTGCAGCTGTCCCGTGATGCTGTAGGTGCGGTCGCCGTGAACGTCGGTGACGTCAATCACTTGCTGGCGTCCACCGGGTGCGAGTGTGGCACTGCCGCCGGTCGCGGTCAAAGTCCCATAAAGCACGCGACCGTTGCGATCGACGCCCTGCGAGTCGGCGAGCGCGAGGTTTGTATAGAACGGGTTCGACATCGCCTTGGTGTACAACATTTCAAGAGTACTGACGAGTCCGTTTCCGAACCGGTGATCGTAACCAAACGTGATCTTTTGATACTGCGGGAATCGGAACTTTGGATCGATGGTGGCGATGTTGGCGCTCGCTGCCGTCGTCGCACCGGGTCGCGTTGCGCCACCCGCCGGGGTAAATGGCGCGCAGGAAGTTGGCGGGTTCGCGATGTTGGCTGCGTTGAACGCTGGCGGAATCGTTGAAGTCGAGTTGTTGCCCTGGTTGCCGGCGTTGCCACCGCAGGTCAGCGACGCATATCCGCTCAGACCCGAATTCCCGAAGGCGTTGGAGAGATACACAAACGGGGGTGTCCCGGTGAAATAACCGAGGCCTCCACGCAACTGATTTGCCTGATCGCCGGTGATATCCCAATTGAAAGAGAAGCGAGGAGAGACTGTGCCCCGGCTCGGAACGGCTGCGGTACTGCGGCCGTAATTCTGAAGCACCGACGGATTCTCCGGTGGCGTATCGAGGAAATGCGGCTTTTCAAACCGCACCCCAGCGTTGACCACGAGTCGGTCAGAATGCTGCCACGAATCCTGGATATAGTAGGAATACATGTTGGCTCGGAATGTCGCGAGACCGTTCGCAGGATCCGTGGCTGCGGGGGCACTGACCGAATAGCTCACCGGAGTTCCCGCGCCAAATGCAGCAAGGCTGGCAAACGTCCAGCTTCCCATCGAGTTCTGGCCGAACAAGTTGATCGGTCGATAGAAAAGATTCTTGGTGCCAAATGTGAGGTGATGTACCCCGACGGGTATCGTCAGGTTTTCCGTGAGCTCAAAGGTGCGCTGATCGAGCTTGTTGCCCTGAGAAGAGGCTTCTGTTCCCGCAACCATCGCGACGTCGTTTGCGGATCCATTCGCTCTGGCGAAACCGCGCACCGTGACCTGCGGAAAGGTTACAGGTACGGTGCGGAAATCATGGATGTTCGTGAGGTTGAGCAGGAGCTCGTTAAAAACTCCGTTCGGCAGGTTCGTTAGTAGCTCCGCCACCGAAGAATGCGTCTTCGAGCTGAAAAGATATGAATTCGAAGTCAGACCGAATAGCGGACTCGACGATGTCGACGAGCTGCGGCTGAAATTCGTGTTGTCGGCGGCCGCGTAATTGTGGCGCAGGACAAGCCGCGTGTAGCCGGGCAAGTACGCATCAATTCGGCCAAATACGTTCGTGAGCGGATTCTGCTTGAGTACTTTTCCGCCCGAGCCTGGATCGGTGAGACCGTATTTCTTCAGCGTATCGGCAAATGAATTGACCGTTACGGTGTTCACCAGACTGTCCGTCCCGCCAAGGAAAGCTCCCGTCGCCGGAGTGTTCAACTTCTGCCATTCCGGATTAACGAAGAAGAATAGACGATCTTTGATGATTGGCCCGCCGAGCGAGAAGCCATACTGCTGCTGCTTGAATTCGGCGAGGTACGGCTGGCTGCGCGTCAGATTCTGGCTACGCGTATAACCATAGGTGGCGCCGTGAAATTCATTGGTTCCCGTCTTGGTCACGGCATTGATCAACAGCCCACCAAAATTTCCCTGACGAACATCGAACGGCGAGAGAAGAACCTGGTACTCCTTCACCGCGTCTAGCGGAATCGACTTTGCGTTTGCCTGCGCGCCCGGCTGACCGGTGGTACCGAGGCCGAAGAGATCGCCCGACGCCGCGCCGTCGATCTGGATCGCGTTCTGACGAATGTTCACGCCGCCGCCGGAGAGCCCCACACCAGTCGACGTCGAGACCTGCGGCACCAGTGTGACGAAATCCGCGAAGTTGCGATTCAGAGTTGGCAGGCGACGGAGTAGCGAGTCGCCCATCGTCGTGCCCGTTCCAGTCTTGCTCGGATTGATGACTGGCGTCGCTTCCGCCGAGATCTGCACCGTCGCGAGGACCGTGCTCTGCTGCCTGAGCTGGAAGTCCGAGCGAGTGGTCTGGCCCAGGCTTACCAGGATGTTGTCGTGGGTGAGCGGCTCGAATCCGATGCGACGCACCGTGACCGAGTAGCCGGCGTCGGGCTCGACACCCTGAATATTGAACTGGCCGTTGCTGCGAGAGACGCCGCCGGCACTGGCGCCGGTTCTCGCATTCCTTACCTGAACCTGGGCGCCTTCGATCGGTGCGCCGCTCGGATCAGTAACGGTGCCGCTGACAGCTCCAGTCGTCACACCCTGGGCGAGGAGACGAGCCGAAGCTCCAGTCACCAGTGCCAAGGCCGTAGCGACAGTCAAAAACAGACGTGTCTTGAGCATGTTTTCTCGGAAAAAAAATGGGTGGAGGGAAGCCAAAAAGTAGCGTCGGGATCTCAGGTACGGCAAGAGAATTTTGTCACCACTCGGCAACGAGTCCGACGCTCGCCGTTTTTTAGCTGTCGCCCGCCGTTCGGCGCGTTTTCGTCAGGAAAAAAATTGGAATGCCGAGCAGGATCACGCCGAGAACAGCGAGCGTCGCGACCCGGCTGGCAGGATCGACGATCGCATTCCCGAGCAGGAGAATGGTAGCAACTATGAAAATCGCCGGAACCACGGGATAACCAGGAACCTTGAACGGCGGCTTGTAGTCTGGCCGGCGACGAAGCACGAAGACCGCGCCCACGGCGAGGGCGTAGAATGGAACGATGGCGGTGACGAAGGTGTCGGCGAGGCGCTCGAACGTCCCAATCAACACGAAGAGGACGCCGAGCACGGCGCTGAGCCAGATCGCAACCGAAGGGGTCTGAAATCTCCGATCGACGACGGCTACCGGCCGGAAAAGCAGTCCATCGGCCGCCATGGTGAAAAGAATTCGCGAGCCTGTCAACACCGAGCCATTGAGCGTGCCGAAGGCGGAGATCATCACCGCGACTGAGACGAAAGCAACTCCAGCAGCGCCCATGAGCTTGTCGGCGACATCGGCGGCGACCAGCTTCGACTGTCTGATCTGCTCGACTGGAAGAACGGCCAGGTAGGCAAGGTTTGCCAGCAGGTAGAGCCCGATGATGATCAACGTTCCGAAAATCAGGACGCGTGGAAGATTTCTCTCCGGGTCACGGACTTCGCCGCCGACGAAGCTGACGTCGGCCCAGCCGTCGTAGACCCACAGCACAGAGACGAGAGCGAGGCCAAACTGTCCGAAGGAAAAACTTCCCGGCGGCAGCGCCGGGGAAAAGTGACCGCCGGTCTCAGGCAGTCCGATCGCCAATGCCAGAATCGTGATGAGCAGCAAGGCACCCGTCTTGGCGAGGGTAGTGACGTTCTGTACGAGCGCGCCCCATTTGATTCCGACATAGTTGAAGGTCGCCGTGAGCACGATGGCGACGGCGGCGATGTAGTGCACGTATCGGCTGTACGGCTGGGCGCGCGGATCGTGGCCGAGGACTCTCAGGAAATATTCAGAGAAGGTGGTCGCGATCGCGCCGAGCGCCGCGGCACGAATGATCACCAGCTCCGCCCAGCCGAAGAGGAATGCGGGCAGTCGTCCCCACGTTTCGCGGATGAAAACGTAAACGCCACCGGTCCGAGGGAATACTCCAGCGACTTCCGCCAGCGTCAAAGCACCGCAAAGGACGAAAACGCCGCCCGTGACCCAGATCGCCAGCAGTGGAAGTGGACCGGGAAGCTTGTCGGCGATACCGGCTGGCGAACGGAAAATTCCGCTGCCGATCGTCGTGCCGATCAGAACGGCGACGGCGCTCCAAAGACCGAGACGCCGCGGCAGTGACGACGCGCGCGCGAACTCTGAGCCGGATTGCGGTGATTCTGAATTTTCCGCGGCGCGAACGGGCTCTGCCATTCTGATACGGTAGTTCAAAGCCGCGCCGCGCGGGAGTAGCTTTAGCGCATTCTCTCGCAACTTTTTCCAATCGCAAATGAATCAGCCGCTGGCTGAGACAATCTTCTGGATCGCAGTAGCAGCTTGCGTCGTAGCCGAATTCGCGATCCTGCGATCTACGTTCGCCTTCCGAAGCGCCAACAAATCAGAGCTCGTTCCCGCTGCATCGCGGACCAGTGAGCTGGTGTGGGCATTCGTTCCGGCCGTCGCCCTTTCAGTCGTCCTTGTCGCTACCTGGCAGAGGATCGAGGCGCGCCACAGCCATATGATGATGGACCATTCCCAGATGAATCACACCATGCCGATGCCGTCACCCGCCGGCGGCGGCACAGCCCGCTGAAAATGCGATCGATTCGCTGGATCGGGTATGTCGCGCTGGTTCTCGGATTTGCGCAGGTAGTTTTTGGGGCAATCGTCCGCATCACCGGATCGGGAATGGGCTGCGGCGATCACTGGCCGGACTGCTACGGTGCCTTCACACCGCCGCACGGCGCGCCGACGCTGCTGGTCGAGATCTCACACCGTTACGGCGCCGCTGCACTCTCGATTGCCATCATCGCTCTGGTGTTCCTGGCGTGGACTCACCGCAAAGAGGTTGGTGTTGCCGGTGCCGGCGGCGTGCTGCGTCCGTCCTTGTTGGCGCTGACACTGGTGATCGTGGCAGCGCTCTTTGGCGCGGTCACTGTGAAGCTCTCGCTCAATCCGCTTGTCGTCGTCACTCATCTGGCGATCGCCATGTCTCTGCTGGCGGTGCTGGCTGTCGTCGTCGTTCGCGCCGGCGGATTCGGCGCGCGCTCCGTTCCCGCGCGATACCAGCGGACGGTCCGCTCCGGCCGCGCCGCGGTCGCCATCACTTTCGTGGCGCTGGTATTTGGCGCGCTCACCGCCAACACTCCGGGCGCCGCGGCCGCGTGCCAGGGATTTCCGTTGTGTCGAGTTATTCCGGAGTACGGCCCGCCGCTGCTGATCCAGGTCACGCATCGCATCATCGCGTTTCTCCTTCTCGGCCATTTGATCGGAATTGCCATCGGTGTTCGCAAGCGAGACGAGACCCGCGCGGTTCGCACTGCCGCGTGGACGGCGCTTGGCGTCGTGATTGTGCAGTTCATCGTCGCGGCGGCGATGGTCGAGCTACACCTGCCGGCGCAGCTGCGGTCGATCCACCAGGCCGTTGGTACAACGCTCTGGATTGCAGTTGTCACACTTACGGCTCTCGCCACCGGAACCGCGGAGACCACAGACATCGAGAGAATCGTTTATGAGTCTCCGTCGCGCGGCGAGTTTGCGACGCCGGAGGGTGTAAGCACCTGATGGACGTGACCGCCCAGAGACAGGCGCAGCCATCGCTGTTGCGCGACATGGTGATGCTCACCAAGCCGCGCATCATCTCGCTGCTCCTCGTCACCACCGTTGCGCCGATGTTCGTCGCCGGCAATCCGGGATGGTTGCTCGTGCTCATCGTTCTGCTCGGCGGATACCTCATGGCCGGCGGTGCGAATGCGGTCAACATGTACCTCGATCGCGATATCGACACGCAGATGGCGCGCACTCGCCTGCGGCCGATTCCGAGCGGACGCATGGGACCCCGGGCAGTCCTCGCCTTCGGTATCGCGCTCGCAACAGCCGCGACCTATCTGCTGGCGCGGTTCACGAACGTTCTGACCGCCTTGCTCGCCCTGGGAGGTTTTTATTTCTACGTCTTCGTCTACACTCGCTGGCTGAAGCGCACGACGCCGCAGAACATCGTCATCGGCGGCGCCGCTGGCGCGTTTCCGCCACTTGTCGGCTGGGCGTCGATGACGGGCACTATCGATTTGACCGCCGTCTACCTGTTTCTGATCGTTTTCTACTGGACGCCTCCGCACTTCTGGGCGCTGGCGCTGCTCAAGCAGCGCGACTACGGACGGGCGGGGATCCCGATGGCACCGCTGGTGTGGGGCGAGCGGCAGACGATGCAGCAAATGCTCTGGTATAACGTGATCCTCATCGCGTTCACTCTGCTTCCATTCACGTTTGGCGCATTTGGAATCATCTACTTCGTCTCCGCGCTCGTGCTGGGCGTGATTCTGCTGGCGGGTGTGATTCGAATCATCACGGCGAAAGATTGGACAAAGCCGGCGTGGCAGGTCTACAAGTTCTCCTTGCTCTACCTCGCACTGCTCTTCCTGGCGATGGTGATCGATCGAAAGGTGCTCGTCTCGTGACGACGCCAGCGTTTGCTGTCTCCGCACAGCGCCCCACTCCTCGCGCCACGGAAACTGTTTCGTCGCCGCGTCCGCTGGGCAGACTGCTGCCCAGAATCAGGCCATATCTCTGGCGCCTGGTGATCGCGTTCGTGTGTCTGCTGGCGAGCGCCAGCATTGCGCTCGCATTTCCGCAGATCGTCCGGCATCTGCTCGATGCTGCATTCATCTCCGCTGATGCTGCACTCCTCAATAAGATCGCGCTTGGCCTCCTGATCCTGTTCGGCGTCCAGGCGCTGCTCAACTTCGTGCAGGTCTATCTCCTGACGTCGACGTCCGAGCTGGTGATTGCGCGACTGCGCGAGGACCTGTTCGCACATCTCGTCAGGTTGTCGCCCGGATTTTTTACCGAGAGAAGGACGGGTGAGCTGACCAGTCGACTATCTGCCGACACCACGGTATTGCAAACCGTTCTCAGCTACAACCTCTCCGAGTTCGCGCGGCAGACGCTGTTCCTGATCGGTGGAATCATTCTGCTCACCATTACCGACAGCCGACTCACGGCGACGACCCTCGCCGTGGTACCAATCGTCGTCGGAGCCGCGTTCGTTTTTGGACGTGCGCTGCGTAAAGCGAGCACCGGAGTCCAGGATCGGATCGCCGAAGCGACCGGCACTGCCGACGAAGCCTTCTCGCAGATCAGGACCGTCCAGAGCTACACCGCGGAGGCGGAGGAGGTGCGGAGGTACGGCTCGCATCTGCATCAGGTAATCGACGCAGCACTGCGGCGCGCGCGAATTCGTGGTTCTTTTTTTGGAATACTCACATTTTGCGGATTCGGCGGCGTCGTCGCCGTGCTTTGGCAAGGCGGGCGACAAGTGCTGGCAGGGAATCTCACCGCTGGCGCTCTCGTCTCATTTCTGCTGTATGCGCTCTACGTAGCCGGAGCGGTCGGCTCGCTCGCTTCGCTCTTCGGCGCGTACCAGGAAGCGGTCGGGGCAGCCCGCCGCGTTTTCGATCTGCTCGAGGCGCAATCGGCAGTGAAGGATCCGGCGCGACCGCTCAAGCTGCCGCGTCCGCTGCGCGGCGAGATCGTGATGGACAAGGTCGCGTTCCAGTACAATCCCGCGCTCCCGGAAGTGCTCCAGGATGTGTCGCTTCGAATCGGCGCCGGCGAAGTTGTCGCGCTGGTGGGTCCAAGTGGCGCCGGCAAAACGACCATCGCGTCACTGCTCCCCAGATTCTGGGACGTCACGTCGGGCCGAATCACGTTCGATGGCCTCGACATTCGGGATCTTTCACTGGCCGAGCTGCGGGGCGCGATCGGCATCGTGCCCCAGGAGCCGACGCTCTTCAGCGGGACGATCAGAGAAAACATCGCCTACGCCGGCATTGGCACCGACGGGCTACAGCCGAGTGAAGAGTCCATTCGCGCAGCGGCAAAAGCGGCCCACGCCGTTGAATTCATCGAGCGGCTTCCCGACGGGTTCGATACTCGGGTTGGTGAGAGAGGAGTAAAGCTTTCCGGCGGCCAGCGACAGCGCATCGCCATCGCCAGAGTTTTTCTGAAGGACCCGGCTTTGGTGATTCTCGATGAGGCGACGTCGAGTCTCGACACCGAGAGCGAACGCCTGGTCGAGGAAGCGATGGAAGATTTGCTGCGCGCGCGCTCGACGTTGATCATCGCCCACCGACTGAGCACGGTGTTACGCGCCGATAGACTCGTTGTCATCGATCGCGGTTTGATCGTAGAGGAAGGAAGGCACCAGGAGCTGCTGGCTTCCGAGGGAGTCTATTCCCGTCTCTATCGCGGCCAGTTCCGGCCGGGAGACATGCTGGTCGGCTAGCGTTGGCGCGTCGGCGGGGGTGGCGAAGGCGAGGTGTCTGACATAGCGGGCGTGCTCGACGCAGTAGGCAGAAGCGGAATAGCCCGTGTGCCCGACGCGGCAGCGCGCACTGAATCAGGCGAAGGCTGACTGATCGGGACCGTCGGAGTTGCCGGAGCAGCCTTGCGAATCTTGAACGCGACATTGGTCGACTGACCGGCTGGGACGGTCACGCTGTCATCGACGAAACCCAGGGCTGGATGCCAGGCGCGGATGCGATACCTGCCAGCTGGAACACCGTCGATGCTGAAGGTGCCGTTGCCAGCAGTCTGGGCGTAGTACGGATGATCAAGGACTGCAATCCACGCGTGTGTCCAGGGGTGCTGCTCGCAGATGACCTCGACCTCGGCGGGCTCAGTGAAGCGATCGACGGGCACCACCTCGCCGTCATCGTTGAACGGGGCAACGCCGGCGATCTGGCCGGTGCCGACGTTGATGAATTTGTTGGTGTGCAGCGTCCGGTCGTCGTTGGTGACGTTGAGGGTGCCGTTGGTCGACATCACTTGCACGAACGGATCGAGAATGCAGTTGTCGTTGGTGAGATCGTATCGCCGCTCGAGGGGAAAGGCTTTCCCGCTGCGAATATCGGTGAGCCAGACCACCGCGCCCGCCACGCGAGTACCGGACAGCGTGACGTTCTTCGCCACTAACGAGTTGCCACAGACATTTTGGTCGACAGTGGGGCGAACGATCTCAGGACTCGACGGAATCCCCTCGAAATCGACCGTGCCGATGATCGTTCCTCCGCCAGCGACCGGGACGACCTTGTAAGGCTGCGAGGGGGGTGCAATTACGGCGGGACGCGGTGGAACGCCGTCAGAATCCCCGGAGCCTTTGCGCGGATGCGCGGATGCAGTGTCGTCGCGAGCGCATGAAGCAATTGCAAGGACAATTATCGATAAGCCGAAGAACCGGCGGAGCATGGACGTCGAGCCGAAGTGGAAAGTCTTTTAACGAAGGGGCAAGCGATGTGCCGCGCCACTCGCGTCGTACACACGCTTTCCTCCTATCCAGGTGGAAATTACGCGAGTGCTGAGGATTTCGGTGTCCGGCACTCGCATGATGTCCTTATCGAGCACGACGAAGTCCGCGTATTTCCCGGGAGTTATAGAACCGAGCATCGTCTCCTGGAATCCCGCGTACGCCGGCCAGATAGTCATCGACTGAAGAGCTTCTTCGCGCGTCATCTTCTGTTCAGGGTACCAACCGCCCGCCGGCCAGTTCGTTGGATCCTGTCTGGTGACGGCGGCATGGAACGTCAGCAGCGGATTCACCTCCTCCACCGGAAAGTCGGTACCGTTCGGAATGATGACGCCGGTGTTGAGCAAGGTTCGCCAGGCGTAGGCGCCGCGAATGCGCTGCGCCCCGACGCGATCTTCGGCCCAGCGCATGTCGCTCGTCTGATGCGTGGCTTGCATTGACGGAATCACGCCCAGCTTGGCGAACCGGGGAATGTCCTGCGGGCTGATCACCTGAGCGTGCTCGATTCGAAAGCGATGGTCGGCTTTCGGAGATCTCTTCAGCGCTGAGTCGAACGCATCGAGGACGATGCGGTTGCCACGATCCCCGATCGCGTGGACGTTTATCTGAAAGCCATGTTGCAGCGCCCAATCCGCCCAGGCGCGGATATGCTCCGGGCGCGAAACGAGCAAACCCGAGTTCGTCGGCTCGTCACTGTAAGGAGCGAGCAGCGCCGCCCCGCGCGACCCGAGTGCGCCGTCCGCGTATAGCTTGATGGCGCGGATCCACAGGCGGCCATCGTAGAGCGCATTCTGGGGTCCGCGCTGAATGTACGGATTCCGTTGCGCGGCAGCCGAGCCCGGCTCACCCGGATCGCTCAGCATCACGTAGTTGCGGAGATTGTAATTCCCAGCCTGCGCCAGCTCCTCGAAGATGCTTATCGTCTCCGCGTCTTCTCCAGGATCGTGGACGCCAGTGAGTCCCCAGCGATTGGCCTCGGCGACGGCGCCGAGGATTGCGCTCCTCTTGTTGGCACGCGTCGGCGCCGGAATGGCGCGCGAGATGAGGCTCTGCGCGTTGTCGACGAAAACTCCCGCCGGCGCGCCTGACGCGGTGCGAATGATTCTGCCGCCAGCGGGATCTGGCGTAGACGCCGTCACGCGCGCCAGCTGAATTGCGCGAGCGTTCGCCAGCAGTGCGTGCCCGTCGATGCGTGTCAGAACCACCGGGTTGTTGGGGAACGCTCGTGAAAGCGCGTCGTGCGATGGAAATTCCTTGCTCGGCCAGCGATTCTGATCCCAGCCGCGACCGAGGATCCATTGGCCGGGCCGGACGTTCTTCGCCCACGTCTGGACGCGCGCGATCACCTCGTCGTACGAGCTCGAGCCGGCGACGTTCACACGTTGCAGCGTGGTCCCGAGCCCAAGCAGATGTGCATGGGCATCGGTGAAGCCCGGCACGACCGTCGCACCGCGCAAATCGATCACCGTCGTCGACGGTCTGGCAAGCGACCTCGCCTCAGCGTCGGAGCCGACGAATACGATCCGGCCGGCGCGCACCGCGAGCGCCGAAACCACTGGGCGCGCGTTATCGACGGTGTAAATGTTTCCATTTGTAAGAACGAGATCCGCTGGTATTTGCGCTCCAAGCACCGACGGTGCGAGCGCCGCAACTGCGAGGTAGGTTGAGAGATGTTTCATGACCGCGGAGTTTGCCGACTGTCGCTCTCCAACACAAGTCGCCTGATTTGTGTTGCAAGCCTCGCGGCGTGCGCGCATCTGCCGTCGCAGCCGCGAGGTCAGGCCGCTTTTTGGGGATTCACAGGTCCCTGGGATCGCCGCAGCGATTCCTCGGTCGCCGAGCACGGCTCCTCTCTCGCGCAAATCATAACCGGCTGGATCGCGCTCGATACGACGAGCTTCCGCCCAGTGCTTCTCTACCCGGATAGCATCGGCAACCTGCCGGCCGTGGCGCCGAGAAAAACGGCGCTTATCACTTCGTATTTCGGCAGTCGCTTTCACCCCGAGATCATTCGCGGCATCGGTGGCAGCGCACAGGTCTCGGCGATTACAGCCGGCGCGATCGCCGCCCTCGTCGACTCGGGCGAATACCGAAGTGTCGTCGTCGATTTCGAGGGAATGACGCCCCGCGATCTGAATCAGCTCCTCACCTTTACTAGAGCCATCGCTGATTCGGTCCGTGCGCACGGAGTGTCGACGGTGGTGATCGCTGTGCCAGCCGGCGACACCGCCGCGTACCCTGCTCCGCTGCTGCTCCAGCCGGCGGATCTCATAATGGCGGTGTTGTATGACCAACACTGGAGCGACTCGCCGCCGGGACCGATCGCGGCTCCCGATTGGGTGATGCGCAACCTCGGGACGCGGGTGGCAGAAGTTGGCGCAGCGAGAATCATCGCCGCGTTTCCGCTCTACGGCTATCGGTGGCGCAAGAGCGCCGAGACAGAGGTAATCAGCTACGACGAGGCGCGTCGCCTGGCGACGATGACCAACACGCCGCTTTCTCGCGATCACGCGTCCGCTACGCTGCACGCGTTATCGCCGGAAGGGTGGGAAGTCTGGGTGACGGATCGCGAGCTGCTGGCGACGCTGGTGCGAGACGCGCGACAACTTGGCGTGACGACGTTCGCTCTCTGGCGGCTCGGCCTCGAGGACTCCACCGTCTGGGATTTGATCGGCCGCTAGACTATCAGCAGCTCTTTCTGATAATCGGCGGGAGTGATGAGGAGCCCATCCACGCCGATGAAGCCGTTCACCTCGCTGCGCATCCCTACATCATCGGCGAGATAAACGCCGGGCTCGATCGAGAACCCGACGCCCGGGATGAGAGCACGCTCTTCGCGGGTCTCGAGGTTGTCGATGTGCGGGCCCGAGCCGTGAAGATCCCGTGGATCGATCGAGTGTCCCGTGCGGTGGAAGAAGTATTCACCGTAGCCCCGCTTGGTGATGACCTCTCGCGCAGCGTCATCCACTTCTCCGCCCTTCACCGGTTGCTGGCCGCCGATTTTCCTTTGCAACAGAGAAATGGCGGCGTCCCGGGCGTCTCTCACCGCCTGCCAGATGGTCTTGTCGCGGTCGCTCGGCGGGCCGAGTGATCCCATCCACGTCTGGTCGGCGTAGACTCCGTTCTTTTCGCGCGCCCACAGGTCTACCAGCAGGATGTCACCACGCTTGATGGTCGCCGACTTCTCCGCCGTCGGCTCGTAATGTGGATTCGCCGCATTGGGACCGATCGCAACGATGGGTCCGTGGTCGGCCTCGAGACCGCCAGCGGCGAATTTCTCCCTGATCCACGTCTGCAGCGAATACTCGGTCAGCGGCGTGGCGCTGTCGGCACGACTGCCCGCGAGTCGGATCGCTTCCTGGCCGATCGTTGCGACGGCGCGCGCAGCTCGCTCGTGCGAAGCGCGCTGCTCTTCGCTCCACACCGCATAAAAGCTGGAGACGAGGTCGGCCGACGACACCACGGTCGCGCCGGCGTTCCGCACCATCTCGATGACTCCAGCGGGAACCCGGTCCAGGTACGGCACTGCATCGCCGGGAGAGTACTCCATAGCGACGCGCTTGCCCTTCACCAACTCCGCGAGGTCTGACTCGAGGGTGCGCCAGCTGCTGTATTTCTCTTTCCGCCATTTCGTTGGCCACGACGCCCATGGACCCTGCTCTATCGCGTGGGTGATGGCGACGGGGGCCCCCTTACGCGGGATGTAAACGAAAAACCGACGAGTGGTCATGCCGGAGAGACCGAGCATCCCAACGGCAACGGGGTTGAGGCCGTGGAAATCGTAGATGAGCCAGCCGTCTAAATCGGCACGCTCAAGTGCCGACTGCAGCGAGGGAAGAGACTCGGAGCTTAGCACAACGTAGTCTACTGAGAAGTCTTCACCGCGCGCCATTCCGCCCGCCACTCGCAGATGTCCTCGCCTCTTTCCCGGCAGTGGACGTGGTCGATCATTCCGCCCCCGTTGACGAGCAGCCTCAGCAGCTCACGCAAAGCGGACTCGTAATACAGGCAGCCGATCGCCTTTGGCGCAGTTCCGTAGGTGACCGACTCCGTAATACCGAGAACGATCGACGCCCCCACTCGGCGAACCTTGGCGCCGAGGTATTTCTCACCGGCTTTCTTCACCTGCCGAAATGCGAGCGGACGCGCTATAAAACCGGGCATGATGTGGATGATCTGTCTCGTGGTACCCGAGATCATCTGGTACATCCGGTCGGCGACGATGTTACCGGCGCGGGTGAAGATTCCCTCGGCGTCGGGACGGCGTCCGATCAGTCGCGCAATGCCGCTGGCTTCGTGTATCGCAATCGGCTGGTTTCGCTTCAGCGCATCCTTGTAGCGACGGATTTGGGCGATGACGGTGTCGCTCAGCCCGAGTCGCTTGTTGCGATGCTCCTGCACATATTCGACTTCGTCCTCTCCCCCTTCGGGAATGTCGACTGCGCGCACTGCTTCGAGCAGGCTTAAGGGGACGATGGCGTTGACAGTGCCGGGCATTTGGTTGGTAAGCGGAGAGCGCAAGCTAACCGCCGCTCGAATCGCCTTCAAGAAGCAACGGGGAGTCACGCTGGCTCAGATCACAACAGGTCATAACACCAACTGACGTGCTCTTTCGCGCATTGATCGGGGCGGGTCTTTCGTTGTTGGTGGTAATTGGCGCTCGCACCACACGAACACTTTCCATTGGTGGCGCGTGCGCTGCCGCTTTGGTTGGCACGCTTGCTGTCGCCGCCGGGTGGAGTTGGGGCGTTCTGCTGCTTTCCCTTTTCGTTTCCGCGAGCGGCCTGTCGAAGGTCGGCGAGCACAAAAAGACAGAACGGACCGGTTCCATCATCGAGAAGGGCGGAGAGCGCGACGCCGGCCAGGTGCTCGCGAACGGCGGCGTGTTCGCGGCCGCCGCATTCGGGCAAATCCTGCTGCCTTCCTCGATCTGGTTTGCAATGGCCGCCGGGTCGCTGGCAGGATCGGCGGCGGATACCTGGGCGACCGAGGTCGGCACCCTCGCCGGCGGCGAGCCGGTCTCCATCATCTCCCGAAAGCGCGTCCCCACCGGCACTTCGGGCGGGGTCACCGTCGCGGGAACGGTTGCTGCGGTTGCCGGGGCACTATTCATCGCCGTGGCGGCGACACTGGCCCGCTGGCCGGTGGCCTTCGCCGCGGTTGCACTGGGCGGGGTGGCAGGCGCTTTGGCAGATTCCGTACTCGGAGGCACACTTCAAGCGCGGCGTTGGTGCGACGTATGCGCCGTGTCTACCGAGCGTCTCGTCCACAGTTGCGGCACGACGACGCGGCCCGCGGGCGGACTCGCGGGATTCGACAACGATTTGGTCAACGCCGTCTGCTCGGGGGTAGGCGCGTTGGTAGCTTTACTCTTGTCCTGATCGCGCCTGATACACCCTGCAAATCATGACTGCAATCGAAGAAAGCATCAAGAACGACGGAGCGCGGGTGCTGCTCGTCAGCACCAATCGCGAGCGGCAGCCTTACCCTGTGGTGCCGAACGGACTTGCCTGCGTCGCGTCCGCACTCGACGCCGCCGGGCACAACGTTCGGTTCCTCGACCTGTGCTTCGCACGGGACCCGGTGAAGCGCGCGCGTGAAGTCGCACAATCCTTTCGGCCAGACATCATCGGAGTCTCCGTTCGCAACATCGACAACAGCGATGCGATCGCGCTGCGGCACTACACTCCTGAGGCACGCGACGTTCTTCACGCGCTGCGCGCGGCTGCACCGACCGCGAAGATCGTCGCTGGTGGAGCAGCGTTTGGAGTAGCGCCTGAAGCTTTATTCCGTGATCTAGCCGTGGACTACGCGGTCGCGGGCGACGGAGAAAGGGCAAGCGTCGCCTTGATCTCCGCCCTGACTTCCGGAGAACCCATCGAAGCAATGCCGGGCCTCGTCAGGGAGAGAAACGGGACCGTCGTGTTCACGCCGCCCGGTGAAGACGCGGATCTGGATTCGCTACCGCCACCGAGCCTCCATCGCTGGATCGATCTCGCGCGCTACCAACGTCACGGCGCCACCATCCCGATCCAGACGAAACGCGGGTGCGTCTATAAGTGTATCTACTGCACTTACCGCAACGTCGAGGGCTGGGGTTATCGCACGCGCGACCCGGAGCTTGTTGCCGACGAGATCGAGGAGCTGAAAGCCAAAGCCGGAATCCATCATTTCGATTTCGTCGATTCCACGTTCAACTCGCCGCCGGGTCATGCGCTGCAGGTCTGCGAGGCCATCACGCGCCGCCGGATGCGCGTGCAGCTCGATACCACGAATTTCACGCCGGCGGCCGCGTCCGCCGAGCTCTTGAGCGCGATGAAGCGTGCCGGCTTCCGCTCCCTCGGCATCACTGCCGAGAGCGCCAGCGATGCAGTGCTGGAAAAACTCGAAAAAGGATTCAACGCGGCCAAGGTTCGCGAAGTGGCGGAGCGCGTCGAGAGTCATGGCATCAAGACTCTCTGGATCTTCCTCGTCGGCGGCCCCGGTGAGACTCGTCACACGCTGGAAGAGACGCTGCACTTCGCACGCTGGCGATTGATCAGGGGTGACGCCGTCTACCTTACCGTTGGACTCCGTATCTATCCCGGCACGACGCTGCACCGCATCGCCATCGCTGAGCGAGCAGTTCAACCCGACAGCACACTGCTCGATCCAACGTTTTATTTTTCCGCCGAGCTTGAATTCGGCAAAACCGTCCGGCGACTCAAACAGTTCGCGTCCGATCACCCACGGTTCATGTTCTCGGCAGATTCGCGTTCCGTCGTGCTTCCCTACCTGACCCGCGCTGCGTCGGTGCTGCATCTGCCGCGGCCACACTGGCAATACATGGGATTGTTCCAGCGCGTCGCGCGCGCTATTGAATAGCGTGGGACAGCACATCGACGCGGAAGTCATCGTCGTCGGCGGCGGGCCTGCCGGCGCGTCAACGGCGTGGGCGCTGGCGCGAGAAGGCGCCGACGTGCTGGTGATCGATCGCGCCCGATTCCCGCGGGACAAGATCTGCGCGGAGTATTTGAGCCCACAGGCATCGAGAATCCTGTCGGACATGGGAGTGCTCGACGAGGTCGAGGGCAGCAACCCGGCGCATCTCGCGGGAATGCGGGTGCGCGCTCCCAACGGACTGATCGCCAACGGGGAGTTCGCCGCCAATCACGGCTTCCACGGATTCAGAGACAAGGGCCTCGCCATTCGCCGTACCGTTCTCGATGAAATCGTGTTGCGCGGGGCTCGCGCCGCGGGAGCGAGGGTCGAAGAAGGCCTGCGCGTTACTGACATCGCCCGCAATGGATCTGAGCGTGTCTCCGGCGTGAAGGCGGTCGGAGTCGATGGAGCTCCGCGTGTGATCTACGGACGCTACGTCGTCGGCGCGGACGGCTTGCGCTCTGTAATCGGACGACGGCTTGGCCTCGTCAAAACGAGTCGCATCTGGCCGCGCCGCATCGCGCTGGTGGCGCATTACCGAAAAGTTCAGGGCGTCACCGACATGGGCGAGATGCACGTCGACTACGACGGCTATTTCGGAATAGTCGAAGTCGGTGATGGCCTGATGAACGTCGCCGTGGTCATACCACAGTCGCGGGCAAAACAGATCGGAGAAGACAAGACTGCGTTCTTCGAGCAGTGGATTGCAGCGCGCCCACACCTCGCCGAGCGATTCCAGGGCGCGGAACGAATCACTCCGGTGCGCGCGACGGGTCCCTTTGCCAGCGCTTCGCGTCACGCCTGGTCGCCGGGCGCTGCGCTGGTTGGAGACGCCGCTGATTTCTTCGATCCGTTCACCGGGGAGGGCATCTATGCCGCACTGCGCGGTGGCGAGCTCCTCGCGCCGCATCTACTGGAGGCACTCGAGCGTTCCGCGGCAGACGAGCCTCGCATCCTCGGCGGCTACGATCGCGCGCGCAAAAGCGAATTCGGCGGCAAGTGGAAACTGGAGCGAATCGTCGGCATGGCCATCGCCTATCCATATTTCCTTAACAACGCTGCAAAGGTGCTCTCGCGCCGAAAGGACATGGCGGATCTGCTGGTCGGTGTAGCTGGAGATTTCGTGCCGCCTCGCCTCGTCCTCGGTCCTCGCTTCCTGTTCAATCTCTTTATCGCACCGGCTTTTACAAATTGAGCGTCAGCCCCGTCAGCCCCGACGAGTTTCGCGCCGTGCTCGGCCGGTTTCCGTCGGGTGTAACGGTGGTGACG
>QHUA01000054.1 GCA_003221805.1 Gemmatimonadota bacterium
TCGTCCGCAGCGCCATCGATCGCGGCCTGAACTTCATGGACAATTCCTGGGACTACAACGGCGGAGCGAGTGAAATCCGCATGGGAAAGGCGCTCCGCGACGGATACCGGGACAAGGTGTTCCTGATGACCAAGATCGACGGCCGCTCAAAAAAAGAGGCCGCACGACAGCTCGACGAGTCGCTCCGCCGACTGCAGACCGACCGTATCGATCTGGTCCAGCACCATGAGGTAATCCGCTTCGAAGATCCACATCGGATCTTCGACCCAGACGGTGCGAACGCGGCGCTCGTCGAGGCGCGGAAGGCCGGCAAGCTTCGCTACATCGGCTTCACCGGGCACAAGGATCCGCACATCCATCTGCACATGCTCGCGGTGGCGAAGGAACATAGTTTCACATTCGACACCGTTCAAATGCCGCTCAATGTGATGGACGCACACTACCGCAGCTTCGAGAAACTGGTGCTGCCGGAGCTGGTGAAGCAGAAAATCGGCGTGCTCGGCATGAAGAGCATGGCCAACGGCATCATCCTGAAGTCGGGCGTGGTGACGGCCGTGGAATGTCTCCACTACGCGTTGAATCTGCCGACATCGGTGGTCATCACCGGCTGCGACAGCATGAAGATCCTCGAGCAGGCGCTGGACGCCGCTCGCACGTTCCGTCCACTGAGCGCCGCGAAACGGCGAGCGCTGCTCGCGAAGACGAAGAAAGCCGCCGAGGATGGCAAGTTCGAGCTATTCAAGACCAGCTCGATATTTGATTCGACCGCCACCAATCCCGCCTGGCTCGGCGAGGAGCCTCAGCGCGTCCGGGAAATGATGCCGGCGTGAGCTCGGTCGACAGCCCTCCCGAGAAAGCCGCGTACAATGAGACGGCGCGCATCGAGGCGTTCAGCGACGGCGTGTTCGCCATCGCCATCACGCTGCTGATTCTGGCGATCCAGGTTCCCAAAACCGACAGCGGTCCGCTTCGCGAGTCGCTGCTGGCGCTCTGGCCATCGTATCTGGCTTTCCTCGCCAGCTTCATGACGATCGGAGTCATGTGGCTGAATCACCACCGACTGTTCGCTCTCATCAACAAGAAAGACGATGGACTGATCGCGTTCAACCTGCTGCTGCTCCTCGGCATCACCTGGCTGCCGTTTCCAACCGCGGTTCTGGCGGATCACTTCCACAGTCCGCATGCCGACCAGCAAACGGCCGCTCTCGTCTATGCCGGATCGTTCTTCGCGATTTCGATCGTATTCAACGTCATGTGGCGTTACGCTGTCCGTCGCAGGCTGGTCGACGATGCCGTGCACGCCGAAGCCATAGCCAAGCAGTACAGGATGGGGCCAATCATGTACGGCCTGCTGGTCGTGATCGCGTTCTTCGGCGCGAAATGGTGCCTGGCGCTCAGCATACTATACGCGCTCTATTTTGCGCTGCCGCCGTCTCTGTGGAAGAAAACGCAACGACAGCAACAGGTCATCCGATCATGAAAAAATCTCTCTTTCCAAGCCTCATGATGGCGCTGTCGCTCGCCCCGGCTCTGTTCGCGCAGCAGACGACGCCGCCACCCGCCTACAGTTTCAGGGAAGCGATGATTCCCGTCCGCGACGGCGTGCATTTGCAGACGGTGATCCTTGCGCCGATCAATCAAACCGGACCACTTCCCATTCTCTTTCGCCGTACACCTTACGGCGTGCCGGACGCTGCGCCGCGGCAAGTTCCAACGAGCTGGAAAGAGCTGGCACAGGACGGCTACATCTTCGTCATCCAGAACCTGCGCGGGCGCTTCAAGTCGGAAGGAGTCTTCGGGCTGACCTCGGCGGTGGATCTTGCCGATCCGAAATCGACCAGCGAGACGACCGACGCCTACGACAGCATCGACTGGCTGGTGAAGAACGTCCCCAACAACAACGGCAAAGTCGGGATGTACGGAGTCTCGTACGATGGGATGACTACCGGGATGACGCTGCTCCAGCCGCACCCGGCGCTCACGGCGATCAGCGAGCAGGCATCGCCCGTCGACCAGTGGATGAACGACGACATGCATCGCTACGGCGCGCTGCGCGAGAGCTACGCCGTCGAGTACGCGGTTCTCGAGCAGGCGGACAAGAACAAGAACACGAATTTCGATTTCGATGTCTATGATACTTACACCTGGTATTTGCGGCTTGGCCAGCTCTCCAACGTCAACGCCAACTATCTGCACGGCACCATCCCGTACTGGAACGACGTCGTCGCCCACCCGGACTACGACTCATTCTGGAAGAAAGAAGCGTGGGTGAATCAGCTGCACTCGTCGACAGTCCCCAATCTCAACGTCGCCGGATTCTACGATCAGGAAGATCCGTGGGGACCGTGGCAGATCTTCCGTCACGCCGCCGAGCACGACCCGCAGGGCACCAATTTCATGGTGGCGGGCCCGTGGTATCACGGCGAATGGCAGTCACCGAAGGGTGACAGCATCGGCCTCCTCGCGCTCGGTCGGGAAACGGCGCGCGAGTTTCGCGAGAACATCGAGGCGCCGTTCTTCCGGTATTATCTCCACGGCCGCGGCGCGCAACCAACCTGGCGGGTGACGACCTTCCAGTCCGGATCGAATCGCTGGCGAACCTACGCGGAGTGGCCGCCGAGTGGGTCGAAGCCGACCAATCTCTATCTGCAGTGCGATGGTACGCTGTCGTTTAGGGAAGCGGGAAGCGGGAAGCGGGACGCGTATCGCGAGTATGTTTCTGATCCGGCGAATCCGGTACCCTATCGTCAACGGCCGATCTCGCCGACATATCCGGCCGGTGACTGGCGGACGTGGGAGACGGCCGACCAGCGCTTCGTCGAGAATCGGCCGGACGTTCTGACTTACGTCAGCGCGCTCCTCGACCACGATCTCACCATCACCGGCGAGACCTCGGCGGATTTATTCGCATCGACTTCGGGCACCGACGCGGATTTCGTGGTGAAGCTGATCGATGTCTATCCGGAGAGAGCGGAGAAGACGCCGTGGAATCCTGACGGAGGGCCGCCGGCCGGCGCGTTCGCGCGGACGATGAACGGGTACGAGCTGCCGATCGCGATGGAAGGGAGGCGTGGCCGCTACCTGGCGAGTTACGAGCAACCGGCACCGCTCAAGCCGAATGTGCCGATCGTGTGGAAGATTCCGTTGCGGGACCGCGACCACGTTTTCCTCAAGGGCCACCGGCTGATGCTGCAGGTGCAGTCGACGTGGTTCCCCGTCATCGATCGCAACCCGCAGAAGTTCGTGCCGAGCATCTACCAGGCAAAGGCGAGCGACTACGTCAAGGCGACGCAGCGGGTGTATTGCGCTGCCGAGTCACACATAACTCTGCCGGTTGCGCCGTAGCTCGAATGCGGTCGCTTAGAGGCTGAGTATCCAGTGGCGGTCGAGGAGCCCTCCGGCAGCGGTGATACGAAACCGACATTCCGGTGATACGAATCAGGCATCGCGCTTCCGGCGGAAAGTTGTAGCGTACTCTGCAGTAATCATTCTTTTTGGAGCGCAGTAGCAGGGGATTTTTTGCTTGCTTAAGAGCCGGTCGTCAACAATATTGGCCACCTGTTTCCCGTCGCATCAAAATCCCGCACAACTTTATAATTGAACAACATCGCCGGCAGCGTTCTCCCGATCAAACGCGCTGAGGAGCTGATCCTCACGCTGCCGGGAGTCGTCTCTGCAAAGATCATCGAGAGCGACAGTGGGGCGGTGGAGCAGATCCACGTCCTGACGACGGCGGAGCTAACGCCGAAGCAGGTGGTGCGGAACATCGAGAGTGCGCTGATGGCGCACCTGGCGATGCGGATCGACCACCGGAAGATCTCGGTAGCGATTACGAGTGAACCAAAGGTGAGGCCGACGCCGGCGCGTCCGACGCCCGCCAGTCAGTTCATAGCGCCCGGTCCGACGCCGGAGGGCGGGGTCAGGCGTTATACGGCCCGGCGGCTCTATTTCGAGGATGTGGAGGTCCGTGGCTCGAGGAGCAAGGGGGTTTCCTGCAGAGTTACCCTGCGGAAGGGTGAGGAGTCGTTCATAGGTGAAGCCCATGGGATCGAGGGGGACAGGTCCCGCCTCGATCTTGCCGCACGTGCGACGGTATTTGCGATCGGCAGCGCCGAGGGCAGGGAAGGACAGCTGGCGGTGGAAGGCGTGAAGGTGATGGAGGCCTTCGACCGCGAGTACGTGTTCGTGGGAGTGACAGTTCGCTCTGGACGAGACAGCCAATTGCTGGTAGGTAATTGCGAGATCAAAGGGAGCGCGGAAACAGCGAGCGCTCTGGCGGTGCTGGCGGCGACGAACCGCTGGGTTGATTCGGTAGAGTAAACGGGCCCAGGGGGCCCGGTGCAGGATAAAGAGGAGTTGAAAGCGGGTCGAGTCGACCCGGTGAAAGATAGAAAGGATCGGTTTGTGGAAGCGTTTTCACCCTTAACACGGATCCTATAGGAAATAAAAAACCCCCGTCCCGGCTAAGAGACGAGTTGAGCGGGCAGTCTTAGCTACACGAGCGGAGCCAACCTAGTAGCGCATTGCAGCGGATGCTCAATGCGACTGACGTGTAGGGAGGTGACGCTGATGTTCTACGCACTGTTCTGTTGGTTCTTCCCTGATACACAGGGGTGGTAGCCGAGCGCGGGGGTTTCTCTTCTTTAATGAAAAGTCCGATCGTCAGGTACGTCGCGTTAGTTGTTGTCGCCGCGTTGGGTGCTAGCTTCGTGCTGTTCGTAACCGATCCGGCATTCAATGCGGATTTCGCACGTGCTGCGTTGACATTTGGCGCGATCAGCGTGCTTGCGCAGCTT
>QHUA01000246.1:0-975 GCA_003221805.1 Gemmatimonadota bacterium
TTCACCGATAACGGTCGCGACATGATGGGCGACGACGTGCCGAACGATGAGCTCAATGTCGCCTGGAAGCGCGGCCTGCACTTCGGCTTTCCATTCTGCCATCAGGGTGATGTGCCGGATCCGGAATTCGGCGCGCAGCGGGCCTGCTCCACCACCGAGCCGCCCGTGCAGAAGCTCGGCGCCCACGTCGCGGCGCTCGGCTTCACGTTCTACACGGGCGACATGTTCCCGGCCAGCTACAAGAACGCGGCGATCATCGCCGAGCACGGATCGTGGAACCGATCGTCTCCGAGCGGCTATCGCGTGATGGTGGCGCGCACGGACGGACGTCGCGTTACAAGCTACGAGACTTTTCTCGACGGCTTCATGCCCGGAAGATCCACTGCTCCCGGCGGCCGGGCAGCTACGAGATTGGCAACTGGCCGGCCCGTCGATGTGCTGCAGATGCCCGACGGGTCGATCCTGATCAGCGACGACTTCGGTAATCGCATTCTACGCGTCAGTTATCAACGATAGCCGGTTCTCTCAAATGGAAAATACACGTCGAACAGTGCGCGACTTGATCGTTGCAGTCGTCACGCTCGCTTCCTTCGCCTCGCTCGTTCAGGCCCAGAGCCGCACCGAGATCACGACCAGTGACACCGCCGTCCGACCGGAGAATCTCACGTCGAGTAAGGACGGCACCGTCTATTTCGGCAGCACCGCGAAGGGGACGATCTACCGCGCCGCGCCGGGCGCCGCGCGAGCGGAACCATGGATTCTCGCGTCGGTCACCGGCCTGACGAACACGCTCGGCGTGCTCGCCGACGACAAGACAAACACGCTGTGGGTTTGTCAGAACCAGACGGGTGGTCGCGATGGTGCGCCAGTGGCCGGACAGACCGCGCTCCGCTCCTTCGACCTGAGAAGCGGTGCGGTGAAGGGCACGTACCCATTTCCGCCAAACCCCGGCATCTGCAACGACATCGCCCTGTC
>QHUA01000246.1:1062-2728 GCA_003221805.1 Gemmatimonadota bacterium
TACGCCAACAATTACACGAGCGGAAAATTCTATCGCGTTTCCGTGAACCCGGACGGCAGTGCGGGCGCAGTCGTTCTGATCGAGACATCGATACCATTCGTTCGGCCCGATGGTCTGCGGACTGTTGCTCCGCGCACATTGATCCAGGCCGAGGGGCAAGGGCGCGTCACTGAGCTGACGGTCAACGGGAATCGTGCGGAAGTGCGCGTCGTGCAGGATAGTCTCCCGCGCACCACCGGTGTGACGATCGTCGGCGACCACGCCGTCATCCTCGTCGGCCTCGAGAAAGCGGTCGTGGTGCCGTATCGCAGAGTCACGTCCGCGGAGACAACGGTCCGCACAGCCTCCGGAGTGGGACCGACGGTTCGTACCGCTTCCGGTGTCGTGCGCGGTGTCACTGAAGGAGATGTATCAAGCTTCAAGGGAATTCCGTACGCTGGTGCACCGGTTGGCGAGTATCGCTGGCGGCCGACGCAACCTGTGGCCGCGTGGCAGGGAGAGCGCGATGCGACCACGTTCGGCGCTGATTGTCCGCAGGCAGCTTTTCCACCCGACTCCGCGGGAATCTCGCCGACATCCTCGGAAGACTGTTTGTTCCTGAATGTGTGGCATGGTTATGGGTTAAGCTTCGCGGCCTGCTCCGTTACATCCAGCCGTGCTTTCCGGGCATTTCGGGCGTCGAGTTCGCGAAGCAAGGCGTCGTCCTGGTCAACTTCAACTACCGTCTCGGGCGTCTCGGTCACTTCGCTTTCCCCGCGCTGACCCGTGAGCATCCGGAGGAGCTCAAGGGAAGCTACGCGTACATGGACCAGATCGCCGCGCTCAAGTGGGTGCGGCAGAACATTGCGGCATTCGGAGGCGATCCAAACAACGTCACTATCTTCGGCGAGTCCGCCGGCGGCGTTTCGGTACACACGCTCCTCACCTCGCCGCTTTCGCGCGGCTTGTTCCAGAAGGCGATCATCGAGTCCGGCGGCGGCCGGGACGGCGTGCTCACCGGCCGAGCAATGCGTGAGAATCGTCCCGATGCGCCGTCGGCCGAAGCGATCGGCGTAAACTTCGCCCGTAGATATGGTATACAGGGCGTGGACGCGGCGGCACTTGCAAGGCTGCGCGCTCTGAGCGCGGGCGAGATTGTCGACAGAGGTCAGGAGAGCGCGGGTCGCGGCGGTCCGATCACGTATCCGGGCCCGATTCTCGATGGCCGGCTGATGGTGGAAACGCCCCAGAGCACGTACGAGGCTGGGAGACAGATGCGGGTTCCCATAATCATCGGATCAAATAGCGCCGATTTCGTCGGCTTCATCAGCGCTGACACGAAGGAGGCGCTGTTCTCCCAGTTCGGAGCGCGGAAAGCGGAGGCGACCGTGGCCTATGACCCAGCCGGAACGACGGACCTCCGGACGTTGCTCGTGATGGCCGGCACGGATCGGGTGCAAGCCGAGCCGGCGCGTTTCACGGCGAGCGCCTTCGTCGCCAAAAGCGCGCCGGCTTACGTGTACC
Source organism: Gemmatimonadota bacterium (assembly GCA_003221805.1). Taxonomy (GTDB): domain Bacteria; phylum Gemmatimonadota; class Gemmatimonadetes; order Gemmatimonadales; family Gemmatimonadaceae; genus UBA4720. Next base: position 2,566 of record QHUA01000246.1, read on the forward strand.
GTTTCTCCTACGTACCTGCAGCGATGCGGGAGCAGTGGCGGAATGGAGTACCGCACGGCGCCGAAATTCCATTCGTGTTCAACACGCTGGGCGCCGATCCGAGGAGTGCCCCGACGCCACAGGACCAGACAATGGCCAGGATGGTCAATACTTACTGGGCTAA
>QHUA01000028.1 GCA_003221805.1 Gemmatimonadota bacterium
CCGACTGCTTTTCGGACTTCATCCGTTTGAACGAGGTCTGGATCACTGAGCATTTCGAGATAGAGGCGATGGACCGCCACCTGAGCGAGGATCCCGGCAGGGTTCTTCGCGAAGGTGGGCACATCTTTTCCGCGACTATCGACGGCATCGTCGTCGGAGTTGCCGCTTTGTTTCGCGACGGGCCTGACCAGTTCGAGCTTGCCCGGATGGCTGTCGAGCCCGCATACAGAGGACGAGGCATTGGCCGTGCACTAGCATTGGCCGCGCTCCAGAAAGCAAGGGACGAAGGAGCGATCAGAGTCAGCTTAGGGTCGAACACTAAGCTGGCTCCGGCGATCGCGCTCTACCGCTCGTTGGGGTTCACGGTGGTTCGGGAGGGAGCGCATCCTGAATACGCTCGCTGCAACATAGTGATGGCTCTTGACCTCTGAGGGCAGTGACGCACCACCGACCAACTCTTGGCAAAAGGGCGCCGTCCTCGAGGAGCTGCGCGCGGAGGAAACGTGACTCACTTTTCGCGCGGAGGGAACGTGACTCACTTAAGGATGTCTGCAACGAGTTGTTTAGTGGCGTTTCTCGCCTGCGCGCATCCCGCTATAAAAGCGGATAACGTCGAGATCCAGATCCTGGACTTGGAACATCAACGACAGCAAGCGCAGCTCCGTGGCGACTGGCAGACGATCGCGCGGCTCAACGCCCCGGATTTTACCGAAATCGCTGGAACCGGACTGATTCGCACTGGGGCACAGAACGCCGAGGCGATGCGATCAGGCGTTCTGAAGTTTGACAAAGTTGATTACTCAGACCAGGAAGTGAGACTCTACGGAAATGTCGCCATCGTGACGGGGATTGGTCACCGCTCGGGTTCGTTCGGCGGTTCGGCGTTCGAACAGAGATTTCGCTATACGCGCATTTATGCACGCCAAGAGGGCGGCTGGAGAGTGGTGTTCGCACAAACGACGCGCATTGAAGCACCGACCCCATAGGGGAAGGATGCGCGTAGAGCGCCGCCTAACGAGCGTTGCGGCAGACGGGCGCGCCAAAGTCGTTGGGTTGTATTTGTTCAGATCAGAATCGCCCGCAGCTGAACTAGGGCATTAGGCGTGCCTGCCAGCATCCACATCTGGATGAGCAACGCCCTCCGAAGCGGCGGGCTGGAACCACGCGGACATGTCAGTCACCGCGGCCGAGCAGTTCCCGCTTTTCGTCCTCGGTAAGTGCGGCCTCGGCCGGATCCCAACTGGGGCCGGGGAGTTCTCGCCTTTCAGCCCGTCTGGCCAAGGCCAGCGAACCAGCAGCGCAGACCGCGCTCGTCATCGCGAGCACGGGACCGAACACCAGAAACTCTCCCCACAAGGACGCCCCTCGAAGGGCCGCGCCGACGACGAAGATCCCGGACAGCAGAAGGCCACTCACGGCGCCCCACCCCGCAAAGCGCGAAAGCGACATGCGATCAAACCCGCGACCGGCCTCCATAACCACGAGGATCCCGGAGAATATGATGCCGGCAAAAAAGCCGAGTGGAGCAAACAGGAGGGCAAACGGGAGGTCGGAGTAGAAACCGGGCACCCGCGCCAGTAGAGTGCCCGCACCAAACCCTGCTGCTCCCCAAGCGAGGCCCATTCCGATTGCCCCGCGAATGCGTCGCCCCCACTTCTTCATGACTACCTCCCGACGCTCAATCAGACCCGCTTTGAACGTGCTGCTGATGAAAAGAGTGCGTGCATGCAGCACTCCAGGCTATTGTGAACTATCCGGTCTTCAATGGCCCGGCGACCTTGTAAGCACTGAGGATGACGCCGGACGGCATGGCGTTCGTGGTGACGAGCTCGAATGAGCATGCCGGGGTTCCTTCCGCAAAGAAGCGCTTCCCCGTGCCCAACAGGACCGGAGAGACGATCAGCAGGACTTCTTCCGCGAGCCCATGTTCGAGCAGCGTCGATGTCAGCGTGGAGCTACCCGACAGGACAATATCCTTGCCGTCCTGCGACTTGATGCGGCGAATGCCGTCGACGAAGTCCGCTCCAACCCCCTCGAACGGGCCCCACTCAAGACTTTCGGGGCGGTGGGTCACGACATACTTCGTTGCCGCATTGAGGCGGTCCGCCATCGGACTGCTCGGCGCCTTTGGCCAGAAGCTCGACCAGAGATCGTAGGTATGACGGCCAAGCAGCAGATCGAAGCTCTCGCCATACGCGGCAAGAACTGCATCCCGGCCAGCGGGAGTCCGATAGGGCGCTGACCAGTCGCTGTAAGGAAAATCGTCGTCATCGGGAGGAGTGCTGGATCACGCCGTCCAGCGAAATGTGCTCCATGATCTTGAGCTTTCTCATTTGCTCTCGCTCAGCTCCGTCGGCATCGGGAAGCGTTGCTGGAGAAACGCTTCCCACACCGGTGTCTCCCGGGCGACGGTTGCGGCCGCCTGATCGCCGTACATGTACAAGTTCATCGCCACCACGCTCTGGCCACTGGGATAGGTGACGGCGCCAAGAGCGGCTATGCCCGGCCCCGGCTTGTCGAGCCTCAGCAGGGCGTCGTAGGGATTCTCGGTGACAAGCTCCACCACGCCGCTGAGCGGCGAGACACCCGCGGGCGTCGTCCAACGCTGCCCGACGCTGACGCCTTTCACTCCCAACGCCGCGGTCAGCGTTTCCCATGCTTCCGCCTCCGTACTCGCGATGGGAGTCGTGACCTGCATGATCGCGGAGCGTTGTCCGCGGAAGTGCCTGAGATAGATCCGCAGGATGTTCAAGAAACCTGACCATCCGGACTTGGCACTTTCCAGCTGGTTGTCCCAATCGTCCGTGCTGGCGAACAGGCTATGCACAAAGCGGACGATGCAGATCCCGCCTGCGCGCGCTTCAATGCGCCACTCGGTCGCGATCGGCGGCGAGCCCGGGGTCATGCCTTCTCCCTCTTGGGCGAATGTCCGAGGCGCATCGTAAGCCGTCACCACGGAGCGTATTTCCATGCCCGGACCGAAGTGGTAATTCACTGCGACGGGCTTCCCGTCGCGCTCGTCGATGTCGGTTGGCACGAACCAGGATGAAATACCTGGCCCGGTGGCGAGGGCCTGCCAGACTTCCTCCGGCGTGCCCTGGACCTCGAATTCGACCTGAACGGAACGGCGACCGTTGGCTTCTTTCTTCACGCTCATGATAACTCCTTAGGATAGGATTTCTGCGGTAGGGGGTGCGCCACGATTACCAGGCGGTGCGCGCGGCCGCCGTGGGCGGATTCATCGTGGTATTTCGAAACGAGTTTCGCGATGGCTTCGGTGAGTTCGTGGCTGAAAGCCGCCCGGTCCGCCGCCGATCGGAAGCGAACCTCGGTATCCACCGCTAGGGTCGCGAGGCGTTTGCCCGACTCGTTCGCACGACGAACGAGATCGGCCACCTCGCGGACAACCCGTGCGCCCAACGCGATGAGATAGCTCGCCGACAGCCGATCGACTTCCCGACCCGGATCGACGGCGATCGGGCCCAGGGCACTCGGCGAAACGACGTAGGAAGCGGCCGTCGCGACGAGCAGCCGTTCGGTCAGCCCGCCCCACTTTCTTTCCTGGGCCAGCCGCACCAGCCCGTGCGTCTCGAGTGCGCGCAGGTGGTAGTTGACCTTCTGCCGGGCCAAGCCGACGCGCGTAGCCAGCGTCGCGGCCGAGGCGGGGGCGGCGAGTTCGGAGAGGAGTCGGCTTCGCATCGGCTCCAGGGCCACCGTCGCCGCCGTCGGATCATCGATGACTTGGATGTCGAGCATGAGGAGATGATATCCTTGACAACTTTTATTGTCAAGGATTGATCCAAAGCTTTTTCTAGCGAATTCGCGGAGTCGATGGCGAGGCAGACAACCACTTTTCGGATGCGGCGACGCCGCAATGGTTGTAACGTGCTCGCAGCTGAACTACGGCGTCACAGCCGACATTCCTGACGTTTGAGACGGTCTGACCACTCACCGCAAAACGTGACTCATGTCTTCCATCATCCATTCGCAGGCAGCAGACATTCCGTCCAACATGACAACGACCGGCTTCGACGTGCCTGGATTCCGAATCGTGGACAATCTTGGCGTGGTACGTGGTGTTGTCGTCCGATCCCGGTCGGTTTTCGGGACCGTCGGCGCCGCCTTTCAGACGATGTTTGGCGGCAATATCTCGCTCTTTACGGAACTCGCTGAGCGAACCCGCAAGCAGGCTTTCGAC
>QHUA01000029.1 GCA_003221805.1 Gemmatimonadota bacterium
CGATAAACCAGCCAACGTATCCCAGGATCGTAGCGCCGAGGAAAGAAAAGAGCTTGCCCATACCGAACAGACGACTTCATTCCGTCCTTCGGCACGGGGTTGCTACGCCAGGGCGGTCTCCTCAGTGTACAGCTTCGCGCCAAGCCACGCGGCGAGGAAAAAATTTACGAGCTCGATGAACGCGACGGTCAGCCAGAGCCCGGACGACATCATCCCTATGTGCAGGTAACTGGCGTTCCAAATTGCGCCCAAAACCCAGAACAAAAGCCCGGCGAAGGTAGCAGTTCGAAGCCCCGGGCCAAAACGCGGACGGATCGCTGCATAGGTCCAGACGAGCAGGATTCCGAGAACAAAATCCATGACGATGGAGGTAGTGATGGCCGAACCGGTCATCATACGATCCGAGAGGCCTGGTTTGAATGCGTCTACTTCCGCCTTCATACGAGCGCCTAGTATGAAGGTGTTGGTTGCGAAATCGATGACGTTGAGGACGACACCAGCGGCGATACCTCCGAGCAAGACCTTATTCGTATTGATGGCCATGGGATCCTCGATCCAGGATGTGGTTATGACAATCCAGGGGCTGGAAAGAGTGTCGAGCATAAAGGTCGCGCCGTCAAGAGGAATGCGGCCTGCTACTCGTATATATTCAAATGAGACAGGGGTGCCGCGCGCCTTTTCATTGCAGTCTCGCGACCTGAGGCAGCAGCGCGGCTGAGAAAGTCCCTCAGAACCTGATCCGGTTAGTACCGGCGTAGGGAGTCGAACAATGCAAAGGGCAGCACGCACGCAGATGCACCACGCACGTCGGGGTGAGATCACCGACGCCATGCGCTTCGTCGCCGGGCGCGAAGAGTTGGCTCCCGAAGTGGTGCGCGACGAGATCGCCATCGGGCGATTGATCATCCCGGCCAACATTCATCACCTCGCGGGCGCACTGCAGCCAATGGCAATCGGCAAAGCCGCACGGGTAAAGATCAACGCCAATATCGGCAACTCACAGGTGTCGTCCGACGTCGACGGCGAGATCGAGAAGCTGCAGATCGCGGTGAAGTACGGCGCCGACACGGTGATGGATCTTTCGACGGGTGGCAACATCGATGGCATCCGTCGCGCCATCATCGCCGCGTCGCCAGTTCCCATTGGAACGGTGCCGATTTATCAGGCGGTGCAGGGTGGCCCCGACGGCAAGTGGGACAAGCAGCTCGAGGAGCTCACCGCCAACGACCTGCTCGACATGATCGAGCACCAGGCGAAGCAGGGCGTCGACTACATGACATTGCACGCCGGGATCCTGATCGAGCACCTACCACTCGTCCACGGCCGAATCACCGGCATCGTGAGCCGCGGCGGCTCGCTGCACGCGGTGTGGATGATGGCGCACCGGAAACAGAATCCGCTGTACGAGAGATTCGACGACGTGCTCGACATCCTTCGCTATTACGACGTCACTGTCTCGCTTGGCGACAGTCTCAGGCCGGGATGCATCGCCGACGCGAGCGACCGAGCGCAGTTCGCGGAGCTGGACACTCTCGGTGAGCTGACGAAGAGGGCCTGGATGCGGGATGTACAAGTAATGGTGGAAGGTCCGGGACACATTCCGATGCATCAGATCGAGATGAACGTGCGGCGCATGAAAGAGGTCTGCAACGAGGCGCCGTTCTACACTCTGGGTCCGCTGGTGACGGACATCTCGCCGGGCTACGATCACATTTCGAGCGCCATCGGCGCCGCGATGATTGGCTGGTTCGGATCGGACATGCTCTGCTACGTGACGCCGAAGGAACACCTCGGTCTGCCAAACGCCGAAGACGTCCGCCAGGGCGTCATCGCCTACAAGATCGCGGCGCACTCGGCGGACGTTGCGCGTGGCCGGAAGGGCGCCCGCGACCGTGACGATGCGCTGTCGCGCGCCCGGTACGCCTTCGATTGGAAGGAGCAATTCCGGCTTAGCCTCGATCCTGAGCGGGCCCAGGAGTACCACGACGAAACGCTGCCCGCCGAATACTTCAAGAGCGCCGAATTTTGCGGTATGTGCGGGCCCAAGTTCTGCTCGATGCACCATTCACGCACGCTCGAGGATGGGATCGCGCAGATGGCGCGCGAGCTCGAGCAGCGGGAAGGAGCAGCAGGGGGAGGAGGAGGCGTCAATGGCCCTGAAATTCCAGAATCTGGCAAGACGGAGCCGCAGCTAGCTGGTGTTCACCCGGGCTGAGCTCGAGCGCTTTTGTGAACGAGGTGCGGGCGTGGCGCGGGCATCACGGCTTTGCGCGACGCTCTTATGCGTGGTAGTAGGCGCGACGACCTGCGTCAATCTCCATGCATCGGATGGCACTGCGGCCAAGCGCATGCCCCCGGTGGTGGTGAGCAGGCCTGAAGACGCGGTGCCTCTCGACATGCGGCCGATGCTTGCATCCGATTCGGCATACTTCCGCGCGCATCCGTTGATGGTGCCAGTCGAGGGTGCGGAGCCGCGCGAGCTGACGGACACTTATCATCAGGCGCGCAGCGGCGGTCGCATCCACATGGCGACGGACATCATGGCGATGCGTGGCACGCCCGTGTTGGCCGCGTCCAGCGGACGCATCATCAAGCTGGCGAACAGCGGTGCCGGTGGAATCACGATCTACATCGCCGACGCCAGCGGCCGCTACGTCGAGTACTACGCGCACCTGATGGGTTACGCGCCAAACGTGAAAGAAGGACTCGCCGTCCAGGAAGGGGATGTGATCGGATTTGTCGGCACTACCGGCAACGCATCACCGGACGCTCCGCACCTGCATTTTCAGGTGATGCGAAGCGACGCCAATTACTGGAACGGAACGCCGATAGATGTTCGGGGCTTCATGACGAAACCGGGCAGGATGAGAAATTGAGAGGCCGCGAACGTGCAGGGCTACGCGCTGAAGCGCATCACCTCGGTCCGACAGTTCACATCGGGCAGCAGGGACTCACGCCATCGATCATCAGCTCACTCGACGATGCGCTGCGGACCCGCGAGCTGGTGAAGGTCAGGCTCGGGAGCAAGGATGATTCGAAGCCAAAGGACGTGGCCAACTCCCTCGCCCTCGCCACGAATGCAGCTGTCGTTCAGGTAATCGGTCGGACGGCGACCCTCTTTCGCGAGAATCCGGACCTCACCAGGAAGCGCGGGGATCTTCCCCCTTGGCGGAAGTAGCTTCGCTGAGCCGCGTCCCGTTGGAATCATCAAGTAGTAACGCTCATGGTTGCTATTCAATTCCGCAGGTCTATTTTTCGCAAAAGGAACTGCTTGCCCGATGATGCCATCGTCTCTGGTGTCATCGAACCATTGGGGATTACATGCCCTACGTAATAACTGAAGCCTGCAAGAACACCAAAGACCGCGCCTGCGTAGATGTCTGCCCGGTCGACTGCATCTATGAAGGACCCGATCAGCTTTACATCCATCCCGACGAGTGCATCGATTGCGGCGCCTGCGAGCCGGAGTGCCCGGTGACGGCGATCTTTCCTGAAGAGGACGTGCCCTCCAATCTGAAGGAGTACGTCCAGCTCAATCGAGAAGTGTTCAAGAGTCCCAATCCTCCGGGACGGCCCAACCGGTAGCGGCTCTCTTTTGCCAAGCGACTGGCGGACTCCGGTGCTTGGGCCTCAATATCTGATCTCATGACTCCTCCCATCGTTCCCGGAAAGAACGGAATGTCCACCCTGCTGCTCTCGCATCCTTCGGGGAGCTCGGCGGACGTATATCTGAATGGCGCCCACGTCACGTCGTGGATTCCCGCTGGCGGCAAGGAAGTGCTGTTCATGGGGAAAACCGCGACGTTCGCGCCGGGCGACCCGATTCGCGGTGGCATACCGGTGGTGTGGCCGCAGTTCGCCAACCTCGGCGCTCTTCCCCAGCATGGCTTTGCGCGAAAGACGGAATGGCAGCTGGGGGAGAATGCTGACTCTGGTGATGATCCGTCGTCGGTCAAGCTCATTCTCGTCGATGACCATCGCACGCGCGAGCTGTGGCCGTATCACTTCCGGACCGAGCTCACCGTCAGCATCGACGACAAGTCGCTGACGGTAAAGCTGGATGCCTTCAACACCGGCGACGAGCTGTTCAGTTTTACCGCCGGGCTCCACACCTACATCGCAGTTGCCGACATTCGCGAATCGGCGATTCGCGGATTTACTGGAAAATGGTACCTGGACAAAACGCAGGGCGGTAACGAGACGAAGGACGAGGCCAAGAAGCTGGTGATCTCGGACGAGACCGATCGCGTTTATCTCAAGGCGCCCAAGAAAGTGGAAGTCGAAGATCGCGGCAACGATCGCAGGATCGAGATCAGAGCAACCGGATTCAAGGATGCCGTGGTGTGGAATCCGTGGGCGGAGAAGGTGACGGGTTTCATCGGTCTCGATACCGACGACTACACGAGAATGGTGTGCGTCGAAGCCGCGCAGATCGGGTCGCCGGTGGAGCTAAAGCCCAGCACCTCGTGGAGCGGCTCGCAAATCCTGGCCATCGTGTAAGTGCCTCCGTTCTTCCGCAAATCGCAGTTCACCTGGCAGTGCGACAAGTGCGGAGTGTTTTTCACAGCAGGAAGTGGCGGGGTGTGCCGGTCGTGCAAACGGGCGCTGTGCGATCAGCACCTGTACGGATCGTTCTGGGACAAGATGAAGGCGAGATTCTCCGGTTCGAGACCGGTTTGCGTGGAGTGCCGCGCCAAGGCGTGAAGTGCAACTGAACGGGTGCGAGGTGTCAGTCGCTCAGTTGCAAGAGTTGTTAGTTCACTACGCCCGGACTTACCTCAGTGGCGTGACAGCCACTGCTTGTGCCACGAATAGCGCTTAGTGAAGTCCAGACGTCGTGAACTGGTAACTGGCATCCACGCCGCTCACACCTCGCACCCGTTCAGTTGCAGTTAAAACGTCTTGATGAACCCCGCCGTCCCAGCCGCGAGCACGTGGCCCTTGATCCAGAAAGCCAGTAACAGCACCGCGTACTGTAGAAAAGTGCTGATCTCACTACGGAACGCCTCGCCCCAATGGTATTCGCCCGGTGGCACCTCTCCCTTTGGCGGTTTGGGAATCCAGCGCGGCGTGCAGTTCTTGTAATCGAGATATTCGCGTCCGAAGATCGACTCCAGCACTCCCTCCTCGTAGCGAACGATCAGCTCGTACTCGACAGCGAATAGTAGCACGGCGGCAGGAAGGAACCACAGCACGCCGGAGATGGTGACGAATCCCATCCAGATCAGAAAGTTTCCGACGTAAAGCGGATTTCTGACCCAGGCGAAAATCCCGTAGCTGACGAGTCGCTGCACGTTGCGCGAGCGTCGCCGCGTCACGGTGCCGGCGGCGGCAACACCGGCGAGCCTGATCCCTTCGCCGATGATGATCAGTGCGAGTCCGACATCCCACCGAAACGGAGACGTCGAACCGGGCATTACCAGCGGAATGCCGAGGAAGAGGAGAGGCAGCCAGCCGCGATGGCGAAATAGCACCGCGCCGATCTGCGCCGGCAGCGATTGCTCGGTCGCACTGACCCCGTTCGGGTCAGCTGTCATCTTGCCACGGTGAGAACAGCGTTCGCCACTGGTCCGGGACGGGGATCGGCTTTCCGTCGGGTGACACCGTGACGTAGACGATCGATACATCCGCCACCACCGCGTCCCTTTGATTTCGCACCACCTGCCGCACGATGAAGCTGGTGTTGCCGACTGAGGTCAGTCCGGTTCGGATGCTGAGATCGTCGCCGGGGAAGCTCTGCGCCTGGTACGATGCTTCTACTTTGCGCACCACCGCCCACAGACTGGTTCTCATGTACTCTTCGTACGACATGTGCTGCTCGAGGGCCGACCATCGCGCGCGCTCGAGCAGCGTTAGCAAGTGGGCGTGATTCACGTGGCCCACGGAATCGCAGTCGCTCGGATAGATGTGAACCTTGAAGTCTTCGGTCATCGACGAATGGTGATTTCAGCGACGAAACTTAACGCTGCCGGGGCGCGACACCATTAAAGCACTAGATTTGGATGATGCGTCCCGCGAATACGGAGAGCGCGGAGTACCTCGACCAGCCAGCCGAGGTAAATCGCTTCCTGGATCAGATTGCCGACGTCAGTGAGCTCGCTCTCGACACCGAGGGAGCGAGCTTCCATCGCTTTCTCGATCGCATCTACCTGCTGCAGATCTCCACGCGGGAGCGAAGCGCGATCATCGACCCGCTTCCGATCGGATCGCCGCCGAAACTGGGTGAGCTGCTCCAGAGCAACAACGTCGAAGTGGTCTTTCACGACGCTGACTACGACCTGCGACTGCTCCATCAGGACTACGGCTGGCACGTCACCAGGATCTTCGACACCCGTGTCGCAGCGCAGCTGCTCGGCATCAAATCATTCGGTCTCGCCGCTCTGCTCGAGCAGTACTTCGACGTAAAGCTGGACAAGAAACATCAGCGGGCTGACTGGTCGATGCGTCCGTTGACGCCGGACATGCTGGAGTACGCCGCGCAAGACACTCGTTACCTGTTGCAGCTGCGGGATCGAGGGAACGCGCTGGGAAGCGGAGGAGGAGATGGAGGGATTTCTCCGGCTGAAGGGCGCGCGCGATCTGACGCGTCGTGAGCTGGCGGTGCTGCGAGAGGTCGCCAACTGGCGCGACACGGTCGCGGCGCAGCTCGATCGCGCCACGTTCCGGGTGATGGGAAACGAAGTGCTGCTCGACCTAGCCCGGCGTCAGCCGCGGAGCGTGTCGGAGTTGGGCGCGATCAAGGGAATGCCCAAGGGAATGTTGGAACGGGCAGGCCACGACATCGTGGCGGCGATACGACGCGGGATGGAAGCGCCGGAAGCGGAGCTACCAAAGTTTCCGCGCGGTCAGCGCTGGAACAAGGATCGTGACTTCGACGATCGAGTCGGCCGGCTCAAGGCGGTGCGCGATGCAGCTGCGACGAGGCTCGAGCTCGATCCGGGCGTGCTCTGTTCGCGCGAGCGACTGGAAAACGTGGCGCGGAGCGGCGCGAAGACGATCAATGACCTGGCCTCTGTTCCTGATCTCAGGCGCTGGCAGATCGAGGAGATGGGAGACGGGTTTTTGCGAGCGCTCTCCGCGCCCTCGTAAGCCCCAGCCTTTAGTCAGGTACCTTGAACAGGAACCGCTGCTTCATTCGCGTCGCGACAGGGCAGTCGCCTAGATAAGCCGGATGATAGCGGGTCTTGCCCAGCGCATCGAGCACGCTGGAAACGAAATCGCGATACGTGGCTCGAACGAGCTCCAGTGACTCGGGGGCGATCATTCCATTGGCATCCACTGTGAAGGCGATCGTGACGCTGTCGCCCACGCCCGCGAGACGCGCCGTGAAAGGAAACGCTGCGTCGACGCCTGCAGCCGGCATCGTCGCGTATCTGAACGGAACATTGTAGCGCGGCACCTTCGCTTTGAAGACGCGGCGCTCCGGTGGAACGCTGTCAGGATATTCCTCCGCGGTGAGCTCCATCACCAGCGGCACGGACTCGGCGTCGCCCCCGAATGGAACGCTCGCTGTGTTTGACAGTGCTCTCAGGGCAGCCGCAACGCTGTCCGCGAGCGAAGGAGTGAGCGCGGCGTCCACTATATGGATGTCGGAGAGCTTTCCGTCATTATGCGCCGTCGCGTAAGCGATCGCACCGACATTCAGAAATCCGCCCGCACAACGCGCCCCGAGCGAATCACATGGCGGAAATCCAACTACAACACTAAGTGGAAGGTGTGTCGGAGCTTTGAAGTGGGAGCGAAACTCCTCGACGAACATCCCCTCGAAATCACGGGGCAGTTTCGCGGCGGAATCGAGGGGCGTCACCGACATTTTTATCGTGGTCGAGACTGAGTCGGCAGCGCGAAGAGTATCCAGGCAGTCCGGAGCCACCGATCTGGCTGCAGAAGACCTGGCCCTCGGTTGAGGATTCGTCGCACAAGCGGCGGATAAGAGAAGGGCGGCGAGAGCTACTGCTCCGGTGCTGAGACGCACGGGGAGAATTTGCGTGCCGGCCGTAACCGTTAGAAGCCGAGGTACGCCCTCACGCGCGGCTCCATCTTCTCGGGTGTCCAGAACGGCACCCAGACGAGATTCACTTCGACCCTCTCGACGCCGGGCAGGGACATCACTTCCTTCTCGGCGTTCGTCATCAGCTCCGGGCCCGATGGACAGGCGGGAGAGGTGAGGGTCATGTCGATCTTAACCGCGGTGCCTTCGACGACAATGCCGTAGACGAGCCCGAGATCGATGATGTTCAGCTGGAGATCGGGATCCTTGACGCGCCGCAGCGCCAGCTTGACCTGGTCTTCAGAAACGACGCCCGTAGAGCCGGCAGCTTCGGTGGGCACGGGAGGAGCTGGAGAATCGCTCATCCCGGAAATCTAATGCTTCTTCGCGCTCTTCTTCTTGCTGGAGCTCGTTTTCCGGACCGAGGAGGAGCGGCTTCTCGAGCTGGCGCTGGCGATCGTGTGGTGGCGGGAGGACCTGTGACGACGTCTCGAGGCACGCGGCGCCGGGTTCCAACCCACTTCGCGGTCGGCGCGGAAAGTCCGGGATCCCGAGACTTTGGGCCCGTCGATCACTGAGAGTACGGCGGCATCGGAGAGATCGGCGCGAACATCGGAGATCACCTTCGCCGGCCGCAGCGCCCGCGCGGCGTGAACGCGATTGGTGAGAAGGATCACGAACATCTCGCGCTCGGGATCGATCCACATCGATGTACCGGTGAAACCGGTGTGGCCGTAGGCGGTCGGTCCGAGGAACCGGCCGGACCCGTAATCGCCTTCAGCGGTGTCCCAGCCCAGTGCGCGGTGTCCGAACGCTCTGGAGGTGAAGAGCTCGACGGTCGGCTTGCTTATGATCTGCACGCCATTGTACTCCCCGCCATTGAGCATCATCTGGGCGAAGACGGAGAGGTCGGCGGCAGTGCTGAAGAGACCAGCGTGGCCGGCAACCCCACCGAGCGCGTAGGCGTTCTCGTCGTGGACCTCGCCTCTCAGCGGATAGCCACGGGGCGGGGTGACTTCGGTCGGTGCGATGCGGTAGCGGAGGGAGTCAGCGGGGCGGAACATCGTCTCGTTCATCCCCAGCGGCTCAAAGACCCGGCGAGTGAGGAACTTGTCGAGCGGCTCACCGGCGACGACCTCGACCAACAGTCCGAGGACGTCAGCGCCAAGGTCGGAATAGATGTATTGGGCGCCGGGACGTCCCTCCAAGGGCGTGCTCAGGACCAGGGCACGCGCCTCGAGCGGGGTCTGGGCGATGCGCCATATGTCGCGGCCAGCCGGCAAACCTGATGTGTGCGTGAGCAGCTGGCGGATGGTGACTCTGTCCTTGTCGCCGCCGCCAAAGGTGGGAATGTAGTTCACGACGGGGTCGTCCAGCCCAATCTTCTTCTCGTCGAAGAGGATCATGATGGCCGTCGTGGTGCCGACGACCTTGGTCAGCGAAGCGACGTCGTAGATGGTCCGCTGCGCATCAACCGGGGTGCTGGTCTCGCTCCAGGAGAGCCTACCGAATCCTTTCTCGAAAACCGCCGCGCCCTTCCTGCCGACTACGACTGAAGCGCCGGGGTAGCCACCAGCCTTGATTCCGCGCTCGATGACGCGCTCGATCGCAGCCAACCGACTGCTGGACATGCCAACGTCAGTCGGGGACTTGACCGGCAGGCCATCGCCTGCTCGGGTCATCGTCAGGGCAGTGAGAATGACTCTAAGCAATGCTAACTCCATGAACTACCATCATTTATACTGGCCTATGCGGCAGAGGTTCCCCAACGAGCCCGGACTGGCTTTGCAACTCTACGGAGTGACAAGGCGTACAGTTGCAAACGATTCCCGCGAGGGAAAGTCACCGTTTTCGAGGAAACTTTACCTACATATGCCGTGACTAATCAGACGTCCGAGATGCCATTCGATCAACTCGACCTCAAGCGCGCAATCGCGGGCGACGAGAGGGCGATGCAGCGGCTTTGGTCGCAGCATGCGCCCCATATCGACGCGGTTGTTCGCAGACTTTGTGGTGATCCCGAGCTGGCCGCCGACATCTCTCAGGAGGTCTGGATGCAGATCTTCAGGGCTCTCCCGAGCTATCGTGGTGACTCGCAGTTTGGAACATGGGCCCACCGGATCGCGGTGAACCGCACTTTGAACGCACTACGCAAAATAAGGCGCATCGCGAAATTGGCTTTCATGGCAGAATCGATCGATCAGGCGATGAAAAAGTTGTCTCCCGGCGCCAGAGCGGTGTTCGTGCTTCACGACGTAGAAGGCTACACGCACGGCGAGATCGGAGAGGAGCTCGGAATCACGCCGGGCGGATCAAAATCGCAATTGTTCAAGGCGCGGGCGAAGTTGCGTATGCTGCTCGCCCATCTGGTAGAGGACTCACCAAACGTCGCAGGAAAGGGGAAGGGACATGTCGCAGCTATCTGAACAGCAACTGGACCAGCTGATCGCCGCCGAGCGGGCCCGCGAGCAGGAGCCGCTCAACGAGTGGCGAGCGGTCGCGGCTCGAGCGAGGGAGGAAGGTCTCATTCGCGGAGAGTCCGGACCGCGATGGTCATCCGGGCAACCGTGGCTGCAGGCTGCTGCTGCGGTGCTCTTGCTGATCGGAGGAATCGCCATCGGCCGCACCACCATCGGGTTGCCCAACGCAAATCAGAGTCAGAACGCAGCCCCGCCAAGCGCGGTTGCCACCAATCCCGCCAGCACGGCAGCCAGCGTTTCATCGC
>QHUA01000030.1 GCA_003221805.1 Gemmatimonadota bacterium
ACTCAACCGAATCGAACGGATCTCGAGTACTGGGCTCAGGGATTGTCCAGAGTCTACCTGCAGGGCGCTCTCGCTCGAGCCGAGGGCGTACTGCTGTCGCGAATTGAGAACAAGAACGAGCAAGCTGGCGAATAACGGCGCCGGTCAGCGATTGCCGGCGAGAAGGCCGTACATGTCCACCGCGCCCTTTACTCCCACGTAGACCCGGCCCGCCGCTACAGTCGGTATTGCAAATCTGAGCGCGATTCCAGCGCGATCTCGACCGGGAATCATCTCACTGTTGTAGATCTCTCTTCTGACATCGCTGGCGTCGAAAGCGTGCAGCGCCGCCGGCTTGTCGGCACCGCGCCATGTTCGCGTCTCGATTGCCCACACGATTCCGTTCCGTTCACCATTGGCCGAGACTGTTGGCGTCGCACCCGGATCCACCGACCTCACTGAGCTCAGTATCGGCGCCGATATCCCGGCGCCATTGACGCGATAGGATTTCAGCACAGCGTTGCTGCCCCAGATGAAGAGCGTTTGGTTCCAGTACGCCGGCGCGCCGAACCCACTTTCCGACGTCTGAACCGTCATGATTGCGTGCGGATCGTCACCGGGCTGGTAGTGACCCATCTTGTCTCGATCGATCATGTAGGAGACGCCCGCCTTGCCGGTGACGACAACCATGCGGCGGTGCGGGCCGCGGTCTTCGTCGATGAGCACCGGACCCGACGACCCCAGGTCCAGATCCGCCGTCGAGAGCTGTTTTTGATTGGAGGGAGTGAAGTAATCCCGCACGACGAGACCAGTTGGTGTAAGCGCGAGCTTGAGCACGGTGTTGCCGTAGTCCAGCAGCGGACCACTTTCGTTGAAGGAGCCGTTGCCGGTGACAGCGTACACGTTTCCCGCCGTGTCAGCGGCGAGGCCCGCGTCGCCCTGCCAGATTCCGGCTTCAGATCCACCAGGCGACGCATTGAAGACGCCAACCTGGCGCAAAGTTTTTGCGTCGTAAGCGATGATCCAGCCATGAAAAGGTCCGACGTCGCAGGCTGATGCCCACGACAGGTACACGACTCCGCGGTTGAGGAGCAGAGCGGCGCGCGGATTCTCCCTCAGTGGCTCGAACTCGACGATCCCCATCCTGGAGCCGGCGCCGGTGCCACGCACCGAGGCTCGGATCTCGACCGGCGGCAGCCGATCCATCCCAGTATGGATGTTGATGGCGTGCAACCGCTGCACGTAACGGTGATCGCCGCGCGGAGTGGGCTCCTTCGTCCGCATCAGCACATAGAGAGTCCCGTTCTCGAGGTCGATCACCGGTGTTGGCGTGATGCCGATCTCCGGCTTGATGAACGGGCAGCTGGCGTCGCGAAACGGGACCGGTGTGATGTCGAGGGCCGGATCGATGAAGCTGATTTTCCAGAGTGGTGGGAGGCGCGGGTTGATCGCGTCGAACGCGTACAATGTGCCGTGCTCGGTGGCGACGAACAGGACATCGTGGGTGCCGCGATTGGTGATCTCGAGGCGCGGCACGTATAGCGGCTGCGCGTAGACATCACCGTCGACCTCGAACGTGCCGATTTTGCCGAACGTCGCGCTGCGCACGTTTTGCGGCGTCAGCGTCGTCTCGTTGGTCGCCGCGCCAGTTCGTGCGTTGCCGTACTGCGCGGTGGTGACTTGCGCTGCCGCTCTCTGAGTGGCGAGCAGTACCATCGCCAGCGCCAGCATCACCCATTTGTCGCGCAAAGCGGCTCCTCGTAAGGCCTGGATCAGAACTGCCAATGTGCAGCCTCCAGCCCGGGTACGTAAGCGTCCGGAGTGTCAGGGTATTGACATTATGTCAATCCATTGACATCCTACCTCCACTACTTCGGAGACGCACGATGAAAAATCGCGGACTCGATCAGCTCGGACGCCGAGAACGTCAGATCATGGAGATCGTTTACCGGCGGGGAAGCGCCAGCGCCGCCGAGGTCCTCGCCGATCTTCCCGATCCCCCTACGTATACGGCAGTCCGCGGCATGCTGAGGCTGCTGGAAAGCAAAGGTCATCTCCGGCACGAGCAGGACGGCCCGCGCTATGTCTACCACCCCACCGCTGATCCGGATCGCGTCAGCAAATCCGCAGTCCGTCACTTAGTTCGAACTTTCTTTGACAACTCCGCTAGCTCCGCCGTCGCCGCGATGGTCGGCATGTACGAAGATCGCTGGAGCGACGAAGATCTCGATCATCTCGAGCGGCTGATCGACAAAGCCCGCAGCAAAGCAGGCGGAGGAGGAGCATCATGATTCCGTTCGTCGTCGCACTACTCGCAAAGCTGACGCTGATTCTTGCCGCCGGCTTGATCGTCACCGCCGCTTTTCGCAGCGCGTCGCCTTCGATACGTCATCTCGTGCTTCTGGCGACGATTGTCTGCGGTCTCACACTTCCAGCCGCGATGCTGATCTCGCCGTCATGGGACGTCGCAGTCCTTCCGCAATTTCCCGTAAACCTCTTTAGCTCGAAACCCGAAAAACACGCCGCGGTGCCCACACAAACCAGCGGCTCGATTCCGGCAATCGATGCGCGCTCGCCTCAAGGGGCTTCTGTTGCGCCAACCGCGCCGAGCGATCCGGCCTTGTCCGGCAGTCCCACCGATTTCGCAGTCGTGACACAGACCGCGGGCCGCGGTGCTTTCGCGCTGCCACTGTTCTGGGTGACCGGGCTCATCCTGGTCGTTGCCTGGCTGGCAATTGGGAGAATTCGTCTCCGTCACATCGCTCGTCGGGCGTGGCCGCTCGGTGCCGATTGGAAAACCATTCTCGACGAAGCACGCGCAGAAGCTGGCGTGACTCGCGACGTGAGGCTTCTCTCGAGCACCGTTGTCAGCACTCCGCTTACCTGGGGATCGGTTTCTCCTGTCATACTCCTGCCGGAAGACGCACGGGACTGGTCCGAGGAGCATCGCAGAGTGGTGCTCCGCCATGAGCTCGCACACGTTGCCCGGCGGGATTCATTAGCCCAGCTTCTCGCAGGCTTCGTGTGCGCGCTCTACTGGTTCCATCCGTTGGTCTGGATGTCCGAGCGCCGTTTGCGCGCCGAGTGTGAGCGCGCTTGCGACGACAGGGTCGTCTCACTCGGCACGCCGCCGACGGAGTACGCGTCGCATCTGCTCGAGGTCGCGCGCTCCGCCCGCGCGTTTGGAGCGCCCGGATTTCTTTCCGTGGCCATGGCGCGTCCTTCTCAACTCGAGGGTCGCTTGCTCGCGGTACTGAACGAGTCGCGCCGTAGAGTTGCGGCATCTCGCGGCGCACGAATCGTTGCCCTGCTTCTGGCGGCGTTGGTGATGTTGCCGTTGGCAGCATTCCGGCCTGTTGCGAGACATGTAACAGGCGAGACCACGCGGCTGGCCCGGGTCATCAAGCCGACGATGGTTGAATACGGACGGGAGTTGCTCATACCGGCCGATCTCAAGCCGAAATCCACTGAGAAAGTGGTCAACACTTATCGGAGCGACACGGACACCACCTTCGAGCTCTCCGCGCCTGTTCGTAGCGGGGGAACGCTCAACCTCGAATTAAAAACCGGCGGCGACATCACGATCAGTGGTTGGGATCGTCCGCAGGTTGTCGTGCGCGCGGCTCTCGGCGGGCGTGATTGGCGCCTGACACACGTCACATTACAGCCGTCAGATGGCGATGCAACGCTCGAGAGCAGCTTCACCGGCTTCACCAATAATCAGAGCACGAGTCACAGGTTCGACATCGAGGTGCCGCGGAACTTCAACGTCCGCATCAACTCGGCTGGCGGCGGCATCTCGATCACCAGCGTTGACGGAACTTTCACCGGTCACACCGGCGGTGGAGAGGTCACCATCAAGAAGGTCAACGGTGAAGTCAACATCCGCACCGGAGGCGGCGAGGTTTACGTCGGCGAGTCGCGATTGAACGGCAGCGTCAGCACTGGTGGCGGATTGATCAGAATCGTGGGTGTAGACGGCAACTTCAACGGGTATTCCGGTAGCGGCCCTGTCATCACCACCGACTCTCGTGATTCCAGGTACGAGGGATCTGGGATCGGTGGTGGTAAGAGTGCCAGTGTCAGTATTGCCGGGCCGGAAACAAGCGCGAGTGTTAGCGCGCGTGCCACCACGACGACCGTCACGACCGACGACGGCGAGCGGAAAACCACGCGTATCGACAACGGCGCCGGCAAGGGATACGGATACGGATACGGAACGGGCGCGATAAGAATGACTTCCGCCGGGGGAGGGCTTTCATTGCCATCCGCTCCTGAAGGCGCGCGCGTCACCACCGGTGGCGGGCGCATCTATATCGGTCCGTCGGGGGGAGAAGTTTATGCTCAGACTGGCGGCGGTCCCATCGATATTGGTCCGGCGACTGGATCCGTCGCCGCGCACACCGGCGCGGGCGACATCAACGTCGAGCTCAAAGGATCGGGATCGCACGACGTCGATGTGACATCGGGGAAGGGACAGGTCGTGCTCGTGCTCCCGAGCGACCTCAACGCCACTCTCGAGCTCGAGACCGCTTACACCGACAACTTCGGTCGCAAGACGCGCATCGTCAGCGATTGGCCATTGAACGTCACCGAGACGAACAACTGGGACGACTCCCAGGGAACGCCGCGGAAGTACGTGCGCGTCCGGCAGAAGATCGGGAGCGGAGGTGGGCTCATTCGAGTTCGCACCGTCAACGGGAATGTCGTGCTCAAACGGGGGACGTAGGCTCGGCGGGCCGTTGATCCTGGCGCGCAATACCATCCACAAAACCAAAGCAGGGAGCTACGAGCTTTGACAGCTTCTTAGCCCCGAGCTTTCATACTCGCATTCGAGGGCTAATCGTCTACGTAGTCGGCGGTTGACTCAGCTTCCTCAAGAGGCCGTGTAGCATTTTTCTCACTTCGATCAGCTGGCGAATGAGGGCGTCCGAATCTGATTCCGATATGACTCCGATGTCTCGGGCAGCGATCAGATGGTATTCCAGCTCACAGCCCGAGTTGAGCGCGATCCTGAGGAACCTCGCAAATTCCTTGTCGGTCGATTGCCGCCGTCCCTCAACGATGTTGGTCGGAATGGAGAAGGCCGCGCGGTTTAGCTGCGCTCGAAGGGCGAT
>QHUA01000146.1:0-17578 GCA_003221805.1 Gemmatimonadota bacterium
CGCAAGCTGCCGACGTGCTCGCCGATCTGATTTTTCATCCGGTTCTGCGCGCATCCGACCTTGCCCTCGAGCGGAAGGTGATCCTCGAGGAGATCAGCACCGTTGACGATACACCAGATGATCTCGTCTTCGAGCTGCACAACGCTCAACTGTGGGGAAACCATCCCTACGGATTCTCGATCCTTGGCAATCGCGAGACGGTGACGGCGCTCGATCAAAGCGACTTGCGCGCCCTTCATTCGCGAGCGTATCACCCCGAACAAATCGTCGTCGCTGCCGCCGGAAATGTCGAGCACGACGCTTTACTGGAAACGTTGGAGTCGACGGGTTGGGGTGATGTGCCGCGCGGTGGTTTGCCGCCGCTCACCTCTCCGGCTCCAATCGTGCAGGCTCCCAGCGCCGTGCATTTCGAGCGAGACACCGCCCAGACCCACATCGTTATTGGCAGCGCGACGTTCGCGCACAGCGATCCGCGCCGCTACGCGATGAGCATGATTGGACTGCTGTTCGGGGGCGGCATGAGCTCGCGTCTTTTTCAGCGAGTTCGTGAGGAGCTGGGCCTCGCCTACTCGGTCTATTCGTTTCAGTCATTCCATGAGGACGCCGGAATGCACGGTGTCTACGTCGGCACGGCACCCGAGACCGCGCGCGCAGCAGTAGATGCAATCAACGCTGAGATGGAGAGTCTGTCATCCAAAGGACTCAGCAGTGACGAGCTGGCCGCTGGAAAAAGTCAGTTGAAAGGACAGATTACACTGTCGCTGGAAAGCCCGACATCGCGGATGTATCGGGCGGCCGGTGTAGAGCTGTACGAAGAGCCGTACAGGACGCTGGATGAAGTGCTGGCTCTCGTCGATGCGATCGACGCAGAGACGGTCGCGGCAATTTGCAAAACTTACTATTCGCCATCGCAGCAAACGCTGGTGACCCTCGGACCGAAGGCCGCCTCGTGAGCGCGACGCTGACTCGTTGCGCGCTTCAACTCTCAATCAAAGCAAGCTGAAAATTCAAATGAAGATCGGCGTTCCGAAGGAGATCAAAACCAACGAGAATCGCGTGGCACTCGTGCCCGCGGGCGCCGAAGCGCTCATCGCCGCCAGCCACAGCGTGATGATGGAGAAGGGAGCCGGCGAGGGGAGCGGCTTTCCGGATGCGGCCTACACATCCGTCGGCGCCAGGATCGGGGGTGACGCCGATACTGTCTGGCGCGAAGCCGACATGATCATGAAGGTGAAGGAGCCGATCAAGCCCGAGTGGCCGCGCATGCGGAAGGGTCAGGTAATCTTCACCTACTTCCACTTCGCCGCCGACAGGGAGCTGACGCTCGCCCACATCAAGAGCGGCGCCACTTGCATCGCCTACGAGACGGTCGAATTGCCATCCAGAGAATTACCCCTGCTGACACCGATGTCAGAGGTGGCCGGCCGGATGGCGGTGCAGGAAGGCGCCAAGTACCTCGAGAAGGTCTACGGTGGACGCGGTGTGCTCCTGGGGGGCGTCCCCGGAGTTGCGCCGGGCAAGGTCGTAATCCTCGGCGGCGGGGTCGTCGGAATCAATGCGGCGAAGATGGCGGCGGGGTTGGGAGCGAAGGTGACCGTCCTCGACCTGAGCCTGGAGCGTCTGCGCTACCTGTCGGACGTGATGCCGGCTAACGTCACACTCATCTATTCCAATCGTCATAACATCCTGGAGCAGATCTCCACCGCGGATCTGGTGGTGGGAGCGGTTCTCATTCCGGGCGCCGTCGCTCCACGACTTATTCGCCGCGAAGATCTCAAGACAATGCAGCCAGGATCAGTGATCGTCGACGTGGCCATCGATCAGGGTGGCTCTGTCGAAACCATACGCGCCACAACACACGAAAATCCCACTTATGTAGTGGATGGAATTATTCACTACGGAGTCGCCAACATGCCCGGCGGAGTACCACGCACCTCAACACTCGCGCTCACCAACGCGACTTTCCCTTACGCGATGCAGCTGGCGAACAAAGGATGGAAGCAAGCACTCAAGGAAAATTCTGCATTGAGAAAGGGACTCAACATAGTAGACGGAAAAGTGACATATCCCGCTGTCGCTGAGGCGTTCGCCTTGCCGTATACTCCACCCGATTCATATTTGAACTAATGCGCTGGCCATTCTTCAAGCCGGGTGCGCTTTTCCCGGCGAATGCGATCGCCGTCGATCTCGGCACCGCAAATACATTGATCTACGTGAAGGGCGAAGGCATCGTACTCAATGAGCCATCAGTTGTCGCCCTCGATCGCGAGACGAAAAAAATCAAAGGCGTCGGGCTCGAGGCGAAGCGCATGCTGGGGCGTACGCCTGAGGGCATCATCGCAGTGCGTCCGATGAAGGATGGCGTCATTGCGGACTTCGACGTCACCGAGAAGATGCTCCGCTACTTCCTGGCCCTGATCATCGAGAACCACGTCTTCAAGGTGAAGCCGCGCGTGATCGTCTGCGTTCCCTCCGGAATCACTGAAGTCGAGAAGCGCGCAGTTCGTGACTCTGCACTTGGCGCTGGCGCCAAGGAGGTCTTCATGGTCGCTGAGCCGATGGCCGCGGCGATCGGTGTCGGGCTTCCTGTCGAGACGCCGACTGGCAACATGATAATCGACATCGGTGGAGGGACCACCGAGATCGCGGTCATCGCGCTTTCCGGAATCGTCAGCGACACCTCGATTCGCACCGGTGGCGACGAGCTGGACATGGCAATCGTGCAGTTCATGAGAAAAAACTACAATCTGCTCGTCGGTGAATCGACCGCGGAGCAGGTGAAGATCCAGATCGGGTCGGCCTCTCCGGTTGGGGAGGAGAGGGAGATGGACGTCAAAGGCAGGGATCTTGTATCAGGAATCCCCAAGACGGTGCGTGTGCATTCGTCGGAGATCCGTGACGCGGTTCAGGAGCCGATTCAACAGATCGTCGACGCGGTGCGGCGGGCGCTGGAGATCACTCCGCCCGAGCTCGCCGCCGACATTGTTGATCGCGGCATGGTGATGACCGGCGGTGGCGCTCTCATTCGCGGCCTGGACGTTCTGCTGTCGCAGGAAACCGGACTTCCGATTCACGTCGACGAAGATCCACTGACCTGTGTTGTACGCGGTACAGGCCGTATTCTTGATGATGAGGCGAAATACTGGTCTGTCCTAGCGACTTGAGGTAACACGTGCAGCGCACGCTCCGCAGCAACACCCGGTTCGACCTGATAGTAGTGTCGACTTGTATTGTCCTCGCGCTCGCGGCGCGTGCTCTCCCAGATACCTTGCGCGAACCGGTCGCCACCGGCATGCGACGGAGTTTCCTCGCGCCGCTGGTGATGTTGCAAGAAAGCGCCGAGCGCGGCCGGCAATCGCTGTTGTCGGCCGACGCGAAGCAGTCGTATCTCGACAGCCTGTCGCTGGGCGCCATGAAGGCCCGCTCGCTCGAGGGCGAGAACGATCGACTCAGAAAGCTGATCGGACTGGGCTCGGGGCTGCGCTGGGGTTTTGTCCCGGCCGAGGCACTCCACGGTCGCGGGGTGCGTGATGAAACGACGGTGATCCTGAGCGCCGGCTCGCGCGCCGGCGTCAGTCGATTGAGTCCCGTGATTGCACCCGAAGGATTGGTGGGCGTCGTCGACCAGGTCGACCCGACGATGAGCCACGCCATGCTCTGGACCCATCCTGACTTTCGCGTCAGCGCGATGTCGCCGGACGGAACTGCGTTCGGAATCGCCCAGGCCCATCTGACCGGAGCGACAGGCGGCTACCTGATCGAGTTGCGGGGCGTGCCTTTCAGATCGACGCTCAAGCCCGGCTCTCTGATAGTCAGCTCGGGGTGGGGCGGCGTTTGGCCGCGCGGCATCCCGATCGGTACCGTGCTTCAGGAGATCAAGACCAGTGAAGGCTGGGCGCGAACCTATCTGCTCCGGCCCGAGGTAAATCCGGCCGACGTGTATTCGGTGATGATTCTGCGGCGCGACAGGCTCGCCAAGGGATTCGATGGAGTGTGGCAGAGCGTAGCGCAGGCGGACCAGGCAGCCCAACGCATCGTCGTCTCGGGCGATTCGGCCGCGAAAGCCGCCGCTCTCGCTGAAGCCGCGGCCAGACGCGCGGTGATCGACTCGATGGCCCGCGCCAACGGCGCTCCCCCGCTGGGCGCCACGCCGACAACGCCTGCTGCGACCGACACAAGCCCCGAGGCGGTCGCGGCTCGGGCAGCGGCGGCCCGCGCTGCTGCTCAGCGAGCCGCGGCGCGCCGGGCAGCTGCAGCCGACAGCGCCGCTAGGCGGGCGGACACCAGCCGTCGGGACACCGTCCCCAGACGCGATTCCGTCAGAACCGACACGATTCCGCACCGACCAGGAGCAACGCGATGAACCTGGGCGGAGCGATTCGCGCGATAATCAGCTTCCTCATCTTCGTCGTCCTACACTACACGCTCCGACCCCTGCTGGGGTGGCGTGCGCCGATGGACTTCCTGATTCTGGCGCTCCTTCTTGCCTCGGTTCGGGTGCGGCCGGCGACAGCGGCGGTCATCGGCTTCGTGCTTGGGCTAATCTCTGATTCGCTCGCTCCCGACGCCCTCGGCGCGGGCGCAATCGCGATGACCGTCGTTGGTTTTGGCGCATCCTACCTGAAGGCTGTTTTCTTCGCCGACAATCTCGTTCTCAACGCCTTCTTCTTTTTTCTCGGCAAGTGGGTCTTCGACATTCTGTACTTCGTCGGTGAGCAGCGGGTGAAAGGGGTCGAGCTGCTGCAGCAACTGTTGCTCTGGTCGCCGCTGTCGGCGGCAGTTACCGCAGCAGTTGGCGTCCTGTTACTGTTCCTTATGCGCCCGCTACTGGAGCCTGCCCCCGCATGAGCTTTCATCCGAACGACGTCGCTCGCCGGGCAAGAATGAGCTCGCTGGCACTCGGACTCGGATTCGTGTTGCTCGTCGGCGCGTTCTTCAAGACACAAGTCATTCAGAACAAGCAGTACGTGATGCAGTCGGAAGAGAACCGGCTGCGTCCGATACCGTTGCCGGCGCCGCGCGGGATCATCTACGATCGACACGGCCAGGTCATCGCGGAGAATCTTCCTGCCTACTCCGTTTCGATAACGGCGCCGAGCGTCGACAGTTTGCGTTCTGCGTTGGCTCAGCTCGCCCCGACGCTGCAGCTCGGTCAGAACGACATCAATCTCGCGATCAGGCGTTATCGCCGCGCGCCGACGCGCCCGACCGTGATTCTCGCCGATGCTTCGATCGACATCGTCTCCGTTCTCGAAGAGCACCGCCTGGATTTCCCGCGACTGATCATCCAGTCGGTGCCCAAGCGCTACTATCCTGACGGGCCGATCGTGGCGTCCTTCGTCGGCTACACCGGCGAGATAACCGAGTCCGAGCTGAACGATCCAAAGTACACGAGCTACAAACCGGGCCAGTCCGTCGGCAAGGCGGGACTCGAGAAGCAGTACGAGAACATTCTCCACGGTCGCGAAGGAGTGCGCTTCGACGAAGTCGATGCGCGTGGCCGTCCTGTTCGCGGTGAAGGGCCGCGACCAGATCTCACCGCAGAGGGCGCGCCGCCGTTATACACCAACATCGATCTCGACCTGCAGAAATTCACGTCTGGAATTTTTGCTGATTCACTCCAGGGTGGGGCCATCGCCATCGATCCCAGCACCGGCGAGGTGCTCGCGCTGTACAGCGCGCCAAGCTGGGACCCGAACAAGTTTACCGGCGGAATCCCGGTCGAGTACTACAAGAAGCTGCTCGACGATAAGCGTCGCCCGCTGGTCAACAAAGTCATTCAGGGACGGTATCCGCCGGGATCGACGTTCAAGCTTGCCACGTCGGTGATCGCGCTGGAAAACGGGCTCGTGACGCCAAAGGATCACATGCCCGTTCCGTGCACGGGTGGATACCAATACGGAAATCGTTATTTCCGTTGCTGGGAGAAGAAAGGACATGGATCGCTCAGCCTCGAGGATGCGATCAAACATTCATGCGACACCTATTTCTACCAGCTCGGATTGAAGATCGGCTTGAGCAGGCTGATTGCCGGTGGCATTTCGCTCACGATGAGGGACAGGTCGGGGATAGATCTACCCGAGGAAAACCAGCCGTACTGGCCATACGCCACCGAGTATTACGACAAGAAATACGGACCTCGCAACTGGAGTAACGCCGAGACATTGAACCTGGCGATTGGACAGGGTGCGAACTCTCAGACAGTCGTCAACATGGCGAAGCTCTATACCGCACTCGCCAGCGGCGGCATGGCGTCGCGGCCGGAGATCGCGCACCTGGTCGCTCAGAGGAAGCCGATATATAAGCTGTCACCGGATCTGCAGACGACTCTCTTGAATGGCCTCAAGGCTGTGACGGAGGCCGGTGGCACCGCCGCCGCGTCTGCCCTTTCTGGTACGACGGCTGGCGGCGAGCAGATGAAGCTCGCCGGAAAAACCGGCACCGCGCAAAATCCCGGTGGCGCGGACCACGGCTGGTTCGTCGGCTTCGCCCCGGCTGACAATCCAAAAATAGTCGTCGCCGTACTGCTGGAATTCGGCCTGCACGGCTCTCGCGCCGCGCACATCGCATCAGCAATCATCTCACACTATCTGAAGATCACGCCGATTCAGGCGACGATGGACGAGGGTTGATGAGTCGGCCGATCGTTGCCGATTACAGACTCCTCACCGCCGCAGGAATCCTATCGGTGTTCGGCGTGGCGATGGTCTACTCGGCCGGACAAACCGATACGCCCACTGCTGTTGCCACCGTCTATAAATCGCAGATCCTCTGGCTGCTGATCGGGCTCGGCTTCGCTTACGGCGTGGGCCATTCGTCGGTGCGGTTCATCGAGTGGGTTACGACGCCGCTGTACCTGCTGTCGATATTCCTCCTTGGGTTGACGTTGGTGATCGGCAAAGGAGCTGGCACGGCGGCGAGCACGAAGAGCTGGCTGGCAATCGGAAGCCACCGCATCGGCCAGCCGTCGGAGATCGCCAAGGTGACGGTGGTGCTGATGCTGGCGAAAGTGCTGGCGAACCAGCGCGAGGCGCCGAAGTCACTGCTCGATCTTTGGAAGCCTGCCGTCGTCGTCGCGATACCGTGGCTGATCATCATGCTGCAGCCCGATCTCGGCACCGGCATCGTCTTCATCGGGATCTTCTTCGCGATGTTGTATTGGGCGGGCGTCGCCTGGCCGTTGCTGATTCTGATCGCCAGCCCCGCCATCAGTCTGATCCTTTCGTTCAGCGTGGGACTCTGGGGCGCGTGGTTCTTCATACTCTTGGCGCTCGTTCTCTGGTATCGGCCGTACCTCATTGAAGGCATCGTGCTGATGGTGCTGAACGTCACCACCGGCGTCATTGCGCCGATGATGTGGGAGAAGCTGGCGCCGTATCAGCAGAATCGACTGAAAACGTTCATCGACCCGACCGCGGATCCACGCGCGTCCGGCTACCACGTTATCCAGTCGAAGGTCGCCATCGGCTCGGGCGGTTTTTTTGGCAAGGGCTTCACGATGGGAAGTCAGAAGCGGCTCGCGTTTCTCCCAGAGCAGCACACCGATTTCATTTTCTCCGTCGTCGGCGAGGAACTTGGGTTTCTGGGCGTGACAGTCGTGCTGTCGCTATTCCTCTGGCTGTTCCTTCGCATCACTCAGGTGGCCGAGCGCGCCAACGATTCCTACAGCAGTCTGGTGGCGTTTGGATTGATGTCGGGCTGGTTCGTCCACGTGCTTGTAAACGTCGGGATGACGCTCAACCTGATGCCGATCACGGGAATCCCACTCCCGTTTTTCAGTTACGGTGGCAGCTTCATGCTGGCGAGCTGGCTGGCAATAGGAATTCTCATGAGGATATCGGGCGAAGGGAGAGGAAGTGCGCTCTCCCTATACAGATAGGCAGGGAAAGCGGATTGCGAATCGCAAACTGACTCCGAAGTACGAACCTGCTGCGAGTTAAGAACCGACTGCGAATTGAGAACTATTGTGAAACCTACTTCGAACTTCGCAGTCGGCTCGCAGTTCGGAGCGGGTTCGTAATTCTCAATCAGTTTGCGATTCGCAATCCGCTTTTCGCCCCCCAGATGCCTGTTAGTTGGTAAACCTCCAAGCTCTGGCGTAGATTGAAGTTATGGCTTGGTTCCGCAAAGAGAAAAAGCCGCGCCTTCCTCGGCACGAAAAGCACGAGATTCCGCCTGACGCCTGGGAAAAATGCGACCAATGCGGTCACACGGATCTGCGCGAGAAGTTCGTGCGCAATCTCAACGTCTGCCCCAATTGCGGCCACCACCGACGTATTCGCGCCAGCGAGTACGCCGCACTGCTCCTTGACGAGGGCACCGCCGAAGAAACTGAAATCGAGATTCGCTCGACCGATCCGCTCGGCTTCCCCGATTACGAAGGGCGGCTCAAGAAGGCCACAACAAATGCTGGCGAAGGCGATGCAATGCTCACTTTTACCGGA
Source organism: Gemmatimonadota bacterium (assembly GCA_003221805.1). Classification (GTDB taxonomy): domain Bacteria; phylum Gemmatimonadota; class Gemmatimonadetes; order Gemmatimonadales; family Gemmatimonadaceae; genus UBA4720. The sequence continues at coordinate 8,445 of QHUA01000146.1, forward strand.
CAGCTCGGCGGCATGCCGGTATGCCTCGCCGTTATGGATTTCGCGTTCATGGGCGGCTCGATGGGCTCGGTCGTCGGTGAGAAAATCGCCCGACTCGGACAGCTGGCGATCGAGCGGAAGTACCCACTGATCATCATCTCCGCATCAGGCGGAGCACGAATGCAGGAAGGAGTGCTGTCGCTGATGCAGATGGCCAAAGCCGCTGCCATTCTGTCGCAGCTCTCTGAGCGGCGGATTCCCTACGTCTCGATTCTCACCAATCCGACGACGGGTGGAGTCAGCGCCAGCTTCTCGATGCTTGGCGATGCGATTCTCGCCGAGCCGGGTGCGGTGATCGGATTCGCGGGGCCGCGCGTGATCAAGCAGACGATCGGTCAGGAGCTTCCGGAAGGATTTCAGACGGCGGAATTCCTCCTCGAGCATGGCATCGTCGATTCGGTCGTGCCGCGCGCCGAGCTAAAGCGAACGGTGGGGCAGCTGCTGCGACACATGAGCGGCAAACCCGCTTCGGCGGGGTGGACGACGTCCTGACGTCTTACGCCGAGGCGATCCAGACACTCTTCGCCCGCACCACCGGCGGCATAAAACCAGGTCTCGAGCGCACCGAAGCTCTCCTCGCGAAAATCGGCTCGCCTCACCGCAAGCTCACCGCGATTCACGTCGCTGGAACGAACGGGAAGGGAAGCGTCGTTGCAACCTGCGAAGCTCTGCTCCGTGCCAAAGGATTCAAGGTCGGGAAATACACATCGCCGCACCTGATCGATTTTCGCGAGCGGATCACGGTTGATGGCCAGCCAATTTCCGAGCGGGCGGTTCTGCGGTTTCTCGAGCAGTGGATGCCCGTCGCTGAGTCACTCGGCGCCACGTTTTTCGAGGTCACCACTGTTCTTGCATTCGACTGGCTCGCCAGGCAGCAAGCGGATTTCTGCGTCATCGAGACTGGGCTCGGTGGCAGGCTCGACTCGACGAACGTTTTGCAGCCCCGTGTCGCCACGGTTACATCGATCGGCCTCGATCACACCGATCTCCTGGGTGACACCCTTGAGTCGATCGCCGGCGAGAAAGCTGGAATCTTCAAAGCCCTGGCACCCGCCGTTATCGGCGAAGGTTCGCCGGAGATACGAGATCTGCTGGAGAGGCGCGCCGGCGAAGCGGGTGCGCTGCCAGTTGTCGTGCTCGACCGCGAGTACGCAATCCAGAATGTTAAGGTCTCGACGAGAGGAACTTCGTTCAGCCTTACACACGACGGCGAGCGGCATCGCGTCACAACCCCGCTTCTCGGTGCCTATCAGGCACGCAATACGGCTACCGCGATCGCGACAGTTGAAGCGTTGGGAGACGATTACCTTCTCGCGGCGAGTCAGATTTCTCGAGCGCTGGCGAAGCTGTTTCTTCCCGGTCGATTCCAGCGGCGCGGCCGAGTGGTGTTTGACGTCGCCCACAATCCGGCCGGCGCCCGCACTGTTGCCAAAACCATCGCCGATCTCAATCTCGCTCGTCCGCGAACCGCACTGATCGGCGTGCTCTCAGACAAGGATTGGCAAGGCATCGTTCGGGAGCTCGCTCCGGCAATCGATCGGTTTCTTTTTACGACGGCGCCATCGGCTCCCGCTGAGCGGAAATGGAATCCAGATGACGCGCGCGAGTTCGCCAAAACTCAGGGACTGGACGCGGAGAGTAAGCCGGATCTGGATGCAGCGCTGGTAGCGGCGCAGAAAGGTCGCGGCACACTGCTCGTCACCGGCTCGTTTCACACCGTGGGCGACGTGATGTCACGCTTGCACGTGTCTCCGTTTGCCGCGTAGCTTTCCTGAATGTCACAGGGGGCGTTGCCCGGATTTCGAGACTTTTATCCTGAACAGATGGCCACCCGCAATTACCTCATGTCGGTGTGGCGTGACGTCGCGCGGAAATACGGTTTCGTCGAGTACGACGGGCCGCCGCTGGAGCCCCTCGATCTTTACACCCGAAAGAGCGGCGAAGAAATCGTCGGACAACTTTACAATTTCAAGGACAAAGGTGACCGCGACGTTGCATTGCGCCCCGAGATGACGCCAACGCTGGCGCGCATGGTGGCGGCAAAAGCGAATGCGCTGCGCAAGCCGATTCGTTGGTTCTCCATGCCGCAGCTGTTTCGCTACGAGCGCCAGCAGAAGGGTCGGCTCCGCGAGCACTTCCAGCTGAACGCCGACATTGTCGGCGAGGCCTCAGTCGTCGCTGACGCGGAGCTGCTGGCACTGGCGATCGATGTGATGCGCGCGGTTGGTCTCACCGCTAGCGACGTGCGCGCCAGAGTGTCCGACCGGCATCTCCTTACTTCCCTCCTGGCCGAAGTTGGAGTGAAGCCGACTGAGACGGCGGCAGTGTTCGCCGCCATCGACAAGGTTGGCAGCGAGCCACGTGATGTGACACTCGGCAAAGTCGAGAAGGCGGTATCCGGTGTCGAAGCGAGGCGTGGGGTGGCGCGGGTTCTCGAGCGCACGAGCGACCTGAACGCGCTCGCCGCCGAGTTTCGTGGCTCGACGGATGTGATGGAAGCCGTAACTCACATGCGCGAGTATCTCAACTTCCTCGACGCTCTGGGCGTCGGTGACTGGGTTGATTTCGATCTCTCGATCGTGCGTGGTCTCGCTTACTATACGGGTACGGTGTTCGAGCTGTTCGATGCGAAGGGTGAGTTCCGCGCGATCTGTGGGGGCGGCCGCTACGATGATCTGCTTTCCAGTATCGGGGGCGTCGACCTGCCAGCGCTCGGATTCGGAATGGGCGACGTCGTGCTTACCGAGATCCTTCGCTCACGCAATTTGCTGCCGACTCCGGAATTCGGAACCGACTACTGGGTTGCCGCCGACGACGAATCGATGTTGCCAGATGTGATGACGGTCGCGGGGCGGCTGCGTGCGAAGTCGCGAAGCGTGGAATACGCGTTAAAGTCGCAGTCGCTGTCGCGTCAGCTCAAGACAGCGTCGACCGTCGGTGTCAAACAGGTCGTGCTTCTACGCCGCGACGATTACGCGAAAGGAAAGATCACGTTGAAGACACTTGCCGATGGATCGGAGCGAAGCATCGCTCTCGATGCATTCCTGAACACTCTGTAACGCCAATGGCCGACGACAAGAAACTGACCAAACGCTCCGAAGACTTCAGCGCCTGGTACAACGAGGTCGTGCTGCGCGCCGAGCTCGCCGATTACTCTCCTGTTCGCGGTTGCATGGTGATCCGGCCGCGCGGTTACGGGATCTGGGAGCGGATGCAGCAGCAGCTCGACACGATGTTCAAGGACACCGGCCACCAGAACGCGTACTTCCCGCTCTTCATTCCCGAAAGTTTTCTGCACAAGGAGGCCGAGCACGTCGAAGGCTTCGCACCCGAGACCGCCGTCGTCACCCACGGCGGCGGCAAAAAGCTTGAAGAGCCTCTCATCGTCCGTCCGACTTCGGAGACGATCATCTACGCCATGTACGCGAAGTGGGTGCAGAGCTATCGCGACTTGCCGGTACTGATCAACCAGTGGGCGAACGTCGTCCGCTGGGAGATGCGCACACGGCTCTTTCTTCGCACTCTCGAATTCCTCTGGCAGGAGGGGCATACCGCCCACGCGACGCACGACGAAGCCGAGGAAGAAGCGCGCCGGATGCTCGGAGTCTATCGCGATTTCATGGAAGGCTGGATGGGAATGCCCGTGGTCACCGGCCTCAAGACCGACGCGGAGCGGTTCGCCGGCGCACTGCGCACTTATTCCTGCGAAGGCATGATGCAGGACAACAAAGCGCTGCAGGCGGGAACATCCCACAACCTCGGTCAGAACTTCGCCAAAGCATTCGAGCTGAAATTCCAGACGGAATCGGGCGGGGTGGATTACGCCTGGAATACGAGCTGGGGTGTATCGACGCGATTGGTCGGCGGACTGGTGATGACCCACGGCGATGACAACGGTCTCCGGGTCCCGCCGCTGCTTGCGCCGGTCGAAATCGTGATCGTGCCCATCTGGCGCTCGGATGAGGACAAGGGCCGCGTCAAGGCCGCGGCACATCTGGTCAAGGAAAGCCTGCTCGGTTGGGAACGTCGAGTTCCTGGTCGACTGCGCGTCCACGTAGACGATCGAGAGGGGATGAAGCCGGGAGCCAAGTATTACGAATGGGAGCTGCGTGGAATTCCTTTGCGCATGGAGCTCGGTCCACGCGATCTCGATCAGAATCAGGCGGTCATGGTCCGGCGCGATACCGGTGAAAAGAAGCCTGTCTCGCTCGGATCAGTTGGCGAGGATGCTGCCGATCTGTTGCATCAGATTCAGGAATCGATGCTGATAGATGCGCGCGAGCGCAGGGAGCAGCACAGCATCCGCGGCGGCATCACCTACGACAAGTTCCGTGAAGTGATGGACGGCGAAGGCGCATTTGTCTACGCCGGTTGGTGCAGCGATCCCAAGTGCGAGGCTGAAATCAAAGAGGAAACCAAGGCGACGATTCGCGTCCTTCCCGACGAGGAATTCAGATCGGCCGAGCCGCCCACGAAGTGTCTCAAGTGTGGCCGACCCTCGACCACCGAGGCGCTGTGGGCAAAGGCGTACTAGATATTCCGACGGCCGCTCTATCCGAAAGAGTTTCGCTGGAGGCAATAGCACGGGAGGTCGGAACGCCGTGCTACGTCTATAGCTCGGCGATGATCCGCGCCCAGTACGATCAGCTGAAGAGTGCGATGGGCAAGCTCGACGTGCGGCTGCACTACAGCGTCAAGGCCAACTCGAGCATTGCCATCCTTGCACTTCTGCGTGAGCTGGGTGCCGGCCTCGACATTGTTTCGGGGGGTGAGTTGTTCCGCTCGCTGAAGGCCGGGTACACCGGCAAGGACATCGTCTTCAGCGGCGTCGGCAAAACGGAGCGCGAGATGGAAGAAGCGCTTCGCGCGAACGTCCTGCTCTTCAACGTCGAGTCGGAGCAGGAGCTGCACGTCCTTGATGCGGTCGCCAAACGAGTCGGCGCAAAGGCGCCCGTTGCGCTCCGCGTAAACCCGGAAGTGCTCGTCGACACGCCGCACCCGTACACGCGGACGGGCGAGAAGGGAATGAAGTTCGGAATTCCGTTCGACGAGGCTCTCTCGGTGGGTAAAGTCGCAGCGTCGCTTCCCAATCTGCGGCTGTTGGGCCTCGACATGCACGTCGGCTCCCAGATCTCGCAATTCGCGCCCTACGAGGTCGGCCTGCAGCGTTTGCTGCACCTGCGGCGGGAGATCGAGCGCGAGACGAAGGTCCGACTCGAGTATCTCGACATCGGTGGCGGGCTGGCGGTGACGTATGATGCTTCAGACCGCGCAGTCGATGTCAAGCAGTTTGGCCAGGTGATCAGTGCGCTCGTTGGTGGAGCTGGCCTCAAAATAATTCTGGAGCCCGGGCGTTTTCTGGTTGGCAACGCCGGAGTGCTGCTGACCCGCGTTCTCTATAGAAAGCGCAGCGGTGGCAAGGAATTCATCATCACCGATGCCGGGATGACCGATCTTCTGCGGCCCTCTCACTACAACGCGTTCCATCGCATCGAAGCGGTGAATCCCACCGGGCGAACTACCGTCGCGGATGTCGTTGGCCCGATCTGCGAGAGCGGCGATTTCCTCGCCCTCGACCGGCAGATCGACGACGCCCAGCCGGGCGATCTTCTTGCGGTGCAGTCCACCGGTGCCTACGGATTCGTGATGGCGTCCAACTACAACTCGCGCCCGCGACCGGCGGAAGTCCTCGTGGACGGAGACAAATTCGCCGTGATCACCAAGCGCGAGAGCTACGACGACCTCGTTCACAACGAGATTCCTCCAGCTTGGAGGTCGGCGCAGTGAAAATTGGGGTCATGGCCGACACACACGATCGAGTACCGGCGATCGCGGATCTCCTGGAGCGCTTCGCCAGGAAAGGCGTGAGCATGGTAATGCATGCCGGCGACTACTGCTCTCCGTTCAGCCTCGCCCCGTTTCATCAGCGGGGGACGGCGCTGCTCGGCGTATTCGGCCGCAACGACGGCGACCGGGAAACCCTCAGCGCCTACGCGGCGCGCGGGATGGGGACGGAAATCTACGAGTCGCCCCATAGCTTTGATGTGGGAGGCAAACGGGTTCTCCTCGTTCACGAGATCGCCGAGGTGAGTCCCCGCTCGATTGAATCGCACGATTTCGTGATCCACGGTTCCTCGCATTTGCAATCGGAGAAAAAGATCGGGACGACAGTCGTGATTAACCCCGGCGAAGCCTGCGGCTGGATTCACGGTAAATGCACGGCAGCAATTCTCGACACCGACACCGGAGAGGTGGAAAACATCACACTATGAGCAGCCGGATCCTCATCATCGATTTCGGCTCACAATTCACCCAGTTGATCGCGCGGCGCGTGCGCGAGGCGCGAGTGTACTCCGAGATCCATCCGCCCAGCCGCAGCGTCGACTGGATTCGCGACTGGAAGCCCACGGGAATCATTCTCAGTGGCGGCCCGAATTCAGTCTACGGCGACAACGTTCCCCTGGCCGACCCCGCAATCTTCGACATCGCTCCCGTACTCGGCATCTGCTACGGGATGCAGTTGATCGCCCACATCGAGGGTGGTCAGGTGATACGCACCAATCGCCGCGAATATGGGCGTGCGCAGATGAACGTACTCGAACCGAAAGGGCTATTTGCCGGGTTCAGCACCAAGGAGCCGGTGACGACCTGGATGAGCCACGGCGATCACATCGAGGAACCGCCAAAAGGTTTTCGAGTGACGGCGGAGAGCAATGGTAACCCGATCAGCGCGTTCCGCCATGAGAAGCGGCCAATCTTCGGAGTCCAGTTTCATCCCGAGGTGGCGCACACTCCGCGGGGCCGGGAAATCATCTCGAACTTCCTTTTCGACATCTGTAAAGCGGAGCCGACGTGGACCGCCGGCGCGTTCATCGAGGAAGAGATCGCGCGGATTCGAAAAACGGTTGGGAAGTCGCGCGTCATTTGTGGATTGTCCGGGGGAGTCGATTCCTCTGTGGCGGCAGCGCTCGTTCACCGCGCCATCGGCGAACAGCTCACCTGCATTTTCGTCGACACGGGCTTGCTGCGCTTGCACGAGCGGGAGCAAGTCGAGCGGACCTTCCGCGCTCACCTCGGCATCAAGCTCGTAACGGTAGACGCCGAGAAGCGGTTTCTCGAGAAACTGGCCGGTGTCGAAGACCCGGAGCAAAAGAGGAAGATCATCGGCCACACCTTCATCGATGTTTTCGAGGAAGGGGCAGCCGAAGTCGGCGGCGACGTCGATTTCCTGGTGCAGGGAACGCTTTATCCGGACGTGATCGAATCATTCTCGCCGCGCGGCGGACCATCGGTGACGATCAAGACGCACCACAACGTCGGCGGTCTCAAGCAGGATATGAAGTTCAAGCTGATCGAGCCTCTGCGCGAGCTGTTCAAGGACGAGGTGCGAAACGTTGGCCGTGAGCTCGGACTACCGGAGGAGATCGTGGCTCGTCATCCGTTCCCCGGACCGGGGCTCGCGATCCGAGTGCTCAGCGATGTCACCAAGGAGAAGCTGGATTTACTCCGCGCCGCCGACGCGCTGTACCTCGAAGGAATCCGCGAGGCAGGGTTGTACGACGAGATATGGCAGGCGTTCGCGGTGCTACTGCCGGTGCGAAGCGTGGGAGTGATGGGCGACGAGCGGACCTACGAGTACGTACTGGGGCTGCGCGCCGTCACCAGCACCGATGGCATGACCGCCGATTGGTTCCCGTTCCCGCACGATGTACTCGGGCGGATCTCCAGCCGGATCATCAATCAGATCAGGGGGATCAATCGGGTTGTCTACGATGTCAGCTCCAAACCGCCGGCCACAATTGAGTGGGAGTAGCCCGAGCAATAAGACAACTACCTGCTTGGAGCTGACCGCTTCTATCGCTGATCGCTTACCGCTGCAGACGACCAGACAGATCGCTGCGGAGTCATGGGGAGAGCAGGGTTGTTCCTTTCACGCCAATGAGATCTGTCCCGTCGTAGGCAGCGGTCAGCAGTTAGCGCAGCGGCGGTCAGCGCCTAGCAGGCAGTTGTCTTATTGCGTAAACAGCGCATTCGCTGTTTGCAGTTAGAGGCTCTTCTCTTCGAGGAGCTGCATAAACTCCCTCGGCTGCTTGAGCTTGAGGAGCCGCTCGGGAACGTCCGCCTCCTTTGAGAATTGCGCGATCTTGCCGAGGACGGGCAGATACTGATTGGACACCTCGAGCGGCGGCGCGACAATGAGGAAGAAAAAGAACACCGGCTTCTCGTCGATCGCCTTGAAATCGACTCCCTGACTCTTGCGGCCGAACGCCACGCGGAGTTTTGAGACCACCAGCGATCGACAGTGGGGAATCGCTATCCCTCGCCCGATTCCCGTCGAGCCGAGATTCTCGCGTCGCTTCAACATTTTGAACAGCATTCCTTCGGATTTGTCGTCGAGGCCAAGAAGATCGATCAGCTCCTTCAGAATTTCGTCCTTGGTGTTTCCCTCGAGTTCCAGCTTGATCGCGTCTTCAGAAAAAAAATCGCGTAGTTCCATCAGCTCCCCGACGGTGGTCTGTTCGTGCGCGAGAAGCACGGAAGTTACGCCCGCCGATTCCGGGAGTCAAACCACGATGTTGCAAGCACTTGGCCTTATCCCTTAGCTTGTATTGTGATCCGATTTCCGTTTGCGGTCCGCGAGGACATTCCGCTTTATCTGGCACCGATGGCAGGTGTGTCAGAGTCTCCATTTCGGAGGCTCTGCCGCCGCTTTGGCGCCGATGTCGTGGTCACCGAATTCCTATCTGCCGAGGGAATCCGACGCGAGAACGCCGCGACGTTGGACAAGCTCCGTTTCGGCGCCGAGGAACGGCCGATTGGTGTGCAGATCTTCGGCGCCGACTCCATCGCGATGGGCGAAGCAGCCCGTCTCGTCACCGATGTGTTCGAGCCCGAGTTCATCGACATCAACTTCGGCTGCCCAGTGAAGAAAGTCGTCAAACGCAATGGGGGCTCCGGGTGCCTCAAGGACCTTTCGCTTGTTGACTCGGTGATCAGGTCGGTATCGGCGAGCACGCATCTACCGGTGACGGTGAAGATTCGCAGTGGCTGGAATGAGGAAACTCGCGATCCGGTGACGATTGCACTGCGTTGCC
>QHUA01000146.1:17592-21102 GCA_003221805.1 Gemmatimonadota bacterium
TATAGCGGCAATGCCCGGTGGGAGGAAATCGCGGCGGTCTCAGCTGCGCTGGAGATTCCCGTAATTGGAAATGGCGACATCAAGACGGCTGAGGATGCAGTGCGGATGCAGCGCGAGACTCGATGCGCAGCGATCATGATCGCGCGCGGCTCGTTCGGACAGCCGTGGATTTTCGACCAGACGCGCGCACTGTTGGAAGGGAAGCCGAAGCCCGCCGCGCCGAGCGTTGAGCGGCGTTTCGAGATCGCGCTCAAGCACGCGCGGATGGCGGAGGACTACGAGGCCGACCCGCGCGGTGCCGCGATCGAGTTCCGCAAGCACCTCGGCTGGTACGTCAAGGGAGTCCCTGGCTCGGCGGAATTGCGCCGGAAGCTCCATGCGGTGGTGAGTCTTTCGGAGGTCGAAGACGTTTTCGCCGCATATTTGTCGAGTCCACTGCGCGACGAATTTGTCGTCGAACAGACAGACGAGCAGGCCTTCGCCGATTCGCAAGCAGCTGCTTGAGGTGGCTAACCGTAAGATTAAGCATATCAACAGATTGCACGACTGATATAAACTCACTTAGGAAGTTGGTTTTCGTTGACTTCGGTGGCGATAACCGGTATACTTGTTGGAAGGGGGCGACTGGCTTCGACGGGGTTAGTGAAGCTGTGGCCGCGTGCCCAGGTCTCTCGGATCCTGGTAAAACCTCTGGGAAAATTTTCAAACGCCAACAACAACTTGGCCCTGGCTGCGTAACTCTTAGGAGTTACTGCACCTGCTCTTAGAGAAGCCCTCCTGAGGCGGCTTTAAGGGTATCGAAAATTCGGGATAGTCGGCTGCTGCGTCTTCCGGTAGTCGGCGAAACTCTAGAAGACTTGTCCAGAAGTGGGCTGTCCACTGGCCAGCGGCTGGAGACCTCAATCGGTGGAATACGCACGTAGACGCTGTGGTCGATCTTCTCTCGGACCGGGGTTCGAATCCCCGCGCCTCCACTGAGCACCCCTATCACGAAAGCTCACGGCGTCTCTATCGAGGCGCCGTTTTGCTTTTCCCAGCAGCATGAAGACGCCCAGTGCACGTGATACGCGGTCGCGTGCTTGCTCCCCATGTGGTCGTGGTGTCAATTCTTCTGGTACGCGATCGCAGCGTACCTCGGCGCGCCGATGCCAGGCGCTGCAAGCGATAGACATTCGTGTTCCACAATGAACCCGCTGCGGATCGCTCATGGCACGACGCAAACTGCCTCTGTCGTTCGTATTGCTGTTGCTCGTCACTTGCAGGGACAGCTCGGCGCCCGCCAGCGGGCCGAAGCCGAATCCTCAGTCTGTGTCAGTATTGACGCAGCACAATGACAACAGCCGCGCAGGCTGGAACGACAACGAAACCGCGTTGACCACCACCAATGTCAACGTTCAGCAATTTGGCGAGTTATTCGCCCTCCCCGTGGACGATCAGGTATATGCCCAGCCGCTGGTCGTCGGCCATGTCTTCATCGGCGACAGCTACCACAACGTCGTCCTCGTCGCCACGGTCAACAACACCCTTTATGCGTATGACGCGGACAACGGCACTCTGTATTGGCAAAGGAGCTTCACGGCTCCGGGCATGCGGCCGCCGCAGCACGGCGACATGACAGGGGCGTGTAACGGCTCGTACCAGGATTTCAGCGGCAACATCGGGATCGTCGGTACCCCGGTGATCGATGCAGGGACGCGGACGATGTATTTCGTCGCCCGCAGTACCACGGGCAGCACGTTTGTTCAGTTCCTGCACGCCGTGAACATCGTCGATGGAAGCGAGATCTCCGGCGGCCCGACGGAAATCACTGCCACCTCCAGCGGGAATGGCGACGGAAGCGTCAACGGCGTGATTGCTTTCGATGCACAGCGCCAGAACCAGCGTCAGGGATTGACGCTGCTCAACGGCACCGTGTACGTGACGTTTTCCTCCCACTGCGATTGGGGCCCGTATCATGGGTGGATACTGGGATACGACGCCGCGACGCTGGGGCAACGGGTCGTCTACAATGCGACGCCTAACGGATACGCGGCGGGGATGTGGGAAAGCGGAACCGGGATGGCCGCAGATGCGGCAGGGAACCTTTACGTGGTGACAGGCAACGGCACCGTGGGGGACAATGGTGATCCCACGAGCCTGACCAATCGCGGCGAGAGCGCCCTCAAACTCACCCAGTCCGGCTCGACTCTGCGGGTGGCGAGCTACTTCACGCCGTACAATTACCAGTTTCTCAATGACAACGACATCGATTACGGAGGGATGGGTGCGTTCCTGATTCCCAATTCGGGCTTTTACCTGACCGGCGGTAAGGACGGGAATCTGTATCTGCTGAACAAGGATGCCATGGGCGGCTACCTGCCATCCTCCAACCAGGTGCAGCAAATGGTTGCGTTAGGCGGCAATGCCAACATGCATTGCCAGCCTGCCTACTACAAAGGAAGCTCGCAGGAATTCATCTACGTGTGGTCCGAGAATGATCCGTTGCGTGCCATCCAGTTCGACCGCGCCAGCAACTTGCTGAGCGCACAGAGCCAGGTTGTTTCCAGCGCAGCGGGACCGACCGGGCAAAGCGGGGCGGTCTTGTCGGTTTCGTCCAACGGCTCGCAGGAAGGGACCGGCATTCTATGGGCGTCATACGCATCCAGCGGAGATGCGGAACACTCTGTAAGCCCTGGCATACTGAGAGCGTTCGACGCGAATGACATAAGCAAGGAGCTTTGGAACAATCAACAGAAGCCCCGCGACGCAGGTGGCTATTACGCGAAATTCGCAGCGCCGACGATCGCCAACGGCCACGTGTACCTGCCGACTTTCTCCAACCGGGTCGTCGTGTATGGATTGCAGTAATGGGAGGAAGCGCGGTGCGACCGGCCTGGCTCTGACCGCGGTCATATTCGTTTCACGAAGTCTTTCTTGACGACGCCCGTTCACCCGGAGACGCACGATCTCCGGCGCGTCATCGGGCTCGCCGGCGGAATTGCGCTTATCGTCGGGATCACAATCGGCAGCGGGATCTTCCGCACACCCCCCACGATCGCCGGCCTCGTCCCAAATCCGCTCGTCATCATGGGACTCTGGACGGCCTTCGGTCTGATCAGCATTTGCGGAGCGCTCGCGGTGGCGGAACTGAGCACGCTGCTGCCGCGGGCGGGCGGCGTATACGTGTTCCTGCGCGAGGCATATGGCGATGCCGCGGCGTTCGTATTCGGCTGGTTGTACGTGCTGGTGACAACCCCCACCGCTGTTGCCACGCTCGCCACCGTCTTCGCGGAATTCCTGCTCAACCTGCTCGGCGTGGCGGCAAATACCGCGACGGTGCAAATGATCGCGATCGCCGCCATCATCGCCCTTACAGGCGCCAACGTGCTTGGGGCACGAGTTGGCGCGGCGGTGAGCGAAGTCACCACCCTGGTGAAGGTGACCGCGCTGACGGCGATCATAATCGGCGCGTTTTTGCTGGGGCACGGCAGCCTTTCCCACCTTACCGAGGGCGGCGCCGTGCAGCGCGGC
>QHUA01000147.1:0-21943 GCA_003221805.1 Gemmatimonadota bacterium
AGCTTCGGAATCCTTGTTCGCCTTTACTATCACCATGAACCGCATTTCAGTCTCTCCTCTGGTTTCGGTTGGAGCCGGAGTTTGGCAGTTCTTTCAGCTCACTCGCGCCTCTATTAAGGCGACGAACGACCAACGGCAAAATCGACACGGTCGGTCGATTTTGCCTAGCTGGTCGTCAAGTTGTTGAGAGATAGTTACTTGAGGATCTGCCCGGTCAGTCGGCTCTTTCACTCACGATGCCGTGGATGTTTCCGTCCGGATCCTTGAACCACGCGGCTTTCGTTTTCCCGGCGACGTGCACGTCACCTTTGAGCGTCATCCCCGGCATGTTGTAATGCTCGAATTCTACTCCCTTGCCCTTCAGGGTTTTGGCAACGGCTTCGACGTCATCGACAGTCCATGTGACTGAAGTCGCCTTGTTCGTTCCGGCGAATTGCGATCGATAGACGAGGAGCGTGGTGTGACCGCCCTTGAAGTTGAGGACTTCCTGTTCCTCCGATGGCAGGGCCTTCAGGCCCAGCGTGTCGCCGTAGAATTTCTTGGCGGCGGTGAGGTCGCGGACCGCGACCGTTGCAACTGCATCATTATCTCCGAGCATCCTTTCCTCCCTGCGTTTTCTTGAGATAGGTCGCCATGCGATCGAAGGTCTGGTTCCAGCCATCTTCGTGCCCGGCCTTCTCGTCGGCTGACCTGAACCCTTCCTGTCTGAACGTCATCTCGGTCTTGTTTCCCCGCGCGGCAAAAAGCACGGTTACGAGCATCTCGTGTTGTGGCTCTGAGTCCCAGATAAAGGTATACACGGTCTTCTCGGGGGGAACGATCTCGCGATAAACACCGTGTTGCCAGAAATCCTTTCCATCGGGCGACACCATGTGCGCCCGCCACTTGCCGCCTGGTCGCTGATCCATCTCAACAAAGGGAAGTGTGAATCCGTTTGGCCCCCACCAGTTCCTGGCGCCGTCCGGGTCGGACCAGACTTTCCAAACCAAATCGCGCGGCGCGTCGAACGTGCGTTTGATAACGAGAGCCGGCGCCGCCGAGCTCGCGCCCGCTCTCTTTGTCGGCTTTGCCGGCTCACTTGCTGCGTTTTTTGTGGGCATTGTTTTTCTCCTTCTTCTGAAGTTCCTGCAGATAGCTGTCGAGTCGATCGAATCGTTGTTCCCAGAAGCGACGGTAGCGCTCCACCCAATCTGAAACCTCACGAAGTGGTGCAGCTTCCAGGCGAGCGGGCCGCCATTGGGCCTCCCGTCCGCGTGAAATAAGACCCGCGCTCTCGAGGACGCCGAGGTGCTTGGAGACGGCCGGCAAGCTCATGCGGAACGGCTTGGCGAGCTCGGTCACGGTGACGTCGCCTTTGACAGCGAGCTGGGCGAGAATGGCGCGCCGGGTTGGGTCGGCGAGGGCGGAGAGGACGGATGAGAGGCGGTCGGGGGTCATGCGTATTCAACCTAGTGGTTAATTAACCTAGACGTTAAATACCTTGAACATGTGGCGCTGTCAAGGGCTGGTTGGAGGAACTACAACTACCTGCTGGGCGCGGACCGCTTTTGCGCTAAGCGCTTAGCGCTGCAGACGACTAGACAGATCTTCTTGGCATTCTGCGTAGATCCCTGTCGTTTCTTAAGCTGGGCGATCTGTCCCGTCGTAGGCAGCGCTTAGCGGTTAGCGATAACAGCGCTCAGCGCCCAGCAGGTAGTTGACCTTGCCTTTTGATTCTGTCCACCCACGAGGCAGCACTGTCCGCGATGCCATCGATGACCTGAGCGTCCGTCCGCCCCGATGACTTGAGAACGTGAAATGAATGGTCGGCTCCCTCGACCCACTGCATCTCCCAATCCGTCGTCACCCGCTTCAGCACCGACTCCATCAAACTCGGCGTGCAGAACGGATCGCGCGTTCCGTTGAAGCAGAGCACGGGAACCTTGATGGCGGGCAGATGCGCATCCCGCAGCTGATCGGGCTTGCCCGGTGGATGGAGCGGGTACGCGAGCAGCAGCAGTCCGTCACACGCGAACCCCTCGGCGGCGAGCATCGAGCCGGCGCGTCCGCCCATCGAACGGCCGCCGATGACGAGCGCCTCTGGCTTCAGCTCTTCCCGTGTCCGCGCGACGACCGCTGAGAATGTCTCCTTGAGTCGCGGCATCGGATCGGGGCGGCTCGATTTCTTCTCCTTGTAGAGAAAGTTGAACCGCACCACGCCAATCCCGCGCGCACGTAGCGCGCTGGCGGTCTGGAGCACGCCGCGATCGTTCATGTTGCCGCCCGCTCCGTGCGCGAATACAAAGGTGACGCCGAGATCCGATGAGGTCGGTGGCTCATGAATCGCCGATGTCTCCTCTTCACCGACCGCCACGCGCCACTCGCCGCGCGCTTGCTGCTGTCCACGTCCTGGCATGTTTTCAAACTTATCATTCGCGCGGTATTCGCGTGATTCTTGCCCCGAGCGAAAGCGTGATGAGAAAGAATCTTGTTTGTCAGGTTGGGATTGCCGCGACAGTCCTGGTCGCGGTGTCCTGCGGGGTTCCAGCACGCGTTCCGGTGTCCGCCGAGACCGGTCCCCATCCGGTCATTCCGCCGCCGAGGACATCCCTGCTTCCCGTCATGAAGGTGGTAAAAGCACAGGGCTGGCCGGGCGATGAAACGCCGATCGCCGCCGATGGACTGACCGTGCGCGCATTTGCGCGTGGTCTGGACCACCCGCGCTCGCTCTACGTTCTTCCCAATGGTGACGTGCTCGTAGCCGAAACGAACGCGCCCAAGCGTCCCGACGACGCGCGAGGCGTCAAGGGATTTTTCTTCAGACTCTTCCAGGCTCGAGCCGGTGGAGGGGTGCCAAGCGCGAACAAGATCATTCTGCTCCGCGACACCAACGGCGACGGTATCGCCGACACACGATCGACGTTCATCTCGAATCTGCATTCCCCCTTCGGCATGACGCTGGTCGGTGACCAGCTTTACGTCGCGAACACCGACGGGATCGTCCGCTTCCCTTACACACCCGGTACGACTACCATCGTTGCTGCACCGGTAAAGGTCGTCGATCTTCCCGGCGGTCGCATCAATCACCACTGGACCAAGAACGTCATCGCCAGCGCCGACGGATCCAAGCTATACGCGTCCGTTGGATCGAACAGCAACGCGGCGGAAAACGGAGTTCTGCACGAAAATGAACGTGCCGCGATTTGGGAGATCGATCGCGCCACAGGAAAGCATCGGGTCTTCGCGACGGGCCTGCGCAATCCAGTGGGCCTCGCATGGGAGCCGGAGACACGGAAGCTCTGGGTCGCCGTGAATGAGCGCGACGAGCTCGGCGCGGATCTCGTTCCGGATTATATGACGGCAGTGCGCGACGGCGCCTTCTACGGCTGGCCGTACACCTACTACGGGAAGCACGTCGACGACAGAGTATGGCCGCAGCGTCTCGACCTCGTCGATCGCGCAATTCATCCCGACTATGCGCTCGGCTCGCACACCGCGTCGCTCGGTCTGACGTGGTCGGCGGGCGCGCGATCGATGCCGCCGCGATTCAGCAATGGAATGTTCGTCGGCCAGCACGGCTCGTGGAATCGGAAGCCGTTCAGCGGCTACAAGGTGATTTTCGTCCCCTTCGTCAATGGTGTGCCGGCAGGTCAGCCGGTCGCGTTGCGATTGGCGGGGACGGCGCACTGCTGGTTGTCGATGATGTTGGTAATACGGTTTGGCGAGTTACGCGCTCAACAGTCGCGCGTTGACTGCGTCATCCCCGCGGTTGGAGTCCCATCTCGTCGAGGAATCTGTGGCCTCCTGTCGACCGTTCGCCGCGGGACTTGACCCTGGTCATAACAAGCCGGTCCTTCGCGCGCGTCATTCCGACGTACAGCAGTCGACGCGCTTCTTCCAGCTCGAGGCTGCTGACGACTCCGTCGCGCGGAATCGGGATGAGCTGCTCGTCCTCCACGCCGACAACGTACACCCGCGAGAACTCGAGTCCCTTCGTCGAATGCAGGGTCAGCAGATTGACGCGATTCTTTTCGGTTTCGGCGCCGTCGTACTTGGACAGCACCGCCCGCTCCAGGAAAGCGCAGATCTGCGCGGCCAGATCGCCGTGCGTGCAAGCTTCGATCAGTCGCCGCAGCCTTCCCATCGTCTCCGGATAACGCTTGTCCGCTGAGCGTTCCGCGCGCAATCGTTCCATCAATTGATGTCCGCCGAGCAGGCGGATCAGATCGTCGACGCTCGGCAGATCGGCGTCGCCGCAAGCGGCGGACTCCGACTGATAGAAGTCGAGACAGTCGCTATGCAGGCCGAGCGAGTACGGAGGAATGAGATCGAAGATCTTGCGGGCCTCGTCGCATAGTGATCGGTGATCACTCAACGCCAGCTCGACGCGCGTCTCGCTCAGCGCCGGGAATAGTCTGGCCAGAGTCTGACAGTCGTCGAGCGCGCGGTGAGATCGGCCGGAATGAATGCCGTAGCGCTTGGCGAGGTGCTCCAGCTTGCGACTCGTGGCGTGCAGCGTGCGCGCCAACGGGAGAGTGTCGTAGGTCGAAAAGTCCGATCCGCGTGGAAGCTTCGCCGCCATCCGCCGCAGAATTGGAAAGTCGAACATGTAGCCGTTGTGGGCGACGAGAACGTCCGACCCGCAGAATTCCCGGAACTGGGACCACACCCCCTCGAAATACGGCGCGCCGGCGACATCGCTCTCGGAGATTCCGTGCGCTCCCAACGCTCCCGATGTTATCGGAACGCGCGGCTTCACCATAGAGTGAAACTCGTCGACGACTCGACCGTGGCGAACTCGCACCGCAGCCAGCTCCACGATCTCGGCGTTGTCGACGTTATTGTCCGTCGTCTCCAGATCGATCGCCGTGAAATCGCGGAAGGTGTTGGCGAAGCTGCGCGTGCGTATCAGCTGCGCGGTCTTGAACAGACCGAGGCCGAGTCCCAGTGTCGGCAAATCGGCCGCGGTGATGCGAAGCGCTTCCGGATCGGGCGCGCCGCCGAGAGCGACCGACCTGATTCCCATCTCGAGTATCATCTTCCTGGCGGGGATCTCGGCGCCGCCCTGCCGCGGGATCCAGACGGATTTTGCATCCTCGGCTGCGCGCTGGACGCGCTCGGCGAGCCCGACTACCTCTTCGTGCGAGACGGGATCGCTCAGGTCTTCCTGATGCTCCTCCAGAACCGTGCGATACCTACCGACCTTCTCGGAGAGAATATCCTCGACCAGCGAACCGAGCGAAGTGTGGCTCTTTCCGAGCGCGTCGAGATTCTTGAGGGCATAAAAGCCGCGCCAGATTTTCTTGCGGTCGCTGTGGTCGCTCGGCAGGGTGCGCGCCATGTGCTCGAGCTGGTGAATAAGAGTTCGCCCTTTCTCCTCGCCCCACGCCCGCGCGCTATCGAACAGCGATTCCGGAAGAACCGCCTGGTAGAACAACTCCTGGTGGATTTCGTCGCCCGGATTGGCGATGACGCGCAGCGCAGCAAGGACGTATGCAACGACTTTGTCGTCCGCCAGCGCGCGCCCCTGCGCCAGGCAACACGGAATCCCTGCATTCAGAAAAGCAGACTCGAGCGCACGGCCGATCCTGTGAGTTCGGTAGAGTAGCGCGACGTCTCCCCATCCCGGCGCGCCGTCGGGTCGTGAGCGATCGCGTCGCAGATCGTCCATGATCCACTTCGTCTCACGCTCGTCGTCGGCAAAACCCACCGCTTCGACGGGAAACGGAGAGTCGTGGGTCGTCCGCTGCGGCTGGCGATCGGCGAACATCGTCGCGTTCAGTGCGATGAATCGCCTCGCCACATCGAGAATCGATGGCGGACAACGGCGGTTTTCCTGCAAGTGGAGGACGTGATCGGGGCGGATGTCGAAATCGTCCTGAAAGTGCCGGAAGACTTGCGGATCGGCGCCCGTCCACGAGTAGACCGATTGCTCGTCGTCACCGACGGCGAAGATGTTCCGATGATCCTGGGCCAGACGACGAACGATGGCGTACTGGATCGGATTCAGGTCCTGGAACTCGTCGACGAGAACCGCGTCCCAGCGCGACCTAACCTGAGCCGCGGCATCGTCCATCCGGAGCAGCTGGGCCGTCTTCAGGACGAGCGTATCGAAATCGGCGACGTTGCGCTCGGCCGTCATCCGTTGATAGCGGTCGTAGTATCTCTGGTACCGGTGGCCGAGGGCGTCGCCGCGGAATCGATAGCGGGAGAAAGCCTCGAGGACGCGCTTCTGCATTTTCGGCGGCACTCTGAGTCGACGCAAAACGGATTTCTGGTACGGCTCGTCGGCGATGCCGAAGCCGGGCTGGAGGTCGACGCGCTCACCGAATTCACGGAGCAGCTCGGCACAAAAGGCGTGGATCGTCCCGCGCTTGACGCGCTCTATCCGATCGCCGAGCTCGCGGTGCAGCCGCTCGGCGATTTCACCAGCGGCTTTGTTGGTGAAGGTGAAGACACAGATTCGGGCAGGATCGACATCGAGATGCTCGATCAGGTAGCGAATGCGCTCGATGAGACAGAACGTCTTTCCGGCCCCGGGGCCGGCGAGAACGAGGAGCGGTTGGGGAACAGCTTCGATTGCCGCGCGTTGCGACGGCGAGGGAGATGCTGCGGAACCGCGCGAAACGGAAGCGGCGTCGGGTGCGACCGACGCCGCTTCGGCGATGAACGCCTTATCAGTGAGCGCGGCGGTGGCCGCGCCAGTGGTGCCGGTCAGGATGTCCGATAGAAGAATTGTTCGCGGACGATCTTGCCGTCCTTCACCGTGTAGAGCGCCATCTCTTCCATGTTGTTGCGCTTGCCGCTCGGCTTGAATGTGACGTCGTAGTTGTAATAGACCGCGAACTTGTCGTCGTTACCGACGAACGGTCCATCAACCTCGGCGGAGTGCACTTCATTGTTCTCACCCCACCATTGGTTCTTGGCGATGATCGCGTCAATTCCCTTTTGCTCGCGTGGCATCGTTTCGCTTTCCATCGATTCGATGCTCACGATCTCTGGTGAGTAGAGCGTGTTGATCGCGTCAAGGTTCTTGCCGACACGACAAAACGAGACGAGCTCGTCGGCGACGGCGGCAGTGGTGTTTGGGGCGGTGGCAGTTGTCATGGAGTCTCCTTGGAGTATCTCATTCTATAGTAGCATCTGAGCCGGAGGGGGCAAGGCGGGTCTCGACGATCTTAGCGCCGGCCGGCTCTTGTGGAACACACGTTCACTTTTATTTTCCCATAATTAACTGTCCGATTAAACCTTATGGTTAAGACCAAACGCAAACGGCCCCCTGCCAAATCGCGAGCGCGCGAGGCCGCCACCGAACAGCGAATCCTCAATGCGGCGCGCGCTGTGTTCCTCAGGCGCGGCACCGCCGGAGCCCGCATGCAGGAAATCGCCAGGGAAGCGGGCGTCAATCAGGCGCTGCTTCACTACTACTTCCGCAGCAAGGAGCGACTGAGCGCCGCCGTCCTCCAGCAAGTTGCTTCGCGGATCTTCCCCGCCCTCATCCAGACCGTGGCCGGGGACCTCTCCCTCGACGAGAAAATTGAGCGGCTGGTGACGATTTACATCGACACGCTTTCCCAAAACCTCTTCGTGCCCGGCTACCTGCTCTCGGAAGCACACCACGATCCGGATCGCATCGAGAAGCTGCTCAGTGGGGCGATCGGGACCAGTCCGAGAAGCATCGCACCACTGCTGCTCAAGAATCTCGAGCGCCAGATCGCCGAGCAGGTTCAAAACGGAAAAATGCGACCGATCAAGGCACAGCAGTTCATCATCAATCTGATCTCACTTTGCGTGTTCCCTTTCGCCGCTCGACCGATGCTGCGAATCGTTTTCGGCATGGACGACGCGACGTTCATCCGGTTCGTAGAACAAAGGAAGAAAGAGCTCCCCGACTTCTTCCGCAGCGCGCTCCGACCATGAGAAACGCTCCTTTGGCTCTCGTCTTATTCGTGTCGCTCGTCTCCGCGCGTGGGTCGGCGCAGACGCCTGTCGGCGACACCCTGCGACTCGGCGCGCTGCAGGATAGCGCGGTGATGCGGGATCCGCGTGGCCGCGAGTTGGCACTGCTGATGGAACAGTCGCGGCTGAGACAACAGAATCTGACCGCCGAGCAACGGCCAACTCTGACCGTTGAGGGTCAAGCCCAGTACCAGTCGGCCGTGGCGAAGATTCCCTTCAGCCTGCCCGGCGGCATTTCACCACCGACTCCGCCGCATGATACTTACGACGCACACGTGGCGGCGGGACAAAAGCTCTACGATCCGACGATCGGTGCTCGCCGCGCCGTCGAGGATGCTCAGCTCGCGGAGTCCGAGGCTCGACTCAGGGCGGAACTGTATCCGTTGCGGCAGAACGTCAATGACGCATTCTTCGCCGCGCTGCAGGCGCAGTCACAGATCGCCGAGCTGGACCACACCATCACCGATCTGCAAGCGCAGCAGCGCGTCGCCGCGGCGCGCGTACGCGAAGGCACTGCGCTACCTAGTGAGGAGAAAGCGCTGCGCGCAGAGATCCTGCGTCGTCGCCAATCCGTTGCCGAGGCTGCGGCCAACCGTCGCGCAGCTCTGGCGATTCTCACCGACCTTACTGGCAAATCGTACGACAGCACCACTCTGCTCGGCGCCAGCGATCTTGCTGTCGAGGTCGCGCGCGCCAGGGACTCGCTGCCAGTGCTGAGAACGCGTCCGGAATACGAGCAATTCTCTCGCTCGCGCGCACTGCTCGAGCAACAGGAGCGCGCCCGAAAAGCTCAGGACCTCCCGAAAGTCTCCGCTTTTGGACGCGCCGGCTACGGAAGGCCAGGGCTCAATCCGCTGAGCACCAAATTCGACAATTACTGGCTGACGGGCGTCCAGTTTCAGTGGGCCCCGTGGACATGGGGAACCGGGCGGCGCGACCGTCAGATCCTCGAGCTGCAGCGGCAGATCGTCACCGCGGAAGAGGAGCAGTTCACGAATACGCTCCGCCGTGGCGTCGAGCAGGACCTCGCCAACATCGATCGCCTCGAGTCAGCCATCCGTGAAGACGATGAAATCGTCGCGCTGCGCGAGAGCATTCTCACCGAGACCCGCGCCCGATTCAACGAAGGCGTCGTGACATCGGCCGATTATGTCGACAGACAGACTGACGTTCTGAGTGCGCGCACTTCGCGCGCGCTGCACCGAGTGGAGCTCGCCCAGGCTCGCACCCGGTTCCTGAATACGCTGGGCATCGAGGTCCGCTGATGCGCTGGCAAACTTTCTCACCGCGCATTGCGCTCGGGCTCGCCACGGTATTGTCTGCCGCACTTGCGTGCCATCGCGGATCGACTCCCGATGCCTATGGAAACTTCGAGGCTGACGAGGTCTCGGTCTCCACACAGTCGAATGGGCAGCTGATGTCATTCACCCCGATTGAGGGCGCCCGCTTACGCGCCGGTGATCTGGTCGCAATTGTCGATACGAGTCAGCTGGCCCTCGAGAGAGCGCAGATCGTCGCGCAGCAGCAGGCAACGACTGCCCGCGTCGCCGAGGCGGGGCGGCAGATCGGGGTCTACGAGGTTCAGCGCGGTATCGCGCTCCGGAATTACGAGCGGATGCAGCGGCTCTTCGAGGAGCACGCAGCGACTGCGCAGCAGCGGGATCAAGCCGAGCGAGACTACAAGACGCTCGTCGCCCAGATCGAGGCCGCCAAAGCGCAGCGGCAGAGCGTGTCGCGTGACGCATCATCGAGCGCGGCGCGCGTCGCCCAAATCAGCGACCAGATCGCGAAGAGCAAAGTCATCAATCCGGAAGCGGGGACCGTTCTCGCGACGTACGTAAAGACCGGCGAGGTCGTCCAGTCCGGCCAGCCGCTCTACAAAATCGCCGACGTCGATACGCTCATTTTGCGCGCGTACGTCACTGAAAAGCAGCTTTCATCAATCAAGCTCGGCCAGAGTGTGCAGGTCCACGTCGATCAGGGCGGCGGGAAGTTGTTGACCACGCCGGGCGTCGTGCGCTGGATCGCGACCAAGGCTGAATTCACTCCGACGCCCGTACAGACGCGAGACGAACGAGCCGACCTCGTGTACGCGGTGAAGATCTACGTCGCCAATCCGAAGGGTGTCTTCAAGATCGGGATGCCGGCGGATCTGACCCTCGGACCAACGCCCGGCCCCCAACCGTCATGAGCAACGCCGTCGAGCTGCGGTCGCTGAGCAAGTCGTTCGAGAAAGTGAAAGCGCTCGACGATGTGTCCTTCGATGTCGCCGAGGGAGAGCTGTTCGGCCTTGTCGGTCCGGACGGGGCCGGGAAGACGACGCTGTTCCGAATTCTCACCACACTGCTCGTTCCAGATAAAGGTTCGGCGACGGTGTGCGGCCTCGACGTGGTGAAAGACTTGTGGGCAATTCGGTCGCGGGTCGGCTACATGCCGGGCGGTTTCGCCCTCTATCCAGATCTAAGTGTCGCAGAGAATCTCGAATTCTTTGCCGCCGTGTTTGGGACGACGGTCGAAAAGGGGTACGAGCTGATCGCGCCGATCTATCGACAAATCGAGCCTTTCAAAGATCGGCGCGCTGAGGCGTTATCCGGTGGTATGAAGCAGAAGCTGGCACTCTCCTGCGCACTGGTGCATCGCCCCGACATTCTCCTGCTCGATGAGCCAACGACGGGAGTCGACGCCGTCTCGCGCCGGGAGTTCTGGGATCAGCTGGGCAATCTCAAAGCGTCGGGACTCACGATCGTCGTGTCTACTCCGTACATGGACGAAGCATTGCGCTGCGATCGCGTCGCGCTGATTCACAGCGGAAAAATCCTGGAGATAGATCCGCCCGGCGCGGTTGGACGCCGTTATCCGCTGCCACTCCTGTCGGTCACGGGTGGTGAGCGATTCGAGCTGCTGCGCGCGCTGCGCGAATTTCCAGAGGCGCATGCCGTGTATCTTTTCGGCGACGAGCTGCATTACACGGACAAGCGCGCTGAGGTGTCTGCCCAGGCAATCGCCGCCGAGGTTCAGGAATATCTGGCGCAGCGCGGCCACACGGATGCTCAAGTGGCGCCGATCAGCGCCGGGATCGAAGACAGTTTCATGGAGCTGATGGGCGGCGCTCCGCCTCCGACGGCAGCTGCGGCGTGACAGCCGCAGCGCAGATCAACGGCTTCGCGATCGACGCCCAGAATCTGACGCGCCGATTCGGATCGTTCATCGCCGTCGATCACATCACCTTCGACGTGAAGACCGGCGAAGTGTTCGGATTCCTTGGCGCCAACGGCGCCGGCAAGACGACGGCGATCAAGATGCTGGTCGGACTGCTCGCCCCGAGCGAAGGTGTCGCGCACGTCGCCGGCTTCGACGTGCACAGCCAACGCGAGCAGATACGCCGCAACATTGGCTACATGAGCCAGCGCTTCTCACTTTACGCCGATCTCACTGTCAGGGAGAACATTCGACTCTACGGCGGGATCTATGGCCTGCCGCCCGCGCACATCGAAGAGCGCACCAAGTTGATGCTGGACACCCTCGGCCTTGCGACCAACGCCGACGATCTGGTCGGGAAGCTTCCACTCGGCTGGAAGCAGAAACTCGCCTTTTCCGTCGCCCTGCTCCACGAACCGAAGATCGTCTTCCTCGACGAGCCCACGGGCGGCGTCGATCCCATCACCCGGCGCCAGTTCTGGGAGCTGATTTACGCTGCCGCCGCGCGCGGCACGACGGTGTTCGTCACGACGCATTACATGGATGAGGCGGAATACTGCGATCGCATCTCGATCATGGTCGATGGCAAGATCGCAGCGCTCGGCACACCGACCGAGCTGAAGGAGCGATTCGGCGCCGATAGCGTCGACGACGTCTTCGTCCGTTTGGCACGTGGCGCGAAGAAGGGGGAGGCCGCATGAACTTGAATGCCCTGCGCGCCTTCGTCGTGAAAGAGCTCCACCACATTCTGCGCGACCGGCAGACGTTGACCGTGCTGCTGATGATGCCGCTCGTCCAGGTGATTCTCTTCGGATACGCGTTGCGCAGCGACGTCCGCGACATCCGAATGGCCATTGTCGATCCGACGCCGGACAACGCCACCCTCGAGCTGCAATCGCGCTTCTTATCGACGATGCGGTTCCGGATCGTGGCAACGGGTCAGAGCACCGACATCATCGAGCCGCTTTTCAGAAGGGACAAAGCCGATGTGGCGCTGGTGTTCGATCCCGATTTCGCGAGCCACCTGCGCGGCACCGAGCCGGCGCGCCTGCTCATCGCGATCGACGCGTCCGATCCGAACACCGGCACCACCTATCTGAACTATACGCGCGCTGTCATCCAGGCTTATCAGGCGGAGCTCAGTGCCGGCAGTAACCAGGTGCGGATCGTCACCGAGACGCGCATGCGATTCAATCCGACGCTCGAGAGCGTGAACCTCTTCGTGCCCGGCCTGATCGCGCTGGTGCTGGTGCTGGTCTCGGCGCTGATGACCGCGATTTCGTTGTCCCGCGAGAAAGAGCGCGGGACGATGGAAGTGCTGCTGGTCTCGCCCCTCCGCCCACAACAGATCATCGTCGGTAAAGTTCTTCCCTACCTCGTGCTGGCTTTCGCCAACGTCCTCACGGCGCTTCTTGCCGCATGGGCAGTCTTTCACGTGCCCTTCCGCGGCAGCGTAGTACTGCTGCTCCTGGAGAGCATCCTCTACACGCTGGTGTCGCTGGCGTTGGGAGTCCTGGTGGCGGCGAAGACGGCCTCGCAGCGCGCCGCCATGCTCACGGCGATGCTGGCGACAATGCTCCCCAACGCGCTGCTCTCGGGAATGATCTTCCCGATCGCCAGCATGCCGAGGTGGCTGCTGCCGGTGACGTACGTCGTCCCCGCGCGGTGGTTCATCGTCATCGCGCGCGGGATCATGCTCAAGGGCGTCGGCCTCGGCATTCTGTGGCGCGAGACGCTGGTGCTCTCGGCAATGGCGTTGCTTCTGCTCGTGGCGGCGATGCGAAGCTTCAAGCCGCGGATGGAATAGGATGCAGACGCTTCGCTATCTCCTGCGCAAGGAGTTTCTCCAGGTATTTCGCGACCGGATGATGGTTACGCAGCTCCTGCTGATGCCGATCATCCAGCTTTTGTTGCTCGGCAATGCTGCAACATTTGAGGTCAAGACGTCGCGGATGTACGTCGTCGATCGCGATCACAGCGAGACATCGCGTGGACTGATCGACCGCATGCAGGCGTCGCGGCGCTTCAATGTCGTCGGCGCGTCACCGTCAATGGATGTCGCCAATGACTGGATGCTCCGACGGAAAACCGACGTCATTCTCAGCATTCCAGCCGATCTCGAGCGTGACATCGTCAGAACGCGAAACGGTGCAATCCAATTGGTTCTAAACGCAGAAGATGGCGCTGCCGCGGGTGTGACACAGTCGTACGCGGCGCAGATCATCGGCGCATACGCCAACGAGCTCGGCGCCGAGCTAATGCCGAAGGTAAGCGGGCACCCGATCGAGGTGCGCGCGCGGGGTTGGTACAATCCCGACCTCGATTACCGCGACTATATGGTGCCGGGGATTCTGGTGCAGCTGGTGACGGTCGTTGGGACGCTGATGGCCGCCATGAACATCGTTCGCGAGAAAGAGCTGGGGACGCTCGATCAGCTCAGTGTGACACCGCTCTCTCAGAGCACCTTCATGGCGGCGAAGCTGATTCCGTTCTGGGTTATCGCGCTCGTCGAGCTCACTCTCGGTTTGCTCGTCGCCCGTTTCGTCTTCCACGTCCCAATGCTGGGCAGCATTGCACTGGTGTTCGGCGCCGCTGCGGTCTATCTCATTGCAGCTCTCGGCATTGGATTATTCATTTCGACTCTGGTCGATACGCAGCAGCAGGCAATGTTCGTCACCTTTTTCATTATCATGGTCTACCTGCTGATGAGTGGGCTGTTCACACCGGTGCGGTCGATGCCGGATTGGGCGCAGTGGATGGCGCAATTCAATCCGGTGAAACATTTCATCGAGATCATGCGCGCCGTACTGCTCAAAGGAGCGACGCCGCGCGATGTCGCGCGGCCGATCGGCATTCTGGCAGTGTTCGGAGTAGTCGCGTTGACGCTTGCCATCCGTGAATACGGGAGACGCATAGGATAGTGGCAAAGAACCCCGCGAAGCTTGAGCCAATCACGAGTGAGCGCCAGGTCAGGCTCGACGACGAGGATGCGGCGCGGCCGAAAGGCTTTGCCAAGGGCGAGAAGCTCGATGACGAAGCGAAGGACGAGAGCAAACGCATCAGGAAGCTGCAGCCAAAACTGTACGCGGACGCGCGCTATGCGCTGCTAGTGGTGCTCCAGGGTCGCGATGCCTCCGGCAAGGACGGCACCGTGAGGAAGGTCTTCAGCAGCGTCAATCCAATGGGCTGCGAGGTCACCAGCTTCAAGGAACCAAGCCAGATCGAGCTGGAGCACGATTTTCTGTGGCGGATCGAGCAAAGAGTCCCGCGCCGGCGCATGATCGGCATCTTCAATCGATCCCAGTACGAGGACGTGATTGTCCCGCGGGTCCACAAGACGTTGCCGGAGAGCGTCTGGTCGGCGCGTTACGACCAAATCAATGAGTTCGAGAGAGTGCTGACGCAAAACTCCGTTGTGATTCTGAAATTCTTCCTGCACGTCTCGCGGGACGAGCAGAAGAAACGATTGACCGATCGGCTGAACGACAGGAAGAAGAACTGGAAGTTCAGGCTCGGCGATCTTGACGACCGCGAGCTATGGAGCGAGTACACCGACGCCTACCGGGACGCTATCGCGAAATGCAGCACCAGTTGGGCGCCCTGGTATCTCGTGCCGGCAGATGACGAAGATGTGCGCGACGTGCTGGTAGCGCGCAAAATCGCCGACACGCTCGATTCGCTCGACCTCAAGTACCCGCCGCTCGATCCGAAGCTGAAAGGGCTGAAGATCAAGTAGCCGCGATCTCGGCGGCTCGGTTCAGAGCGGGCAACGTGAATGAAAACGTGCTTCCGGTACCGACGGCGCTCTCGAACCAGATCCGTCCACCGTGGGCGTCGACGATTCCCTTGGCAATCGTAAGACCGAGTCCGACGCCACGCCTGTCGTTTCGGCGCGCCTGCCAGAACATCTCGAACAGATGCTCTCCCTGTTCCGGCGAGATTCCCGGTCCAGTGTCTGTGACGCGGAACTCGACTTCGCCGCCCGAGACGACGGCGCCAAAGGTGACGCTGCCGTTCTCGGGTGTGAACTTGAGCGCGTTCCCAACGACGTTCCCGAGAACCTGAGAGACGCGCAAGGGATCGGCGCGCACCCAGACCTTTCCACTCGGACAGCTGGCAGTGAGCTTGATGCCCCGCCGCTCGGCGATGGGCCGGAAGGTTTCCTCGGCCTGGCGGAGGATCGCGCAGACCTCGACGTCTTCCAGGGTCAGCAGGAACTTGCCCGACTCGATGTGAACGGTATCGAGCAGATCGTCGATGAGGCGGTTCATCTGCTTGCCGGCCCGCATCGCGATGTCCAGGATCTGTTTGCGTCGTGACGGCTCCAGATCCTCTTCCTGCAGCAGCTCCGTCGTCGTCACGATCAGACTGAGCGGATTTCTCAGATCGTGTGCGACGACGCCCAGCACTTCTTCGCGCGCCTGCGCCACTAGCTCGGCGTTTTTTCGCTTCTCCTGCTCGGCGTCGTAGCTCTTCGCCCGATAGAGAGCGGTCGCAGTTACTTGCGCCAGGAGCAGCGTGAAGGCGCGGTCGGCAGCACCGAGTGCTCCGGCTTCGCGAAAATGCAGCGCCACTGCGCCGATCGTTTCACCGGCGTGTGTCAGCGGCAATGCCAGGTAGGTCTGCATGTCGGCGAGCTCGGCGAACCCGTCGTAGGCGCTGGCATAGAGCCGTCGAAATTCTTCCGCCGACTCGATTGAGATCATCTCACCTTTGCGCAGCGCATGAACTACCGGGATCTCGGATTGCAGAGTGAGCACTCCGAGCTTTGCTTCAAGCTCCGGACTGATGCCGCGCGTTCCCAGCAGCCGCAGCTGGTCGCCCTCGACGGAAACGAGCACACCGCGCGCGGCCTCGACGACGGCCAGACCCTTTGTGAGGAATGCGCGAGTGACGTCTTCCACCGACCGAGCCTCGGAAAGCGCGGTCGTGACGTCGAGAAGCTTGCGCGCCCGGTCACGCACTCGCTGCAGCTCTTCCTGCAGTTTCTCCAGCTCGGCGCTGGAATCATCGGCGCGAACGGATTTGCTGGGACGAGTATCGGCGGTGACGCTCGTCACTTCGGGCGAATGCTGCTGCAGTTGCATCCCTACCCTCGTTTGTGAGTGTGCATCACACTGTCTCGATATAGCACGCTGCGCGTCATCACTCAAGCATGAGTTGCGTTACGCGCAGCATTGGGGCCTTGCTCAGCCGGTGTTGCGCAGCCCCTGTGCGATTCCACTCAGCGTCGTCGCCAGAGCATCGCTGATCGCCTCGCCCTCACGCTTGTTTCCGGCGGCACCGGTACGCTTGCGTCGCAGCAACGAGATCTGCAGCAGCGACAAAGGATCCACGTATGGATTCCGCAGCGCGATCGCCGATTGCAAAACCGGGGTATCGTCCAATAGCTGTCGGTGTCCGCGAATCAGAAGCAGCGCCTCGACCGTGCGCTGGTACTCGTCGACCAGTGACTCGAGCAGCTTGAGATCGCCGCCAAGGTGTCGCACGTATTCCCGGGCGATGTCGACGTCGGTTTTGGCGCAGACCATCTCGACTTTGCCCAGCATGTCATCGACGAACGGCCACGTTTCCGCCATCCGTTGCAGCCGGCGAAGTCCGGAACGCGTCGAGACCTCCTGACCCAGCGCCGTCCCCACTCCCAGCCATCCGGTAAGCATGAGACGGATCTGGGTCCAGCCGAATCCCCAGGGAATGGCCCGAATTCCTTCGATCCCGGCCCTGGCGCCGGGCCGATACGCGGGGCGCGAGCCGAAGCGCGCATTGGCCAGCTCGTCGATCGGCGTTGCCATGCGAAAGAGCTGGAACAGCGCGTCACCGTCGTAGACGAGGGCGTGATAGACATCGCGCGATCGAGTCGCCATGCGATCCATCACCTCGCGAAAGTCTTCGACTTCCTTGATGCCTACTCGCTTGCGCCAGTCGCTGAATTCCTGGAGCAGAACACCGGCTGCCGTCACCTCCAGCGTTCGCTCGGCGACCGGCAACAGTCCGAACTGCTGCGAGACGATCTCGCCTTGCTCGGTGATCTTGATGCGGCCATGGGTCGTCCCGGGAGGCAGCGCCGCGAGCGCGCGATAGACCGGCGACCCACCGCCCCGACCAACGCTGCCGCCCCGCCCATGAAAGAGGGTCAGTTGCACCCGCGCATCGTCAAAGACCTCGGCCAGCGACTCCTGCGCGCGGTACAATCCCCACGACGCGGCGATCATGCCGGCGTCCTTTCCGGAATCGGAGTAACCGATCATCACCTCCTGTCTCCGTCCGCGCGCGTCGAGCTGTCGCGAATAAATCGGGTCCTCGAGGAGCGAGCGCATGATGTTCGGCGCGTGCTCGAGGTCTTCGAGCGTCTCGAACAGCGGAACGACGTCGAGACGCGACATCGGTTTCTTGCCGGTGAGGCTGATCAGTCCCGCCTCGCGCGCCAGCAGCAGCACCTTTAGCAGGTCGTCGACCGAGCGCGTCATCGAAACGATGTACGTGCAAGCCGCCGCTTCGCCGGCCTCGTCCTGGATGGTGCGGATGGCGTTGAAAGTGTCCACTACGCGACGGGTGTCATCGGAAAGTTTCCGATTGCGCGAGAGGATAGTTCGATTCGATTCCAGAGCTGACCTGAGACGTTTTCCCTCCGCAGCACCAATTTTCGTCGCCAATATCTCTTTGACTGCCGCGGAGTGGATGTCGGCGTGGTCACGGACATCCATCATGAAGCCGTGGAATCCGTGCGCCCGCACTGCCGCGTAAAGAGGATCGACAGTTGCGCGACAGGCTTGCTCGGCGCCGGCGCGCAATAACGCTTTACGCACCAGCAGCAGATCGCTCTCGAATGCTTCAACACTCTGATATGCTGCCTTGTCTTTTTTCGGGCGTCCCGCATCGCGAGAGGCCACCACGCTGCGAGTCGCATCGATGCGCGCTGACATAAAGCTCAGTTTGAGTCGCAGCGGCTCGTCGGCGTTTCGCCCCCGATTTTTCTTCCAGACAAGAGGCAACAACTTTCGATCGCTCTCGAGCGACTTGATCAAAGCATCGAGCGGCGGTGCCACCGACGACGAAAGCGAAAGGCGACGCGTCAGGTCGTCCAGCGCTTCCTGATAACGTCCAAGGATGACGTGGCTGGCGCGTCGAGCCGTGGCAATCGTTGTTTCGGGAGTGACGTAAGGATTACCGTCGCGATCGCCGCCCACCCAGGTTCCGAATCGCAGCGGAACAGCGAGCCGGAATGCATCGGCGGAGCGCGCGAATTCCTCCTCAAACGCTAGCGCGAGGGTGGTGTGCATGTAGGCGTCCGCCTCGAGCAGCCGCGTCTCCAGATACCAAAGGGCGGAGCTGACCTCGTCCATCACCGTCGGCCTATCCTGACGGACTTCGCTCGTCAGCCACAGCAGCTCGACTTCACCTTCGAGCGATTGCTCGATCAATCTGACTTCGTCAGCCGGCGCCGTTTCGCGTGCGAGCAATCCGTCGGCAACTCGCGCCTGAAGACCAAGCAGCGTCCGGCGCGTCGATTCGGTGGGATGCGCGGTGAGCACTGGTCTGATACCGAGCTTGAGCATCGCCTGCTCGATGGCGTCAGTGCTGACGCCGAGTTCGCGCAGCTGACGCATCGTCCAGCGTGCTGAGGCTGGTTGGGGATCGGTACTCGCCCTCCCCAGATACGCATTTCGCCTTCTGACGCGGTGGGTTTGCTCGGCGGTGTTGATCAGCAGGAAGAAAAGCGTGAACGCTCGCGCCGCCAAAGCGCACTGCTCGACCGAGAAACCGTCGATTTGCCCCAGCAACTGGTCGAGGCTGGCGGCGCCGGACTCGCCATGCCGGCGCGCCCGTGTCGCAACTCGCAGTTGTTCGACGATCCGGAGTGCTTCCTCTCCTTCCAACCTTCTAATCACCCGTCCGAGGGCGCCGGCAAGCCAGCGAACGTCCTCGTGCAACGGAAGGTCTTCTTTTCGCGGAGGAGCTGGCGTTGGCACGGCTGGAAATATCGCACACCCGGCTACCGCCAGCAGCGCTACTTAACGGCTGCCGCTGGATACCAGGGAAGTCCCTGAATCGTCCTTTAGGAGTAGCAAAGAGCCCGCGACGTCTGCCCCAAGGTCACAAAAATGAAGATTCCTCATAGCAGACCCATCCTCCTTTCCTTTGGACTGGCGTCTACGGCGCTCGTTATGGGCGCCCTCCTCCTGCTGGAATGGAAGGGAGGCACCGCTGCCGTCGACTCATTCGAGTGGGTAAGTCACACCCTCGAAGTTCAGCGCGAGCTGGCAACGGTGGAAGCGCGAATGAGCGAGGCCGAGGCGAGCCAGCGGGGCTACCTGCTTACCTCGAACATAAACTTCCTCGCTCCCTACAACAGTGCGAAGATTGATGTGCGTTTCCGCGTTGGAAATCTCCGCACTCTCGTCGCCGACAATTCGGCGCAGCTGCGCCGACTGCTGATCATCGAATCGCAATCGCGCGCCAAGTTCAACGAGTTCGACTCGACGATCAAAATTGCGCGCGGCGGGAATCGTGATTTGGCGATGAGCATCGTCGCCACAAAGCACAGCGACAGTCTGATGACGTCGATCCGCACCGGGCTGCAGGCAATGACGAACGAGGAAGCGAGCGTGCTTCGCAGCCGCCAGAAGGTCCTCGTCACCGACCTGCGGAGTGGAGATATGGTGTCGCTTGGACTCGCCGGCGCACTGGCGCTGATGATGATCGCGCTGTTGGTGATTGCGCGCGGCGCCGAGCATTATCGCAACCTCGTCACTCTCTGTGCGTGGACGCGATCGGTCGAATACGAGGGCGAGTGGATAAGCTTCGAGGAGTACCTGCGTCGCAAATTCAACGTCTCGGCGACCCACGGCATATCGCCCGATGCGCTATCGCAGATCCAGGTCGGTCTGGTAGAACCGCAGAAATCCGAAGAACCGATTAAGCCCGACGAAGAGCTACTTAAGTCGGCGAGCTAGCCCAGCGAGATAAGCCGCGGCCTGGGCGATCGGCTTGGCTCCCTCGAGCTCGGCGTGATCCAGGGCCGGAATCCTCGGCTCACTGTTGACGTTGCGGATGCCAAGTCTCTTGCGCAGCTCGTCGCGGAAGGCCTGAGCGGGCCGGTAGAATTTCTCTCTGTAGACTCGCCACGTGCGCAGGTTGTGCTCCACCAGCTCAGCGCTTTGCTTGTCGAGCACTTCATCGCGTTCTGATTCTGTTGCTGCGTTGCCAGGTTGAGCAGCGGCAAGACTATTGACGAATTCGCGATCGCTGCCCGCCTCGAAGTCTTTCATCTCTTTGGCGAATTCGAGGGCTTCGTCGCGCAGCTCCGCCTGGGGAAGATCACTCAGCTCCGCCGCCAGGGGATCGGCTGATTCGCCTTTGCGACTTTCCTGGTCTGCGGTCGGCGACTCGAAGCCGGTGAAGCGAGGTCCTGTCGATAGCAGCCACAGAAATTCGGCGATCGTCGTAATTACGTAGGCAGCGACGACGACGAGGATGAAGCGCGTCGCGCTGGGAGACGACCTGAGAATGCCATGTCCCTGCCAGAGTATGTTGAGCGCGGAGATGGCGACGCTGAGGGCAATCTTCGTCGGCTGCAGTATTCGCGTCTGGTCCCACGCAATCGGGATCGAGCGACGCCAGATACGGAATTGAATGGGGAGTCTCACTATGGAGAGACTGATTTCTGGCGGTTGCAGTCACGAAAAGAAAAGGCCGCCATTCTGGCGGCTCTCACGTAAAAAGCGGATTGCGAATTGCAAACTGAGTTCGAAGTACGAACCTGCTGCGAACTCCGAGCCGTCTGCGAGCTCCGAAGTGCAAGCTGAAGTGCGGTTTGGCAAGCGGTGTCGCAAGAAACAGGTACAGATCGGCACGAGACGATCATTCCGTCCGCTTCGTCTGTCCGCATCTTGAGCGCCGTGGCTCACTCTTTTCCCGCGCGGTCGGACCGTGACGATCCACTGTGGCGCATGCGCGCCTATCAGCTGGCGCGCGAGTTGTCAGAGGTCTCCTGGGCAGATGCCGAGAAGCTCAAGAAGCATCGAGTGACGGACAGAATTGCTGGTCAAGTCTACGCAGCGGTTGGCTCCATTGCAGCCAACATCGCCGAGGGTTATTCCCGCAGCTCCGGCCGCGAGCGCGCCCGCTTTTTCGAGTATTCATTGGGCTCGGTGCGCGAAAGCATGACCTGGTATCGAACTGCAAAGCAGGTCTTGGGAGAGGTCGTCGCTAACGAGAGACTCGATAAGCTTGAGCACATCCGCCGGCTGCTTCTGGCGATAATTCCGCGTGAACGAGATCGCCTAATTCGGCCATTGAATCCGTCCGATCCGCACGCACGAGAACCGACTGACTAGTTCTCAGTTCTCAGCTCTCAGTTCTCAGTTCTAACCTCGCAGTCGGTTCGCACTTCGCAGCAGGTTCGTATTTCGAACTCAGTTTGCAATTCGCAATCCGCTTCTCCCGTCGAGTGGCCTTGCTTTTATATCTCAGGCGACCGGCCGTGCCATGATGTGATCATCCCCAACCTGCTCGCCGAAATAGAACGGCGCCGACCCGACGACTACGAACCCCATTCGCGCGTAGAACCCGACCGCCCACGGCGCCTCCTTCCACACCTGCAGCCAGATGACATCGGCGCCGCGTCGGCTGGCCTCGTCGAAACACTCTTCCATCAGCGCAGCTCCGATTCCGCGTCCCTGATACGAGGTATCCACGTAGAATCGCACGATCTCGAAAGCGCGCTTCCCTTCTACGCCGGAGGGAGGCTCATGACTGGCGCGCAAGTACGCGTATCCTACCGCGCCGCGCTCAGGATCTTCAGCGA
>QHUA01000147.1:21956-24096 GCA_003221805.1 Gemmatimonadota bacterium
GGAAACGCGCGAGCCAGGTACCTACTGAGCTCCGGCTCGGGATGCGTTGGACCGTAGGTCTCCGCGAAAAGACGCGCGCCAAGCGCTGCCATCGTTTCGGCGTCCGCTGTCCTGCAACGTCGAATCGAAAAGGCGCGCGATGTCTGGATCGACATCAGTTCTCGCCGGCGATTGCCCGCATCAATTGTCCGTCGTCGCCGCCGAGCTCCCAGATGACGACGCCGCCAAATCCCTGGCCGCGGACGTAATCCATCTTGGCGCGGACAGACTCGGGATCATCGTAGCTGATCCAGTTCCCCGTGCTCGCATCATAGAGCCAGGGTACTCGCGCCGTCGCTTCCCAGTACCGCTTGTAGTGTGGATCTCGCAGGCGCGTCACCGAGAGTCGGCGCCAATCTCCGTCCGAGTCGTGCCAGTTCTTTGGCGGAGTCGGGGCAGCTTGCAGGAATCCGCCGTTGACGTTCGCGACTCCGCCATATGCGCGACTGAAGAAAGGAATGCCAACGAGGAGCTTTTCCGCGGGAACGTTCGCGTTTCTGAACACGCGCATTGTCGAATCGATCGTCATCTCGGGAGTCGGATCGTGTGGTGCCGCGTACAGCGGCGCGTTGAAGTGGGCGATCGAACCGCCGGTGTGATAGTCGTACGTCATGACGTTGATGAAGTCGAGAAGCGGAGTGATTCGATCGACTTCGAGGTTCGCGATCTCGGCGGGTCGCGCCGAGGCGGCGATCGTCAGCTCGTAGTGCCGATTGTCGCGTTTCCCCTGAGCGTCGAGCTCACGTCGTAGCTCGGCGAGCAGGAGAGTGAAGTTCTGCTTGTCCTCCGGTCGCTCGACGTTGCCTTTGAGTCCGCCCTCGACAGGAAATTCCCAGTCGATGTCGATGCCGTCGAACAGTGCCGGCCAGCGTCTGATGAAGAGATCGATCGCCGAGCCGGCGAACTTGCGTCTGGAGGCATCAGTCAGCGCGGCATCAGAGAATCTCGCTGACCCCGCCCACCCGCCGACAGAGATCGTCAGCCTGAGATGGGGATAACGCGCCTTGAGACGGCGCAGCTCGTGGAAATTTCCGCCGGCGACGCGGGGCAACGACGCGCTCTTTCCGCACGCGCCAACGTCTACACAGCGATTGCCGAGGGTGACCGATCCATCCGGAGCAATCTCGGCGAAAGCGTAGAAGACGTGAGTGAGATGTTTCGCCGGCAGATTCGCGATCGACGTGCCCTTGGTGTTTACTCCCCACGATGCGAGATAGCCGACGACACGCATCGGTGGCGCGCTGGCGCGAGGATTCTCGCCGCCGACGGCGCCAGTTAAAATGAGAGCGCACAAAACGACCATGAAATTTGGAATCAGACGGGTGCTGCGCACGTTTTCGTCTCTCAAAAGCAAACAGTGAGTCGGCCTGCCGATCATACCATATAACATGGAGATGACACTAAGATTTCGGGGGCGGGGGAACATTCTACTTGACAACCCGAAAACGGAATCGTATTAGAGGGTGTCTTCCAAGCTTCTCCTCCGGTCGCTTGGCGGGCTAATGGTGTGAGATAGGCCGACTTACCTGACTACCTCTGCAGCGAGGGTCGTCGTACGCGGCTGCTTCGATACTCAGCCCTGCTGGTTTCTGGTGCATTGTTGTGTGCCTCACCGAGAATCGTTCTCGGTCAGGCCGCCAACTCGGCGCATCCGTCCACCCCCGCCGCTACTTACTTGGTCATCCGCACTGACGATGCAGGAATGAGTCACAGCGTGAACATGGCGGTCGAGCGACTGATCGCCACGGGGCTGCCCGTTTCTGTGTCGGTGATGTTTCCCACTCCGTGGTATCAGGAGTCCGTCGAGATCCTGAAAAAACATCCAGAGGTCGCGGTCGGCGTTCACCTGACCCTCAACTCGGAATGGAAGAACTATCGCTGGGGTCCGGTGGCCGGCAAAGGTACAGTGCCGACATTGGTCGACGCCGACGGATATTTCTTTCCGACGTCGAGGGCGCTCGAGCAGAATCACCCCGATCTCAAGCAAGTCGATACTGAGCTTCGAGCTCAGATCGAACGCGCGATCCATTCAGGACTCAAGATCGACTACGTCGATTACCATATGGGAACTGTGTTCCGCAATCCACAGTTCCTCGCGATC
>QHUA01000106.1:0-2492 GCA_003221805.1 Gemmatimonadota bacterium
GGCTTGCGCGCAGCGCAATCATTCCGGCGTTCCTCTGCGTGCTCTATGTGATCGGGATCGTTGCGCTGATCAGCGCGTCGGGGTTCGGTTTCATCCGCGATTTCGGCAGCGTTCGCATTCTGGCGCTGGACACAAGGTTTGCGGAGCGCCGTGACGAACCCGCTTGGCGCGCGTCAACCGCTGCGGTAAGAAGCGGGAAGCGGGAAGCGGGAAGCGGGAAGCGGGAAGCGGGTTACGGGTTACGGATTACAGGTTACGGATTACGGGTAACGGGTAACGGGGAGCGCGTAGTTACTTAACCCCTGTGCAGATAGAAAACTGCGGGCTCCTACCCTGAAGTGGGTCCGTACAGCTTTACCGTGATTCCGTCCGACTCTCCCGCGGGATCATCGACGGCGAGCCGCACTCGCCGCACCATGGTCGACGAAAAACGATCAAGCTTGGTGTAGCCGATGGTCGAACCGCTGGAGAGAACGCGCCAGTCGCTGCCGGCCGCGCCGTAGAGAGTGTATCGGGCGATAGTTTGCCCGCGCGTGATGTCCTCCTCCAGGCGAGCGAGGGCGACGTTAACCGGGCGACCCAAATCCAACTCCACACCGCTTGAGCGGCCGCCCATAACGAAGGGCGTCCGCGAAGCACCGCCCGCGAAGTCTTCCTCGAACCGTGATGCCAGTCGCGCGCGGAATGAAGCAAGCCGCCCGACGTCGATCGAGTGCAGCAAGCCGGCACGGGTCGGCGGGACATTGAGCAGCAACTTTCCGTTCCTCCCGACCGACGAGAAGTAAAGGTCTACCAGGTTCTCAACAGTTCGCACTCGCTCGTCCTCGGCTGGGTGATAGAACCAGCCGGGACGGATGGAGACGTCGACCTCCGCCGGTCGCCACACCGAGCCGTTGCGATCACCGTGCTGCAACGCCTCCGTAATTACCGGTCCACTCTGGCCTGGAAATGTTACAAGGTCAGGAATCACGGTTGACCAGTTCGGGTCGCCGGCGGTTCCATTCTCGTTCCCACACCAACGGGCGTCCGGACCGGCGTCGGAAAACATTACGGCGGCGGGTTGCAGCCGCCGCACCAGGCCGAAGAAGCGCGGCCAATCGTAAACCTGTCGCTTGCCGTTGGGTCCTTCGCCGTTGGCACCGTCGAACCACACTTCACTGATCGGTCCGTACCGCGTCAACAATTCGGTGAGCTGAGCGGAGTACAAATCGTTGTAGCGCAGCGAGTCGCCGTATGCAGGATTGTTGCGATCCCAGGGTGACAGATAGAGTCCGGCTTTCAGTCCCTCGGCGTGACAGGCGTCGACGAACTCGCGTACCACGTCGCCCTTGCCCGAGCGCCACGGGCTCGCCGCCACGGAGTGATTGGTGGTGGCTGTCGGCCACAGGCAAAAGCCGTCGTGATGCTTGGCGGTGAGAATGAGCGCGTGGGCGCCGGCATCCTTTGCCGCGCGCGCCCATTGACGGGCATCGAGAGCAGTTGGCGCGAAGATCGACGGGTCTTCGTGGCCGTCACCCCACTCGCGATCGGTGAAGGTGTTCACACCGAAGTGGAGGAAGAGCGCCACC
Organism: Gemmatimonadota bacterium; assembly: GCA_003221805.1. Lineage (GTDB taxonomy): Bacteria > Gemmatimonadota > Gemmatimonadetes > Gemmatimonadales > Gemmatimonadaceae > UBA4720. Next base: position 1,569 of record QHUA01000106.1, read on the forward strand.
TCGTCACGCTGCCAGGAGAGCTGCGACGGAGACGGACCCGGCCGGGTTGTCGTCGAGCTCCGCACTGCGTACGGGGAACGTGCGCAGCCGGAGAGGGCGGCCGCGGTGAACTGAAGGAATGAGCGCCGATTCACGGAAGTGAACTGATAATCAATGCGCCAGTGTGGTAACTGCAACTGAACGCGTGCAGTGTAAACGCACCCGTTATTTTCACTCCCTCAAACCGCTCTGATTTCTGGATACTTCCAAAATGCCCACAGCGCATAGAGAAGCATCGCCAGCCCTCCGCTGAAGATCGCCCACTCCACCCCGATCCAACGGGCCAGCGCGCCAGCGATGAACGATCCAATCGGGGCAAAGCCGACGTACACGAAGACGTAGGTCGCCATCACGCGACCGCGCAGCTCGTCCGGCACGACCGACTGAAGGATTCCGTTCGCCAATGCGCCGTTGATCAGCATCGCCAGGCCAAGGAAGAGCAGCACGACTGCGGCGAGATGGACCGAGCGCATCAGCGAGAAGAGCATCGTCAGTCCGGCAAATGCGTACGCCGTCGAGTTGAAGAGGCGACCGCGCCGAATCCGCGCGCCGAGCCCGGCCAGAGAAAGAGCGCCCGTCAATGCGCCGATTCCCACAAAAGTCAAAAGCAATCCGTAGCCGCTCGCTCCCGTGTGCAGTACATCGCGCGCCACCACCGGCATCATCGACAGGTATTGAAATCCGAAGATGGAGAAGACCGCGATAACTCCCATCAAACCGGAGACGGAGCGCGAGCTGCGGATGTACTGGAGACCGTGCTTCAACTGCTCAAACGGTGACACCAGATACTCGATCGGCGTCCACCGCGGCAATCGCACTTGCGACAGACTCGCTAGCACGGCCAGATAACTGAGGGCGTTGACACCAAAGCACCAGGCCAGCCCG
>QHUA01000106.1:2568-37625 GCA_003221805.1 Gemmatimonadota bacterium
CCACGATCATCGCCTGACGCGCCGGAATCTCGAAAGCAGAGATGACGCCGGCGAGCGTCGTCAAGATCAGCAACCAGTGGATGTTGATGCGCCCGCTCCATGTGAACCACCACAACGCCGCGGCTTCAGCTAACAACAGCGCCTGGCAGATGATCACGATGCGGAGCTTGCTGCGTCGATCGGCGATCACTCCGCCATAGAGAGACAGCAACAGGACAGGAAAACTTCCCGCGGCACTGACGACGCCCACCAGAAACGCGCTGTTGGTCAGCTCCAGCGCGAGCCAGCCCTGCCCTACCGTCTGCATCCACGTGCCAATAAGCGAGACGGTCTGACCGGTCCAGAAAAGGCGGAAGTTGCGGTGGACCTGCAGCGCCCTGAACGGGTTGATGGGCTTTCTGAGGGCGCGCGACGGTGTGGGATGAGCCATTTCCGCAGGGGAATTATACACGCCCCGTGCCCCGATTGTATGTTAGAGACATGCGCTTCCACACTTACTCGAAGTTCAGCCCGGAAGCCGCCGACGCAGTCGATCTGCAGGCGCTGCTCGACAAGCTCGCCGATTTTCTGCTGCAATCAGGATTCGCGGGCGGCCAGAGCTTCAATCCGTACTTCGACGATTTCGACTCGGAGCCGGATCGCTCACTGGAAGCATTGCGTCAGGCAATCCTCGACGCGCTGATCGAGAGCGGTCAGTTCACGCCCGATCTACTCGAAGCGCTGCGCGGCGATGGCAACAAGGAGTCACAACAGAAGCTGAGCGAGCTGCTCGATCAGCTGATCCAGAAACTAGCCGCGGAAGGCTACCTCAATCTGCAGGCTCCGCCCCAGATGCCAGCTGGCCACCAGCCGGTAACCGGCAAAGGAAGCCTGGCACAAGCGGCGTCGAAAAGTGTTCAGTTCAATCTCACCGACAAGGGAATCGACTTCCTCGGCTACAAGAGTCTGCGTCACATCCTGAGCTCCCTCGGCAAATCGAGCTTCGGCTCGCACGACACTCCCCACCTGGCGACGGGCATCGAGGCCGACGGGTACAGCAAGGAGTACGAGTTCGGTGACGTGCTCAACATGGACGTGAACGAGACGCTCAAGAATTCTCTATTGAGAACGGGCTCGCTCGATGTACCGCTGGATATCGATTACAAGGACCTGATGGTGCGACAGGCCGAGTACCGATCGTCGTGCGCGACGGTGCTGATGCTCGACACTTCGCACTCGATGATTCTCTATGGCGAGGATCGCTTCACCCCCGCCAAGAAAGTCGCGCTGGCTCTGACGCATCTCATTCGCACCCAGTTCCCCGGCGACACCCTGCAAGTGGTGCTATTCCACGATTCCGCTGAGGAGATCCCGCTTTCGACGCTGCCGCAGGCCCAGGTTGGTCCGTATCACACCAACACCGCCGAGGGTCTCAAGCTGTCGCGTCGGCTGCTGATGTCGCAGAAGAAGGACATGCGGCAGATCGTGATGATCACCGACGGTAAGCCCAGCGCGATGACGATGCCCAACGGGCAGATCTACAAGAACTCGATGGGACTCGACAGCACCGTCATTGCGACGACACTGAGAGAGGTCGCCAATTGCCGTCGCGCGGGGATCCTGATCAACACCTTCATGCTCGCGCGCGATCGGGCGCTGGTGGAGTTCGTGAAGCGGGTTTCCGAGATTAGTAAGGGCAAGGCTTACTTCACCAATACCATGACGCTTGGTCAGTTCATTCTCATGGATTTCTTGAGAAAGAAAACGCAGAAGATATCATAGCGATTGAACTGCAACTGAAGACTACCAGCTAGGAGCCGCGGGCGGAGCAGCTGGGGGCTTCGAGCAAACGACACAACTCAACCAACATCGAATGCGAATCACGAGAGTCCTGCACACTCTGGCGATCACACTCACTGTGGCTTGTGCCTCGGTTCCAACGCGTGGGCCGACAGCGGAGCGTTACGACGTGCTCATCACCAACGCGCGCATCGTCGACGGAACGGGCAATCCGTGGTACCGAGGCAGCGTGGGGACGGTTGGGGATCGAATTGCGTACGTCGGGCCGTCGGTCCCCGGATTGACGGCCAAGCGGGTGATCGACGCCGCGGGACAAGTCGTGGCGCCGGGATTCATCGACATGCTCGGTCATTCCGAGTTCGCCATTCTTCGCGGCCCGCACGCGATTTCGAAGATCACCCAGGGGATCACGAGTGAGATCACCGGCGAGGTATCGTCCGCGTGGCCCAACGTCGCGCTGGGAAGGCAGCCAAATCCTCGATACCCGTGGCGATCGCTGGGAGAGTACTTCGCGTTCCTCGAGAAAAACGGCACCGCCATCAACCTCGGGACCTACGTCGGCACCAGCTCGGTGCGCGAAGCGGTGATGGGAGACGCGACGCGACATCCGACGGACGCCGAGATGCGACAGATGGGCGCGCTCATCGATTCGGCGATGCGCGATGGCGCGATTGGGGTCGGCACGGGATTGATCTATCTGCCGAGCACTTTCTTCTCGACCGACGAGCTGATCGCGCTGACGAAATACGCGACGCCGTACAAGGGTGGCTACGCGGCGCACATCAGAAGCGAGGGCACCCGGCTTCTCGATGCAATTCGCGAAACCATCCAGATCGCGGCGGGCGCCGGGACGTGGGCCGAGATCCGGCACATCAAGTCGCGCTCGCTCGAGCAGATGCAGCAAGCGGTCGCACTGATCGATTCGGCACGTCGTGCCGGCATCGACATTACCGCCGATCAGTATCCGTACATCGCCAGTGGAACGGGGCTCCAGGCGATGCTCAACACGTGGGTTCAGGAGGGGGGCGATGATTCTTTGGTGAAGCGCCTCAGGGATCCCGCCGTGCGGGCGCGGCTCAAGCAGGAGCTCGGCGCCGACAGCGCACAGGGAATTCGCACCGCGGCGCGGACTATGGTGAACGAGGTCGTTGCCGACTCCCTCAAGCAGTACCAGGGCAAGTTCCTGACGGAAATCGGCCAGATGCGCGGCGAGAACGCCTACGACGCCGCCTTCGACATCCTGGTCGGCGACAGCGCACGGACGAGCGCCATCTACTTCTCGTTCAACGAGGAAGCGCTTCGCTACGTGATGCGGCAGCCGTGGGTCTCGGTCGGCCAGGACGCCGGAGCGGTGAGCCCCGACTCGACAGGCAAGTGGCGCGAGCGAGGGCATCCGCGTGGGTTCGGGACGTTTCCCCGAATTCTCGGCCGTTACGTCCGCCAGGATTCTGTGATCACCCTCGAGTTCGCCATTCGCAAAATGACCTCGCTGGCGGCACAGCGCGTCGGCATCAACGATCGTGGCCTGCTCAAGCCGGGAATGTTCGCCGACATCACCGTCTTCGACCCGAACACCATCATCGATAACTCGACCTTCGAGAATCCGTCGCAGATCGCGACGGGGGTGAGCTACGTCCTGGTGAACGGAGTTCCGGTCATCGACGGCGGTCAGGTGACGGCGGCACTACCGGGTCGTGCACTCCGAGGCCCGGGCTATCGACCACATTAGTCACACTCAGTCTGGCCTGCGAAACGCGAGCGCGTAGGTTCTGTCTCATCCACAATGAGACCTCCTTCGACTCTTAACGTCCACAAATTCGGCGGCGCGGCACTCGCCGACGCCGCCGCAATTCGTCGCGTCACGGCCATCGTCGCTGATGATCCGGTGCGGCAAAAGGTCGTGGTCGCCTCCGCGATGCTCGGCGTCACTGACGAATTGCTCGCCCTCGCGCATGGTGCCGCGGAAGGCGATCGCGATACGACGACTATCGACGCTCTGCGCGAGCGACACCTGAATGCCGCGGGGTCGCTGGGCATCGATGGTCACGACGGTGGCGCGCTGGAGAAAGAGATCGGCTCGACCTTCGACGAGATGCAGCGAATGCTGGTGGAAGTCGCGGGCCGCGGAGAGCTGATGCCGGCCACGAGCGATGCCTTCATCGCGCATGGCGACCGGCTCGCCGCCAGAATCCTTGCCGGAGCCCTGGCTGCCGCCGGTACAGCCGCCGATTTCGTCGACGCGACTGACGTTGTTTGCGCTGTTGGTCCCCACGGAAATGCGAGTGCCGACCTCGAGCAGACCGCGCGCGCAGCAGATGGTGTTCTGCGGCCAATCCTTGATCGCGGTGCGGTGCCAGTCGTTCCAGGCTTCGTCGGTCGCTTGCCCGGCGGAGAAATCGTCACCCTCGGACGCGGTGGCTCCGATCTCACCGCGACAGTGCTCGGCCGCGCGCTGGCCGCGCGCGACGTCATCCTATGGAAGGACGTCCCCGGTCTTTTGACGGCGGATCCACGCGTCGTTCCCGACGCGCGATTGATTCCGGTGCTGCATGTGCGCGAAGCATCCGAGCTCGCGTACTACGGCGCCAAAGTACTACATCCGCGTTCACTGATTGCGCTCCAGAGCGGGACACGACTCATCATCCGCCCCTACTCCGATCCCACGGCACACGGGACCGAGATCGTCGTGGAGCGCGAGCGAAAACCCGCCGCCGGCCGCGCGCGTCGGCCGGTGAAAGCGCTGACGGCGATCGCCGACCAGACGCTGCTGACTATCGCCGGAAACGGAATGGTGGGCGTTCCCGGTGTCGCGGCACGCGCATTCGGCGCGCTCGAACGCGCTGGCGTTTCGGTGTCGCTCATTTCCCAGGCGTCGTCGGAGCACTCCATCTGCATGGGCATTCCCAGCGGCGTGGCGACTGCAGCGGCAGCGGCGTTGCGCGAAGCGTTCGCCCCCGAGCTGGAGCGCCGAGAGATCGATGCGATCGAGGTGCGGCCGGATTTGGCAACGATTGCCGTTGTCGGACTTGGAATGGCGGGAACTCCGGGCGTCGCCGCACGTCTGTTCGGAGCGCTCGCCGAGGGTGGAGTCAATGTCGTGGCGATCGCTCAGGGCGCCAGCGAGCTCAACATCTCGGTAGTAGTAGAAGGCAGTGATTCTGCCGCTGCGCAGCGGGCGATTCATAGCGCATTCCGACTCGGCAAGATTGGAGGCGGTATCGCCGTCCATCCCGAGCACGCTGACGTGATCATTCTCGGTTTTGGTCTGATTGGTCGTGAGCTGGCGATGCAGATGGCAACTCGCGCTTCGCGCGACGGGCAGGAAGAGGTGAGGGTGGTGGCCGTCATCGATCGAAGCGGCTACGTGTTTGACGCGCGCGGACTGTCGCCCAAGAAGTTGGAGACACTGGCCACTGCGAAGTCGGCGCGGACACCGCTCTCGCGAGTACGCCGCGGAGTTCACGCCACCGCCGAGGAGGCGATCGCGGCCATCAGCGCGCACGCGCTGTCGCGTCCGATTCTCGTCGACGTGACGGCGGCAGATACGGTGCCGGTGCTCGAGGAAGCGCTGTCGCGCGGGATGGATCTCGTGCTGGCGAACAAGCGTCCGCTGGCTGGGCCCGAGAAAGATGCGAAGGCTCTATCGCGAGCTGCGGCCGCGCAGGGTCGACGCGTGTTGCACGAGGCGACAGTAGGTGCGGGCCTGCCGATCATCGACACCATCCAGAAGCTCACCGAATCCGGCGATCATGTGCTGCGCATCGAGGGTTGTCCCTCGGGGACGCTTGGCTACCTGCTCGGTGAGATGGGACGCGGAACGCTTTTCTCCACTGCTCTGCGCTCGGCGATGAAGCACGGTTACACCGAGCCTGACCCGCGTGACGATTTGTCGGGGATGGATGTCGCCCGCAAAGCGCTCATACTCGGCCGACTCATCGGATTCTCTGGCGAGCTCGCCGACGTGCAGGTCGAGTCGCTGGTTCCCGATACGCTGCGCGAGGTTCCGCTCGATGTCTTCCTCAGCCGTCTGAATGAAGAGGATGAGAAGTGGGCACACCGTATCGGGCAGGCGCGCGAGCGGGGAACGGTCCTTCGCTACCGCGCCACGGTGACCAAGCGCGAGGCGCGGGTCGGTATAGCGGCGGTCGATGCCTCCAGCTCGCTGGCCTCGCTCGCCGGGACGGACAACCACTTCTCTTTCACCACGCGACGATATCGCGCCAACCCACTGGTGATCACAGGCCCGGGAGCAGGTGCAGCAGTGACCGCAGCCGGCGTGCTCAACGATGTGCTGAAGCTGGCGGGCGCTCGTTGACGGCGAGCAGAAACCTGTTGCGCTGCGAGTCGTGCGGCACCGAGCTGGACGAGCTAGATCCTCGCACGAGTTGTCCGAAGTGCGGCGGGCTGCTGTCCCTCGAAATCGAGTTGCCGTCGGAGCGAGGTGCCGCGCTTCGCGCGCTTTTTGATGCGAGGGGTTCTGTTGGAACGATACCCGAAAGCAGCGACATAGGGGCATCAGGTGTGTGGCGGTTTCGGGAATTGGTGCTGCCGCAGATCCCTGACAAGAACGTGGTGACGCAATGGGAGGGCAACACTCCCCTGTTGCAGCGTGAAGCGGTCGCCCGCTGGGCAAACGTACCCGAGCTGATGCTCAAGCACGAAGGACACAACCCGACCGGTTCGTTCAAGGATCGCGGGATGACCGTCGCCGTCAGCCAGGCAGTACGCATTGGCGCGAGCGCGGTGTCGTGCGCATCGACGGGCAACACCTCCGCATCTCTCGCTGCCTACGCGGCGCTGGCTGGAATTCCTGCAATCGTGCTGGTGCCAGCTGGACAGGTTGCGCTGGGCAAGCTCGCGCAGACGCTTGCTTACGGCGCGCGGACGCTGCTCGTGCGGGGGGACTTCGACGATTGTCTGCGGCTCGCTCGGGAATCCTCCGAGCGACTCGGCGTCTACCTCGCGAACTCTATCAACCCGTTCCGTATCGCGGGGCAGACGACGATAGTCCTCGAGCTTCTGCAGCAGCTCGGTTGGCGGGCGCCGGATTGGATCGTTCTCCCGGCGGGAAATCTTGGCAACACCGCGGCGTTCGGCGCGGCGCTGCGAATCGCTCGTGCCACTGGACTCATCGACTCATCGCCGCGACTGGCGGCAGTGCAGGCAGAAGGGGCTGCACCCTTTGCTCGGAGCTTTCGCAGTGGGTTCGCCGAGCGGAAATCGGTGCGCGCCGAGACCGTGGCGACGGCGATCAAGATCGGCGACCCCGCGTCGTACGAGCGTGGCGTGCGCGCAATTCGCGAGACGAACGGAGTGGTCCTCGATGTCAGCGACGCGGAGATCCTGGAGGCGAAAGCGGTGATCGACGCCAGCGGAGTGGGTTGCGAGCCGGCGAGCGCAGCGAGCGTCGCTGGTGCGAGGCGGCTGTCGAAGGACGGCACCATCTCGCGCGGCGATCGCGTGGTCGCCGTGCTTACTGGACACATTCTGAAGGATCCGGGCATCCTGCTCGACTACCATAAGGATGCGAGTAGATCGATGGCCAACACTCCCATCGAGATCGACGCTGAGATATCAGCCGTAGAAGGGGTGCTCAAACACGCGCTGTCGCCCTCAGGATCGCGATGAGCAAAGCACGCCAACTGAACGCAACCGTTCGCGTGCCGGCGAGCACCTCCAATCTGGGCGGTGGATTCGATTGTCTCGGCATCGCAGTTGACCGTTGGCTGGCAGCCTCCGTAATGGTGCGAGAAGGCGAAAAGGTTCGCGCTGTCACGATGAAACGTTCGGGTGCACTGGCGAATCTCAGGCACGCCGCCGAGGATGATTTGGTGCATGCGGGTTACACGCTGGCGTGCGAGGCGCGCGGCCACCCAGTGCCCGGGAACATCGATTATGCGGTGAGCTCGACGATTCCGGTCGCGCGTGGGCTGGGCGCTTCGGCCGCCGCGTTGGTCGCGGGAGCGTTTCTCGCCCGCGATTCACTCGGACTCGAGCTCACCAGCGAAGACATCGCCGAGATTTGCGCGCGGGATGAAGGTCATCCCGACAACGCCGGTCCCGCGGTTTTCGGCGGCGCAGTACTCGGCATTAACTCCGGTAATGGAGCGGGACACCGTTACTCATTCTCGCCGCTAAAGATTCATTCGGAGATCGCACTGGTTTTTGCAGTTCCCGAATTGGAAATCGCCACATCCGACGCGCGGGCCGTATTGCCGCAATCTTTACCATTCACGACCGCCGTCGCAGCGATTGCCAAAGCGGCGGCTATTGTCGAGGGACTGCGCACCGGCGATCCGAGACTGCTCTCGTACGCGCTGGATGATGTCGTCCACGTTCCGTTCCGGCGCCAATTGCTCCCTGGCTACGACTCGGTCGTGAATGCGGCTGTTAAGGCGGGCGCATTCGGCGCAACGTTGAGCGGCTCCGGCTCGACGATTGTGGCAGTCGCGTCAAGAAAAACTGCATCGCGCGTCGGAGCAGCAATGCAGGCTGCATGGCGAGCGATGGGTAAAACTGCGGAGGTGATCGTCGGAACGAAGCCCGTGAGGAGTGCAGTCGCCAAGTCCAAGGCCCGGAAAAAGCGAAAATAAAAAGCCCGGGATAACCCGGGCTTTTCATTTCCAACGCTTCAGTTGGTCCAAAGTATCAGGCGCAGGTGATCACACCGTTGAGCATCTGGCAAGTCTTCGCCGACTGTGTGTGAGTGGCAGTCGCGCTCCACGACGGAGGCGGGCCAGCAACTGCAGTGACGACGACCGTGACGTTCTGCGAAGGGCTGAAACCCTGGAGGGGAGCCGCAGTCGTCGCCGTTCCAGAGAAGTAAGAACCACCGTTGTCGGCAGCGTACTGCTCCTCGTAGGTCGCCATGTTGCGAAGGTCAGACTTCATCGCGGCGACGTACGCCTTGTCCTTCGTGTTCGCAAACTTCGGAATCGCGATCGCGGCAAGAATGCCGATGATGACGACAACGATCAGAAGCTCGATGAGCGTGAAGCCTTTCTTGTTGCGCAGCATTTGATACTTCTCCAGCAGCGGTTGGATGGGATGGCGGCCTTGCGCTTAATGACTTGCGGGTTTCCCCCGACGCAACGTATTTACGCGCTGCTTGCTCGCACTTCCTTACGCCCAGATTACAAGTTTTGAGTCGGAAAGATTGCAGTTCGCGGTAGCTTCCCGGTGAAAATGCGCGCGATGATTCTCCGCCAGCCGGGCAAATACTCGAGCAACGCCTCGCTGCTCGAGGTGACCGACGTTGCGGCGCCAAGCGCGGGCGATGGAGAGCTCCTCGTGCGCGTCTCCGTCTGCGCAGTTTGCAGAACGGATCTGGATGTCGTCGAAGGGCGCGTCGTTGCGCCGCGGTATCCCGTCGTCCCAGGCCATCAGGTCGTTGGCCGCGTGGCCGGCATCGGTCGCGGAGTCACTGGTTTTCGGGAAGGCGATCGCGTCGGTGTGGCGTGGATCAACTCCGCCGACGGTACCTGTCGCTGGTGCCGGGCGGGAACGGAGAACTTATGCCCGCAGTTCCGATCGACTGGTTGTGACGTCGACGGTGGCTACGCCGAGTACCTGGTTGTGCCCGCCGCCTTCGCTCACGCTATTCCGAATGAGCTAACAGATACCGAGGCTGCCCCATTGCTGTGTGCCGGCGCCATCGGCTGGCGATCGTTGCGACTCACGCGATTGTCTGACGGAGAGCGCCTGGGGTTGTCAGGCTTCGGATCATCTGCGCATCTGGTGCTGCAAATGGCGCGACTGCGCTATCCCGCGTCGCCGATCTATGTCTTCGCGCGCGACGAAGGGGAGCGTGCATTTGCGATGGAGCTTGGCGCGATGTGGGCCGGTAATTTCACAGATGTGCCACCGGAGCTACTCGATGCGGTAATCGACACCACGCCGGTGTGGAAGCCGATGGTCGAGCTGCTCCCAAAACTGGCGCCGGGCGGGCGCTTCGTGATTAACGCGATTCGAAAATCATCGACCGATCAGAGCGAGCTGCTCCGTCTCGACTATGCAACACACCTATGGATGGAGCGCGAGATCAAGAGCGTCGCCAATGTGACGCGCGAAGATGTGAGACAGTTGCTCGCCTTGGCAGTGGAGACCGGCCTTCGTCCAACCGTCGAAGTATTGCCGCTCGAGCGCGCGAACGAAGCGTTGGCTCGTCTCAGCAGCGGTGCAAGAATGCGTGGCGCGATGGTGCTCAGCGTGTCCCAGTCCGCGGCACAAACAACGACTTCCAGTCTCCAGTGAAAAAATTCCGCAGCGCACGCCACACGACTCGCACCAGAATCGCTGTGAGAATGAGCAGCAACAACGCGATCACGAGCGCCAGTACCGGGTGATGCCAGATCAGATAACTCAGCGTCGCTAGCACACTGAGCTCCGCGAAGTTTACGACACCGTTCGTCACCGGCTCGGGTGAGGTATCGACAGCTACTCTCAGTCCCAGCTTGGTGAGGTGAGTCGCGAGGCCAAGGCCACCGCCAAGGAGTCCCGCCGCAAGTACAATCGATGGATTGGCGTGCCATGCAGTCGCGACCGCGAGAACCGCGGCGGCTGGCGGCCGAATGAAAGTGTGCGCGGTTTCCCAAAGCGATGCGACGCCGGGAATGAGCGTCGCCAGGAATTCAATCAGCGCGAGAACTGTAGAGATCGCGATGATCACTGGGTTGGTGAGCCCAGTGAGCAAGCCACCGGGTGGAGTGATCCAGCCGAATCGCGCCGCCCAACCCAGGAGCGCGACGGACGCGTAAAGGCTTATCCCCGACAGGTAGGCGAGGCCGAGCGATTGAGCGAGAGTAATTAGCGAAGCCACGCGAGGAAATAGCGCTCCGATTCTTCATTTGTTCAACCCAGCCATGGCCGGCTCTTTGCGCCCTCAGGAACCCAAGCGCAGCACGCAGCTCAATCGATGAGGGCATCAAATCATGAACAAGAGATGCTGGATTCAAGTGATACTGCTCCCCTTCGCCATCGCGGCGCTGGGTTCGAGCGTTCAGGCACAGGGAAAGGGTAAAGGACAGGGCGCCGAAAAAGCGAATCAAGGCCAGGAACGCGGTGGCCCGAAACCGGAGAAGACGAAAGCGGCGCCCGCAACCGCGATGGGTCCGACAATGACCCAACAGCGGGGTAAGCCAGCCAATACTGGTCAGCCTCGCGCGGCTGAAAACCGCCCAGAACACGCCCCGCCGGGGCGCGCTGTTGCAGCGGGAAGAAACAATGTTTCCCATGACAATCTTCCGGCCTCGGCCAACGCCTCTCCCCGCGCGAGTGTCGCTTCGGCTCCTAACCGCGGACGAGAGATCAGCCGCCTTGCCCGTGATCTGACTCAAAGCGAAGTGCGTCCCTCGGTTCAACGTTTTGTGGTGAGCAACCGTGCTGCCGAGCACGTCACCGGTGGCGCGATCGCCTACGCGCTTGCTCGTGGCATTCCCGATAATGCGGTCGTGATTGCACCGTCGGGGAACGACGTCTGGGTGCGCAACAAGCGAGGTGATGCACTTCTCGTCCTCGACGACGACCGCGCCCGCAATCTGGGGGCGTGGCAAGTCTCTCCCCTCGCCGAACCCGTCAAGGAGGGAGCGCCCAGTTTCTGCCGATCCGGCGCCGGCCATCCCGTCTGGGGTCGCCAATGGTGTCTCGAGAAGGGATTTGGTCTCGGAACGTCACCGAATGTGGAATGGGCTGCGGCGCGTGACATCGGCGATCTGGTTTACGTGCGCCCGGTAACCACAACAACGCTGGCCGAGAACGCACTGCTGAACCTGCTCGGCCCCGTCGCGTTCGACAGACTCGCGCTTCACGCTTTGACGCTGGGGTACACGGATCCACTAACCGGAGTCTGGCGGAGCGACGCCACGGGTCCGACTGTGTTGCTCGTGAACTCGGGACCGTATCCGGTCGCGGAGCTGGTCGACGGCAACCGCGACCAGCGTCCGGATTTGATGCTGGTGGCTCTGAGGCCCTGGTGACGGCAAAGCAACTGAACGGGTGCGAGGTGCGAGTGGCGTAGCGGACAGCGTTCAGTTCACAACGTCGTGACGTCACGGACGCCATTCAAGCCAGTGGCAGTGCCTCTCAAGCTACAGAGACAAGTCAGGGCGTAGTGAACTCGAAACTGGCAACTACGCTACTCACACCTCGCACCCGTTCAGTTGCAGTTTCAGTTGCCCTTTTTGGTCAGCTTAGTTCGGTACGCCCTCTCCGCCGGCCCGATGTATATCTGTCGCGGCCGCGCGATCTTCTGCTCCTTGTCGAGCAGCATCTCCTCCCATTGCGCGAGCCACCCGGCCATCCGCGCGATGGCGAAGAGAACGGTGAAGAAGTCCACCGGGAAAGCCATCGAGCGATAGATCAGCCCGGTGTAGAAATCGACGTTCGGATACAGCTTGCGCGAGGTGAAGTACTCGTCGGATAGCGCGATGCGCTCCAGCTCCAGCGCTATCTCCAGATCCTTGTCGACGCCGACGACCTTGAGCACATCGTCGGCCAGCTTCTTCACGATTTTGGCGCCCGGGTCGTAGCTCTTGTAGACGCGGTGGCCGAATCCCATCAGGCGGCCGCCCTGCCCGCTCTTCACGCTCTCGATGAACTTGGGCACGTTCCTGACGTTGCCGATCTCGGTGATCATGCGCAGCACCTGCTCGTTCGCGCCGCCGTGCAGGGGCCCGAACAGCGCGGCAACACCGGCGGAGACGGCCGAGAACGGATCGACGTGCGATGATCCGACGGAGCGGACGGCGTTGGTCGAGGCATTCTGCTCGTGGTCGGCGTGGAGAATGAACAGGATCTCCAGCGCGCGCGTAAAAATTGGATTTGCCTCGTACTTCGACTCGCTCATCCGCGCGATCATCGACAGGAAATTCTCGACGTAGGAGAGCCGGTTGTCGGGATAGACGAAGGGCAGCCCCTTCACGTGTCGGTAGGAGAACGCAGCGATCGTCGGCGTCTTCGCCAGCAGACGAATGATCGAGATGTTGCGCTCCGTCTCGTCGAAGATATTGCGCGAACTCGGATAGAACGACGCCAGTCCAGCGATGGAGCTATTGAGCATTGCCATCGGGTGCGCGTCGTAGCGGAAGCCCTCGAGGAATTTCCGGAAATTCTCGTGCACGTACGTGTGAAACGTCACGTCGTGCACGAACTGGTCGTACTCCTGCTGCGTTGGGAGCTCGCCGTGTCGCAGCAGCCAGGCGACCTCGAGAAACGTGGCGCCTTCCGCCAGCTGCTCGATCGGATATCCCCGATAACGCAGAATTCCCTTGTCGCCATCGATGAAGGTGATGGCGCTGCGGCACGAAGCCGTGTTGAGGAAAGCTGGATCGTAGCTTACAAGACCCAGATCGTCAGGGTCGTCTGTCTTTATTTTCTTGAGGTCCGGCGCGCGAAGGGCGTCGTCGGCGATCGGAACGGTGTACGTCTTGTTGGTGCGGGTGTCCTTTATCTCGAGCGCGCTCCCTGAAGGTGCAGCGGCGGCAGTAGCGGGCACGGCGTGGGCAGACGGCTTGGCTGAGTTCTTGGTTGCTGAGGAAGTCGCTTTGGTGGAGTTCTTTTTGGGTGGTGCGGTCGTACCAGACTTGGGCATGCTGTTCTCCGGGTGATAATCAAATTTAGCGCAAGCCCAACCCGGGCGATAACCATATTGAAGGCGACAGGGAGAGTCTAATGGCGTTTTATCGCAGGGTAACGGGCGCGTTGCCCGATCCTGAAATCATGATGCTGCCGATTCCATCGCGTCGCGTTTTCGTGCTCCGGATGGTGCGCAGCACTGCCGTCGCGCTCGGCGTGATCGCCGCCGGAGTGTTCATCGGCATGATCGGCTATCACTGGATCGGCCGACTCAGTTGGGAAGAATCATTCTACTATGCGTCGATGATTCTCTCCGGTGAGGGGCCGCCGCCCGATCCAACGCTCGCCGCCGCGCAGTTGGTGCGTTTACACATCTTCGCCGGTTTCTACGCGTTATTCAGCGGCGTGACTTTCATCACGATGGTGGGCGTCTTGTTGGGACCGGCGATCCATCGCTTCCTGCATCGATTCCATCTGGAGATCGCGGTGCACGACGAGCCAGACAGCAAAGAGTCTTGAGCAATCACGAGGAACCGCCAGACGACTCGGTCCTCGTGATTTCTCAAGTTCTCTCCGGGTTACGGCGTCGCGAACGTCAGTCCGCCCAGCACTGGTGTGGGAACCGAAACGTTGCTGAAGTTCCCCGTTCCAAGCTGTCCATACGCACCGTAGCCCCAACACTTCGCCGCACCCGACGTGGTGATGCCGCAAGTGTGGTAAATGCCGGTAGTGATCGTGGCCCACTGATCTCCGCCACTCACTAGCGTTGGAGTGGGGACGGACCAACTGGCAAATCCCAAACCCAGACCGCCAAACCCGTTGTAGCCCCAGCAATAGACGTCACCGGACGTTGCACGGGCGCAGACGTGATAACTCAATCCCGTAAACAGTTCCGTGAAATTCAGTCCGCCACTCACGGCCGTCGGCGTGTTTACGTCGGATCCGTAAGTGCCGTTGCCGACGCCCCCGGCAGCGTTATAGCCCCAGCAATACGCGGCTCCGCTCGCCTCGAGTCCACAGGTGTTGAAACCGTAGACGCCGATGGAAGCGAAAGTGTGGCCGCCGATGACGGGCGTCGGATTGGCGACAGCGTATGGCGGAACGGCATTGTTGAACGTTCCAATCCCCAGCTGCCCCTGAAAATTGTAGCCCCAACAAATCAACTGGTTTGCCGTTGTAAGACCGCAGGCGTGAAAGGTACCGGCATCCAATACCTTGAACGTATAGCCGCCGGTCACAGCGGTGGGGGTCGAGTGATTTACGTTGTCTCCTGTGCCGAGCGATCCGTAGCCGTTGTATCCCCAGCAGAACGCGGCGCCCCCGAGGTCCAGCCCGCAGGTGTAGTACGCGCCCGCGGTGATTGAGCGGAAGGTGTGACCACCACCAACCTGCACCGGCAGCGAGGAGCTCGCGAAGGCACTCTGCCCCAACGTTCCGTACCCGCCTTCGCCCCAGCACCAAACGCTCCCGTCCGTCTGAAGTCCGCACGAATGCAGGTATCCAATGGCGAGAGAGATGAAACTATGACCGCCGGAAACGGCCTGAGGCGTAGCAAAGAATCCGAGCGTGCTGACGCCGAGCTGGCCGTCGGAATTGTAGCCCCAGCAATGGGTGCCGCCGGTGGTAGCGAGAGCACATGTGTGGAAGTAGCCAGCCGAGGTGGTCACAACTCCACTCCGCACCGTCAGCGTTGCACTTCCCATCACTCCCGCCGCAGCAGCGCTGATCGTGGCCTGTCCGTCGCTCGCGGCGGTCGCCAAACCACTCTGGTTCACGTTCGCGACCGCTGTGTTGTTGCTCGCCCACGTGACTGGAATTCCTGTGAGGGCAGCCCCGTGCAAATCGTAGAGATTCGCTATGTATTGCTGTGTGTTGCCCACTCCAATCGTCGAGGCCAAAGGCACGACATCGATGCGCGACAGAAACCCCGACTCGACGCGAAACTTTATTGGCAAAGTGCGTCCGTCGAGTAGCGGAATGTACTCGTTGGTGTTTACGTTCCGGAGCTCCTTACCAGACTCTACAACATCGACGTCGGCGTAACCCAGGGTTACATCGCCAACGAGAACCGTGATTCGGTAGGTTTTTGTCGCATCCAGGTTGAACACGTCGGTGTGCCAGTTCACCTGATACTGGCCGTCGGTGAGCGTCACCCTCTCCCCGTCGGAGCCAGACGTCATTGAGTAAGAGGCCATTGTCGTGGCACACGTAGCCGCGCTCATTACGCAGATCTGGACCGACGGCGACAACACCGGATCGAATGTCCCGGCTGTTGTCGGGTTTGAAACCATCGGCGGCAGGAAATAAAAGTGCGGCTTCCCGCTGCTGTGGACCGCGTCCGAGATGACGGAGCTCGGTTGTAACTCGCTGCTGCGCGGACGCGGGTCGGTGACGGAGTTGTCCGCGCAGCCAATCAATGCGGCTGCGCCGCCCATCATTAGGATTTGTTCGATAGCACGTTTCATCGTGTCTCCTCGGAGTTATGGGGTCCAAAGCAGCAGCTGTCCGCGCGCATCTATCGCGCGGCCAGCAGCGTGATCTCGACCGCGCGCCCGTTGGCGATCTCCGCCGACAACGTCCAGCCGCGGCCGACGAAGTCGATGAATCGGCCGGAGTTGCGGACGCGCACCGGCGTCCCCCAGCTCGCGAAGACTTGCTGCGTGGCGTCGCCGACTCGCACTTCGCGCACGACGCCAGCGCCGCGTTTGCTGACCACGATCGCGTTCACGCCTGGCGCGTCCTCCCGCCAGATCACGGTGATCCCGCGCGCCGGATACTCCCAGAAGCGCATTCCGAGCGAGGTCTGCTGGCGGTCGGGCGACCCGAGCATAGCGCCGACATCGCGAGGGGTCATCCCGAGGGTGACGCCCGCAACGGCAGGCGCTTTCACTTGCGCCGACGGCATTGCCAGTGGCGTCGCCAGAAGCCCGATCACCGTCAGCACGAAGGTGACTCTCACGAACCGCAAAGCCGGTAAACGGAAGGCTATCATCGCTGTGTCCCCCTCGAAGAGCGGCCGAACCCGTAGTCGAGGGCCAATCTGAGAGCCCGGAGCTACGCGCTCGTCTCACCGGCGTTACATTCGGCGTCACGGTCGATTTTTTTTTGCCGCTGGAGGCAGGGTGATCCGCTTCAGAGCGTTCGGATCTGCCGATTTGCGCGACGACAACGGAAACGAGCTCCGGGCTCTTCTCTCGCGGCCCGGCCAGTTGGGGCTACTCGCCTATCTCGTCGCTGCGCGCCCCCGCGGTTTTCACCGTCGCGACACCCTCATCGGAATGTTCTGGGCCGAAACCGGCCAGGAGCAGGCGCGCAATGCGCTGCGTCAGGCGGTGCATCGCCTGCGGCATGAGGTGGGCACCGATGTGATCGAGAGCCGCGGCGCCGAGGAATTATCCGTCAACTCAAAAGTGCTGTGGAGCGATGTCGCAGCCTTCGATGACGCTCTCGCGGCGGGCAAAATCGCCGATGCGCTCAGTCACTATCGCGGTAACTTGCTTCCCGGATTCTTCCTGTCAGACGCGCCGGGATTCGAGCAATGGCTGGAAACCGAGCGTGGACGGTTGCGCGAGCGCGCTGCGTCGGCAGCCTGGGACCTGTCACGCGCCGAATCCGCGAGCGGACAGCTGTCGATGGCGAGTCATTGGGCGCGATGGGCCTACGCGCTCAACCCCGATGACGAAGCCGACCTCCGAAAACTGATCGATGTTCTGGTGCGGGCCGGCGATCACTCGAGCGCCGTGCGCGCGTATGAGGAATTTGCGGAGCGAGTTTCGCGCGAGTACGAGATCGAGCCTTCCAGCGCGACACGTAAGCTTGTCGAGCCGCTGCGGGCCGCTCCTGGCGGCTCGACACGTCCGCAAACCCTCGTTCGCCAAACGGCCACCCCGTTCGCGCCATACACTCCCTACACTGCCGCGCCGCCACCGAACGACGTTGAGAGCGTCGAGCCGGCCGCCGCTGTTTTGGCGTCTGGAAAGCGCAATTGGCGACGCCTCGCGATTACCGGGACGGCGGCCGTATCGATTCTGACTGTGCTGGCGCTCGTAGGCTGGCGATACGTGCACAACGCTGCCGACCGTGTTCCCCTTTTCCATTCGCGGCAGCGAGGAACTGTCGTACCTGCGCGAAGGAATGGTCGATCTTCTGTCAGCCAAGCTCGATGGTGCGGCTGGACTCCGCAGCATCGATCCGCGCACGGTGATCTCATCGGCGCACACGAGCGACTCGTCGCTGAGCGCACAGCCATCTGTGGTCGCCGATATTTCCCGCCGGCTCGGTGCCGGAGCGTTCGTCATCGGCGATGTGGTGGAGCTGGCCGGACGCGTCAACGTCAGTGGCGTTCTCTACGACGTTCACCGCTCCTCTCGGCCAGTCGCCAAGATCAGTGTCGAGGGTGATGGCGCAAATCTGCCGCAGCTCGTCGATCAACTCGCCGGTCAATTGCTGGCAGCGCGAGCGAGGGCCAGAGATCCGGCAATCGCTCAACTCGCTGCGCTGACGACGCATTCGCTTCCCGCCCTGACGGCCTTTCTCCAGGGGGAAAGTGATTTCCGAGTGGGTCACGCGGAGGCGGCGCGCGATGCATTCCGCACGGCGATTCGCGACGACAGCACGTTCGCGTTGGCCTACATTCGACTGGCGACCACACAGGGCTGGTCGTCCGCGAGTCGGATCAATCCGCTGGAGCTGCTGGCCACGGCCCGCCTTTACAGCAGTCGCCTCTCGCCACTCGCCCGCCAATTGTTGGAGGGGTACGACGCGTACTACCACAGCGACGGTGCGTCGGCGGTCGAAATTTTTTCTAACCTCACGCGCACGTACCCGGACCGAGTCGAAGCGTGGTTCATGCTCGGCGAGGCGCAGAGCCACCTGGCACTTTTCACCGGGCACTCGCCAGCCGACGCCCGGACGGCATTCGAGCGGACGCTCGCGCTCGACCATGACAACCCCCACGCCTTGGTCCATCTCGCGCGTCTCGCGGCGAGCGAACAGCGATATGGCGACCTCACAGCGCTGGTCGGGCGATATCTCGCCACACAACCTGATGGTGACCGCGTGATGGAGCTGCGCGCCCTGCGCGCCTTCTCACTGCGGGATTCGGTGGAGACAGCGGCATTGCTGAGCGAGTCGAAGCGCGCCGGAACACTCGACTTGTATGCACTGTATCTCGCAGCGACCTCGTACACCGAGAACATGCTGGCAGCGAACTCCATTTTGGTTCCGTTGATGGATCGCGCGCCAAGGATCGAGCATGAGTTCGCGGCAGTGTTGAGCCTGGTGCCGGTGCCCGGGCTCATGCAGGGTCGACTCGTGCGCGGCGGCCCCGGCGTGGGTATGGATGCACTGAATGCCGGCTGGCCGGCAGTGCTTCGCTCGATGCTGGTCATTGATGCGCCAGGTGCATTCCCCGCTGCAAATCTCCGAGCGCTCCGCGACACAGTCACTGCGTGGCGACCGGGCGCCAGTGAGGCAGCGAGCTTCTTCCCTAATGAGATGAAAATGTTGCCGCAGATTCGTGCGTACCTGTCGGGTCTTTTGAGCGTACGCCTGCGCGACATGGCAGCTGTCGATTCTTCCGTCGCCACGCTCCGAGCCATTGCACAACCCGCCAACGATTCGGGCGTTTCGCAAAACTTGCTACACCTTGTCCTCGCTGAGGAGGCGCGAAGCCGCGGTCACCTGGACGAGGCGATGCACGAGCTCGAGCAGTTTCAGTTTGCTGCGCGCCACTACGTCACATTCAGTTTCAGGCCTGCCTACGCGCAGGCGAGATTTCTGCGCGCAGAGATCCTCCACGGCCTTGGCCGCGATGACGAAGCGGTGCACTGGTACAGCTCGCTATCGGAGCAGTACGACGCGATGTACCTGCCGCTCGTGCACTTGCGAATGGGTGAGATCGCCGCGCGCCGCGGCGACAAGGTCGAAGCCGCCAGGCAATATGGTCGCTTCGCATCGCTGTGGAAGAACTGCGATCCCGAACTGCAGCCGGTCGTCGGGCGCGCGCGCCGTGAGGTGCAGTAACTAGAGTTTCTTCACCCTCGACACCCTCCAGGTGCCGCTAGTGATGCTACTCCCTGCCCTGGATGGAACCGTCGTGAACGTTCCCTGGATAGTGCTCGCGTCGACGAAGGACCCCTGGAACGTCGTGTTGACCATGCAGTCGCAATCGGGAGCGCGATAGGGATCGAGCGTTCCGCTCAGATTGCCCCCTTGCTTTCTGATGAAATGAATGGGGATCACCGACCGACTCGTCGAAGCCACGTCGCTCACCAGCTCGCGCTCCTCGGGCGTGAGAAGTGAGTCGGCCTTGGGGATCATTACAACGTTGCCCGACGCAAATGACTCGCCCGCTCGCAAGGAGAAAGCGATCGTACCCTGCCTCCCTGCCTGCGGATTGCTGTAAGTCCCCCGCCACACACCGACGAGGTCGTCGCGCAAGCAATGGAAGTAGCAAAAGCTGCCATGATTAGCGGGGCGCGTTGCATCGCGTTCTCCGGTTGGGGATTCCTGCCCAGAGATTGGCAGCAATTCGCGCCGCGATCAAGCTGTTGTACAGTGCGTCTAGCTCGGCGCCGTGACCGGCCGGAAACCCTTGCGCTCCATCGTACCCCATTCCTTCCTGCCGCGCAGGAATCTCCAGAGTCCGCGCACTCGCCAGTAAACCGTCAGCTGGCGATAGCCCATGTTCTCCAACAACGCCCACCAGAACAGCAGAGCGCGATCGCGGAACGTGTTATAGCGGTGGAAGCTGAGGTCTTCGAGAATGAGCGTGAACGCGGTCAGCGCAGTGCCCAGTCCATAAGCGGTCAGATAGAAGAGACCGGCGAAGTTCCAATCGACGACACCAAGGGCGAGTCCGAGCACGAGGCTGACCAGCCCCACCGCTTCTATCACCGGCGCCAGCAGCTCGACAAACGCGTAGTAGGGGTAAACGAAGAGTCCGGTCACTCCATAGCGAGGATTGAACAACATCCGCCGATGTCTCCACAGGACATCGGCTAGGCCGCGATGCCAACGATCGCGCTGTCGTCCCAGTACTTTCGTCGTCTCCGGAACTTCCGTCCAGGCGACCGGATCCGGAACGAAGGCAATCTTCCCCGGGCCGCCGCGCTCGTACGACAATCTCTTGAGTCTCACCACCAGCTCCATGTCCTCGCCGACGGTGTCGTGCAGATAACCGCCCGCCTGGAGCACCGCTTCGCGCTGAAAGAGCCCGAAGGCGCCGGAGATGATGATGTTGCCACCAAGTCTGTTCCAGCCAAGTCTGCCAAAGAGGAACGCGCGCAGATACTCGACGACCTGAATGCCGGCCAGCAGGTGCGACGGTACCGCCGTCTTCTGGACGCGCCCATGCTTCACCAGCGAGCCGTTGACGACGCGAATCGTCCCTCCGGTCGCAACGACATCGGTGGAGTAAAGAAATGGACGCACCATGCGCTGCAGACCGTCGGCTTCGATGAGGGTGTCGGCGTCCATCGCGCACACCAGCTCGCCGCGAGCGAAGCTCAGACCAACGTTCAGCGCATCGGCCTTGCCTCCATTCTCCTTGTCGACGACGACCAGGCCAGGATAAGTCGAAGAGCGATACAACGATCGAACCAGCTTCGTCTGGATGTTTCGCTCGTAGATCGTCTTCACCGGAACGAGATCGAACTTCTCGATGAGGACCTGGACGGTCCGATCCTTCGACCCGTCGGTTTCGATTGTCGCCTCCTCGTTGTAAGCCGGGGCCAGAATCGAGATCGTTGGCGATAGCGTCGAGCTCAATAACAGGTGACGGCTTTCATCAGCGATCAGCAGCATGTGGCGTCGCAGCTCCAGCAGCGAGCTAACGAGCAATACAAGGTACCAGCCGTTGACGGCGAGGAAGTACAAGAGCACGGCGAACTGGCCCTTGACCAGGAACTGGGTGACGAACGCCGCGATGATCTCCCTCATCCTGCGGCCGCCTCGGGCAGATCTAGCACCTGCTGCGCCATGTCGGCGGCGAACCGATCGTCGCCCTTGAGCGCGCGCCGGAGAAGCAGCGTTCCCGGCGCGCCGATCGCGCGCAGAGCCAGACCTGCCTCGCGTCTGACGCGCCATCTCGGGTCGCGCAGACGCTCGGCGAGCTGGGACCCGGCCTGCCAGTAGTGCATGCGTCCCAACGCGCTGGCGGCCGCGGCTCGCACATGAGAGTCACTGTCGGCAAGCATTTCCACGAGCCGCGCCGCCGCTTCGGCGCCAGCAATCGCTCCAAGGAGTTTCGCGGCGGCTTCGCGAACCCCGATGTTCTCAGCATGCGACAGCCGGAGCGCAGACGTCAGAAACCTCGGCTCGGCGACGGACTCCGCCACTCGCAGGCCAGCCCCGGCGGCGCGATCGGAATGTGTCTCGAGAAAAGTCGACAACGGACCAGCGATTACGTTGCCCATCCGCAGCAACGCGTTCTGGACCGCGAACCGTGCCTGCGTTGCCGGATCAGCGAGCAGCTCGAGCATCGCCGAAATCACTTCGACAGATGGCTGCGCGGCCGCCCACTCTGCTGCCTGTGCGCGCACTGCCGGATGCCGATCAGCCAGCAGCTTCAGTACGAGCGGATCGGGTATGTCCAGCCCGGAGAGAATGCGGGCGCCACGCAAGCGGTGCGTCCACCGCCGGTGCTGGCACAGGGCGCGGGCGCGATCGACGACTCCAACCTGTTGCGCCACGAACCTCAGTCGCTCCTTGCCTGCACCGCTGAGACTGCGGGAGATCTCGAGGACGGTGATGTTCTGGACATCGGGAGGGAGATTCTTCAGCACCTCGATGTCCTCGACGTTGACGATGCCACGCATAACGAGACGCGCCAGCGACTCGCGTCCGGTTTTCGACAACCTGTCCATGCGGCGGGCGGTCAGGTGCAGCCACACGCCGTGGAGGAAGAACAAGCTGACGGCGAGCGCGAGGAGAGCGACCTCGATCAGCATGATGATGTTGAGGAGGCGCTCGCTTACCATGTCTGCGCCTGCTTGAGCGCGGTTCGCACCTTGTGCATCAGCACCGGAACGCTGAACGGCTTGGTGATGTGATCGGTGGCGCCGAGCTCGAGCGCCGCGAGCACGTCGCGCTCGCCGGTGCGCGCCGTGAGCATGACGACGTTGCTCAATCGGCTGACGTCTCCCGACTTTAACCGACGCAGCACGTCGAGCCCGTTGAGCGCGGGAAGATCGACGTCCAGGAGGATGACGGCCGCCTGGACCTCGGGGTCCGCGCCGGTGAGAGCCGCCATGGCTGCTTCGCCGTCGGCATAGGTCGCGACGCGCATGCTGCGGCTCTCCATGGCGTGCTTGAGAAGAGCGACGAGCGCGGGATCGTCATCGACGATCGCGACATCAACGCGCCGAGTCATCGCACCGGTGGCTTTCACGCCGGAAACGCCGACCGGATTCCCGCCGATCGCTCTCGCCTTCTCCAGCGCTTTTAGCGCTTCCTGGCGCAAGGCTTCGACGGTCTCGCCGTCGGTCTGGTATTGCGCGACTCCACCACTACAGGCGACGTGAACGCGACGTCCATCGTCAGCGAGGAAATTCAGCTCGGCGACTTTGGCGCATATCTGACCGAGCTTGATCGCCGCGTGCTCCTTGCCGCTCCCGTACATCCCGATGGTGAAGTCGGGACCGCCCCACCATCCGGGCACGTCTTCGGCGCGGAACGATTTCGGGAGGAGGCCGCCGATTCCACGCAGTACGGAATCCGTCATGGCCCGACCGAAGTTCGATGCCAGACTGGCAAAGGCATCGATTTGCATTACTGCAATCGAGTACGGATCCGACTTTCGACGCGCCAGTCGGAGAAACCGGTCGATCAGCTCGGTCGCTTTGAGTGCAGTAGCCAGACCGGTAAGTGGATCAGTCTCGACCGGTGCCTTCCTCGCCTTGACGCCGGTGAGCCGGCTTTCGATGCGCATCATCAACTCGGCGGGCACGAACGGCTTGCCGACATAATCGTCGGCGCCGGCGGCGAACACTCGCTGGATGCTCGCTTGATCGGTGTGGCCCGTAAGGAAGATCACCGGCAACTCACTCCAGCGCCGGTCGCTTCGTACGACACGACAGAGCTCGGTGCCGCTGATCCTGGGCATCTCCAGGTCGAGGAGAATCAAATTCGGCTTCGTCTCCTCGAGCACGTTCCAAAACCGGAGTGGATCGTTGAGCGCCGTCACGGCCATCCCGCGGCGGGAGAGAAGCGAAGTGAGTCCACGGGAAACCATCGGCTCGTCGTCGACGACGAGAACGCGGCGCCCCTCCAGCTGCGTTTCTGCTAAAGGATCCGCGGCGCCGGGCGTGGCAAGGCGAGATTTTTCGGCCGCCGGCGTAGCGGGGCGCGGGGCAGAAGGGGGTCCGAGGAGACTGTCGCGCAAAGCGAGGAGCTGCTCGGAGATTGACACTCCATCGACAGCCGAAAGCGACTGACTGGCCAGTCGCTCGGCGAGATCTCTGGCGACGCGTGCACCTTTCTGAAAGCCAAATTTCTCGACGGTCTCGGCGATGCCTTGCGCGTCGCATTCCGCAGCCGCCTTGAGTTCAGGCGAAAGATTGTTGTCGAGCAGTGCAATCGCCGCGTCATCGAGTTTGTCGATCTTCTGGAAAGTCGGAGGTTTGGCGCGGTCCCACGCCTCGAACACCGCTGCGGCGATGTGGTCCCCGTGCGAAGCGTTGGGCGCAAGGACTTCGACGCGGCACATCTTCGCCAGCTCGAGCAGCATCTCTTCCTTGTCGACCGGCGTCAGAAAGAACCGATCGACGTGAACGTCCTTCACGGCCAGGAGCGCGTTCTCGGCCTGCTGCATGGAGATGCAGAAGGCGACTCGCATTTCGTCGCTGGCGTCTCTGGCGCGACGAGCTACGTAGATGGCGTCTTCAGTGGGAAGCGCATCGCTGAGGATTACGAGGCCGGTTTCAGCGTGCGCCGCGGCACGGCCCATCTGCTGGGCATTTTCGAACTCGCTGACGGCGACGTCACGCAAGCGAAGTCCGATCTCGCGGACCGTTTCCGCGGGTAGGCCCGCCACCAGAATTTTGACGGGTGCCGCCATGGTCTTACGACAGGTGGATGTACGACTCCGGGCCGAATTGGGCGGCGGCCACGTCGACGAGCGCGCACAATACGCAAGATGTTCCTACTATTAGAGCGGGGCGGCCACGGGTCATAGAACAGGGAAGAACTAACGGGGTGTCAGGTAACACCGGGTCTACTATTAGGCGGGCCCGCTGCTCGATATCCGCACCTTCAATCCCTTTCGTCAGCTGTCCGGCTCGCCCCTCTTCGCCAGAGCGAGAATCGCATTCCACTCGGCCGCGCCGACCTTCTGGACGGAGAGCCGCTGTCCCTTCTGGAGCAATGGCATCGAAGCCAGCTCCGGTCTGGTTCGCATCTCGCTGAGCGTAACGGGTCGCGGCAGCCGCTCGACGGCGCGAATGTCCACCATCGACCACGGTGTTTCCCCACCCTTGCTGCGCGGATCGAAGTGCTGGTCCTTGGGGTCCAATGCCGTGGCGTCCGGGTACCCATCGCGCACGATCTCGGCGATGCCGAGGATGGCCGGATCTTCCCCGCCAGAGTGGTAGAAGAAGGCCAGATCGCCTTTCTTCATCTCGTCGCGCAAGTAGTTTCTCGCCTGGAAATTCCGCACGCCGTCCCAGTGGGTGGTTCGGTTGGGCGCGTTCCAGAGGTCGTCGAACCCGAACGTCTCCGGATCCGACTTGAGGAGCCAGTACTGTCTGTCCTTTTGCGCTGATTGCGTGACCTTGGCCATTTAGTTCACATCGCGAAGTAGAGGTGGTGCCAGTGGAACCTAACTGCCGAAGCACCGTAGATTGAGTACATCCTAACCATTTAGCCCCGTAGGTCGGTCCCCATGTATCGGCACGCTTTCCGGACGTTCCGCTATCACGCGTCCATCGCCTCTCTTTTGCTCGTCGCGGGAACGCTCAGCGCCCAGACGACCACAACACTTACATATCCTGCCGCGGCGCGCGGAGCGCAGGTAGACAACTATCACGGCGTATCCATCGCCGATCCCTATCGCTGGCTGGAGGATGTCGACTCGCCGGCGACCAAGGAATGGGTGGCAGCGGAGAACAAGCTCACCGACTCGTTTCTGGCGTCGATCCCGCAACGGCAAGCGATACGGACGCGCCTGACGCAGCTCTGGAACTACGAGCGTTATTCGGCGCCGTTCAAGGAAAACGGTCGCTACTTCTACTTCCAGAACACCGGCCTGCAGAACCAGAGCGTTCTCTACGTGCAGGACAACAGAAACGCTGCGCCACGACTGTTGCTAGACCCCAATCTCCTCTCGACTGACGGCACCGTAGCGCTTTCGGGTACAGCCGTGTCGGATGACGGACGATTTCTCGCCTACAGTCTTTCCACCAGCGGGTCCGACTGGCAGGAGCTACACGTGCGAGACATCGACACGGGAAGGGATCTCTCTGACGTCGTCAAGTGGGTGAAATTTTCCGACATCTCGTGGACGCACGACAACAAGGGCTTTTTCTACTCGCGCTACGACGAGCCGACGTCGGGCAACAAGATGACCAACGCGAACAAGAACCATAAGCTCTACTACCATCGGGTCGGTCAGCCGCAATCGCGCGACGAGCGGATTTACGATCGACCGGATCAACCAGACTGGTTGTTCGACGGCTCCGTGACCGATGATGGCCAATACCTGATCATCACCGTCTCGCAAGGGACGGATGTGCGGAACCGGCTCTACTTCGTCGATCTCGACAATCCGGGCAAGCCGGAAATTGACAACCCGGTCGTGCGACTCGTCGACAAGCTCGACGCCGAGTATTCGTTCGTCGGCAATCGGGGGACGATGTTTTACGTGCGCACCGATCGAAACGCGCCGAAGGGGCGAATCGTAGCGATCAGCATCGACAATCCTCGGGAAGAACGCTGGAACACGATAATCCCCGAGAACAAGGATGCGCTGGAGAGCGCGACGATGGCCGGCGATGACATTGTCGCTAATTACCTGCAGGACGCCCATTCGAGCATTCGTTTCTTCACAGCGGGGCGTGACGATCGTCGCGACCAGCGGGCGCCGCGACCCGGGCAACAGCCGCAGCAACCGCCGAAGCCTCCCGGCAACATTTACGATGATACCAGCACCGCTCCGATCGTGATGCGCGAGCGAGGTCAGGCGATTGGCGGCGGTTTCACGATGCGCGGCGAGCTCCCGCTTCCCGGCATCGGAACCGTCGGCGAAATCCACGGCCGTCAGGGTGACGACGAGCTGTTCTACAGCTTCACGTCATTTCTGTATCCGACGACGATATACCGCTTCGACCTGAAGGCGCGGCGGAATGAGCTATTCCGGGCGCCAAAGGTGGCGTTCGACCCGACGGCGTACGAGACGCGGCAGGTGTTCTACACCAGCAAAGACGGAACACGGGTGCCGATGTTCATTACGTCGAAGAAAGGGATCCAGCTCGATGGGAGCAACCCGACGCTGCTCTACGCTTACGGCGGATTCAATATCTCGGTGACACCGACGTTCTCGGCGGCCAATGTTGCGTGGCTGGAGATGGGCGGTATCTACGCTCTCGCCAATCTCCGTGGCGGTGGTGAATACGGGAAGGCGTGGCACGAGGGCGGGATGCTGTCGAAGAAGCAGAACGTCTTCGACGATTTCATTGCGGCGGCGCAGTACCTGATTCAGCAGAAGTACACGTCTACGCCAAAGCTCGCAGTTCGTGGCGGGTCAAACGGCGGCCTGCTCATTGGCGCGGTCGAGAATCAGCGACCCGACCTGTTTGGCGTCGCGCTGCCGGAAGTGGGGGTAATGGATATGCTGCGCTTCCAGAAGTTCACCATCGGCTGGGCGTGGACCTCTGATTACGGGTCGTCGGACGACTCGACACAGTTCCAGTATCTGCGGGCGTACTCTCCGCTGCACAACATCAAGCCGGGCACCTGCTACCCGCCGACGCTGGCATTCACTGCCGATCATGACGATCGTGTCGTACCCGGTCACACCTTCAAGTACGTCGCGACGCTGCAGGCGGCGCAGAGCTGCCCCAATCCGATTGTGGTGAGAATCGAGACCAAGTCCGGACACGGAGCTGGACGGCCGACGACCAAGCTGATCGACGAAGCAGCAGATAGATTTGCGTTCCTGGTGAAGGAGCTGCGCATGAATCCCACGCTGCAGTAGATGGAGACATTTCTCGCCGGCGCGGACACGGTAATCGCAATACTGCGTACCGCGCTGCTATCGATAGCAGTCGTGTTCGGCGTGATCTGCGTGCTCGACTGGGCGGTCCGCACCAGAAAAATCAGCCCCTTCAACGCCGTCGCTCGCTTCTGCCGTTCGACGGTCGACCCAATCATCGCTCCGATCGAGCGCAGAGTCGTGCGCGCCGGCGGCTCACCAGCCTCGGCCGCGCTGTGGGCGTTGGTGGCGGTTGTCATCGGCGGAATCCTGCTGCTGACTCTGCTGGACATCATCAGGCTCGAGGTCGTGAGATCGATCATCGCCAGCCAGGAAGGGACGGCGGGAATCTTCCACCTGCTGGTGAGCTGGACCTTCACCATCCTGAAGGCCGCGATCGTGGTGCGCGTCATCAGCTCGTGGCTGCCGATATCTCCGTATTCTGCCTGGGTTAGCTGGAGCTACCGGCTGAGCGAGCCGCTTCTCCAACCTCTGCGGCGCGTTGTTCCTGTTCTGGGTGGACTCGACATCACGCCCATCGTGGCGTACATCCTTCTCAATGTCATCGAGTCCGTCATCTTCCGGCTGATGTGAGCGGTTTCGAAGCGCGGGTGAGCGGAGACGCTGTGTGCTTTTCTGTTCGGTTACAACCACGCTCATCAAGAAACGAGATCATCGGGGTGCAGGGAGTTTCGTTGAAGGTGCGGGTCACGGCTCCACCGGTGGAGGGAATGGCGAACGAGGCATTGATCGATTTGCTTTCTCGGTCCCTGAGAACTTCGCGGCGCAATGTGTGCATCGTGTCAGGACTCTCCTCGCGAAACAAAATGATCGAAGTGCGCGGGGTCGACCTGGAGTCGGTTCAACACCTGGCTGAGTGAGGGAAACTCCGTAGTGGCAAAAGTGATTCTCGTCGGCACTGACGTCGCCCTGCTCGAAGGGCTCGCGCAGACACTGATTGGGTTCGGACATGAAGTTTTGTTTGCGGCAACCGTCGGTGAAGTAGCGGGCGCGCTCAACGAAGATCGACCGGCACTCGCGGTCGTCTCCTCGGAAGCGCTGGAGGACGAAGGACTCGGCACCACTTTGCCCATCACGCCAGGCGGCGCGATCATCGTCTACGGAAAATCGCACACTGACAGGCCGTTCCTCCCACCGAAGCTCCAGCGCGCGACACTGGCGCATCTCGTTCTTCCACTCGAGCGACAAAGACTCCTCGCGCTCGTCCAGTCATTCGATATGCGTTCGCGGACGACCGGCCGATCCCGACGCGAAGAGGCAGCAGAAGACTCCGAGCTGCAGTTCTGACAATTGATGCGCGATCTCGACCAGATCAGCGCGATAATCGATCAGGGTTGGCGTCGCGTCTGGGCGACGTCTGGTTATCTGTCGGAGCGCGAGGCGCGCTTTATCATGGCGGCCGCCGCGCTCGCGCCAGCGTCGGGAAAAAATCTGGAGATCGGCAGCTTCAAGGGTCGCTCCACCGTCGGCATTGCTTTCGTCACGCGCGAGCTTGGGCTCGGTCCGGTCGTGGCGGTCGATCCGCACACCTCGCCGGCGAGCACGGACCCGGATCTCCGACGCAGCGGCCAGACGACATCATACGACGACTTCGTCACCAATCTCAAATCCGCCGGCGTCTTCGATCGGATCGAGATCAAGCGCGCTTTCTCGTACGATCTCGCACGCGAGTGGAAGGACCCGATTCGTTTTTTGTGGATCGACGGAGATCACACTTACGAAGGAGCCAAAGCCGACCTGGAGATGTTCAAGCCGTTCCTGGTCGACGGTGCCATCGTGGCGATGCACGACGTACTCGGAACCTTCGAGGGCGCACTACGCGTCTTCGTCGAGGAGGTTCTCGATTGCGACGATTTCGGGCCGGCAGGATTCAGCGGATCAATTGGCTGGACGCAGTATCGTCCTCGCGATGGATCGCGATTCCGTTGGCGAAGGCGACTGCTGGCGATTCCTTCGCGGAAGTTGATTCCGGTGGCGAGGAGGGCAGACAAAGGACTGGCTGGATGGAACAAATTTCTGTACAAGTTCTGGAGGCCGCTCGCCCCCCACGGTTCTGTCAGCGTTCGGCGGCTCGCGAAACTTCTGCGGACTGTGGACTAACGACTGCGCATTGCGGACCAAGTGCATTGCGGACTGCTGACTAATTGCGGATTGGGAGACCTACTGCGGATTGATGACTGCCCCGGACTGCGCACTGCGAGACTAGTCCGAAATTCGCAACCCGCACGGTTACCAGTCCGCAGTTAGTCCCCCAATGCGTAGTTAGTCAGCAGTCAGCAATGCACTTGGTTCGCAATGCGCAGTTATCAGCCTTGCAGAAGAGCCAGCCCCTCACTACTATAGTGAAGGCATACAACGAAACTTCGTGGCGATTTAAGGCAACTTGCGGCCACGTTAAACAATCCGCTAAAGCGCTCGCCTGGCGCTTCCGCGCGGGCTTTTTTGTTATCGCTCGCAAAGAGCGTGGGCGAGCTGAGTACGCATGACCAATAGACAGGTTCAATCGCGTTATCTGGATGAGGTTGAGCGCCGGGTACTGGTTTACGACGGCGCGATGGGGACGAACATCCAGCGCCACAATCTTTCTGCTGAGGATTTCGGCGGAAAAGCGCTCGAAGGATGCAACGATCATCTCGTTCTGACGCGTCCCGACGTCATCCAGGAAATCCACGAGTCGTTCCTGGCAGTCGGGTGCGACGTCGTGGAGACTTGCACCTTTCAGTCGACGCCGCGCCGCCTCCATGAATGGGGACTCGGCGACAAAGTGCGCGACATCAACATCGCCGCCGCGAGAATCGCGCGTGCTGCCTGCCAGAAGTTCGAGACGCCGGATCGGCCCCGATTTGTCGCCGCTTCGATGGGCCCGACCGGAATGCTGCCCTCCAGCTCCGATCCGGTGCTCTCGAAAATCTCCTACGACGAGCTCGCCGCCAACTACTACGAGCAGGCGAAGTATCTCGTCGAGGGTGGTGTCGACCTGCTGCTGATCGAGACGTCACAGGACATCCTCGAGGTGAAAGCGGCCGTCGCCGGAATCGAAAAGCTCTTCACCGAGATCGGCCGCCGAATTCCGATTCAGACCCAGGTCACGCTCGACGTCAGCGGCCGCATGCTGCTCGGCACCGACATCGCCAGCGCGATGACGACGCTCGAGGCGCTCAAGGTCGATGTCATCGGTTTGAACTGCTCCACCGGGCCTGAGCACATGCGCGAGCCGGTGCGCTACCTGTCTGAGCACGCTACGCTGCCGCTGTCGGTGATTCCCAACGCCGGACTCCCGCTCAACACCGGAGTAGGCGAAGCAGTTTATCCGCTGGAGCCGGAGCCGATGGCGACCGCGCTCTCGGAATTCGTGCGCGACTTCGGTGTGCGCATCGTCGGCGGATGTTGCGGGACCACACCCGCACATTTATCTGCAATCGTCAATGCCGTCCACGCGGCGGAACCCAAAGCGAAACCTGCGCATCCAAGCCACGTACCACGCGTCAGCTCAGCGATGCGCGCCATCACGCTGCACCAGGATCCGCCGCCGCTCCTCGTCGGCGAGCGCGTCAACGCCCAGGGCTCACGGAAGGTGAAGCGCTTGCTGCTCGCCGACGATTACGAGGGAATCCTCGAGGTCGCACGCGATCAGGTCGACTCGGGCGCGCACGTCCTCGATGTCTGCGTCGCTCTCACCGAGCGTGCTGACGAAGCCGAGCAGATGTCGAAGATCGTGAAGCTGCTCTCGATGAGCGTCGAGACTCCGCTCGTCATCGACTCCACAGAAGCCAACGTCATCGAGTCAGCGCTCGAACACATCCCGGGACGCGGCATCGTCAACTCCATCAACATGGAGAACGGCCGCAAGCGCATCGACGCCGTCGTGCCACTCGTCAAGAAGCACGGCGCCGCGGTAATCGCGCTCACCATCGACGAGATCGGCATGGCAAAGACGCGCGAGCGGAAGCTCGAGGTCGCCAGGAAGATCTACGACATCGTCGTCGGCGAGTACGGGCTGGCCCCCGAGGATCTGATCTACGACGCACTCACGTTCACCCTGGCGACCGGTGACGCGGAATGGATCGAGTCGGGGAAGGAGACGATCGAAGGCATCCGACTTATCAAGCGGGAGCTTCCGGGCGTATCGACCATACTTGGCGTCTCGAACGTCAGCTTTGGTTTGACACTCGAGGCCCGTGCCGTTCTCAATTCGGTATTCCTGCACCACTGTGTGCAGGCAGGACTGGATGCGGCAATCGTCAATCCGGCGCACATCCACCCATACGCCGAGATCTCCGCCGAGGAGCGCGCGCTAGCCGACGATCTCGTATTCAACAAACGACCCGACGCACTCCAGCGCTACATCGAGCATTTCGCGACTGTCGGTGGCGGCGCCACGACGGCGCAGGCCGAGAAGGAAGATCCGACCGCCGGCCTTGCCCCGGATCAGAGAATCCACTGGATGATTCTCCACCGCAAAAAGGAAGGGATCGAAGAGCAGCTCGATGCCGCCGGCGTGCGCGAGAATCCCGTGCGGGTGCTCAACGAAGTGCTGCTCCCAGCGATGAAGGAAGTCGGTGACAAGTTCGGCGCCGGTGAGCTCATTCTCCCCTTCGTGCTCCAGTCCGCAGAAGTCATGAAGAAGGCGGTCAAGCACCTCGAGCAGTTCCTCGAGAAAGCAGAGGGATTCACCAAGGGCAAGGTCGTGCTGGCGACGGTTTACGGCGACGTGCACGACATCGGCAAATCGCTCGTCAACACCATCCTGTCCAACAACGGTTACACCGTCTTCGACCTCGGCAAGCAGGTGCCCGTCAACACGATTCTCGACAAGGCAGTGGAGGTGGGTGCGGATGCGATTGGCCTGAGCGCGCTGCTGGTCTCCACATCGAAGCAAATGCCGTTGTGCGTGCAGGAGCTCGACAAGCGTGGAATGAAGGTTCCTGTTCTAATCGGCGGCGCGGCAATCAACCGCCGCTTCGGGCGTCGGGCACTGTTCGTCGAGGGAGAAAGAGCTTACGAGTCGGGAGTCTTCTACTGCAAGGATGCTTTCGAGGGCCTGGCGACGATGGATGTGCTCCAGGATCCGAAGAAGCGGAAGCTATTCGTCGTCAAGAATCTGGAT
The DNA here is from genome assembly GCA_003221805.1 of Gemmatimonadota bacterium. Lineage (GTDB taxonomy): Bacteria > Gemmatimonadota > Gemmatimonadetes > Gemmatimonadales > Gemmatimonadaceae > UBA4720. Next base: position 35,235 of record QHUA01000106.1, read on the forward strand.
GACGCGCGCAACGACGTCTTTCTGCGCACGACGGTTGGTAAGGACATCGCGGTCGGCGATGCCGGCGGCGAGCGCAGTGATGTCGCGGCGAACAATCGCGTGCCTTCACCACCATTCTGGGGATCTCGCGTTGTTCGCGACATCCCGCTGGATGAAGTGTTTGACCTGCTCGATCTCGACGAGCTATACCGGCTGCAGTGGGGAGGGCGCGGATCCGGCGATCAGTACAAGGCGACGGTCAAGAACGAATTTGAGCCGACTCTGGAGCGTCTCAAGAAAGACGCGAAGGAGAATGGGTGGATCCGACCGGAGGTCGTCTACGGATATTTCCCCGCCCAATCACAAGGCAACGACGTCATCATCTACGATCCAGCCGCGTACGCCAGCGACGGCGGCTCGCTGCGCGAGATCGCCCGCTTCCATTTCCCGCGCATGGTCGGACGCGAGCGACTTTGTCTTGCCGATTACGTGAGAAGCGTCGATTCGGGCGACGTCGATGTCGTTCCACTGCAGATCGTCACCGTTGGCAGCGAAGCCACGAAGCAATTCGAGCAGCTCCAGGCGAAGAACGAATACACCGAAGCCTTCTACTCACATGGACTTTCGGTCGAATCGGCCGAGGCAGTGGCGGAGTGGGCGCATCAACGCATCAAGAGAGAGCTCGGCGTCGACACCGGCAAGCGCTATTCGTGGGGTTACGGGGCGTGTCCGGATCTCGACGATCATGCAACTGTTTTCAAACTGCTTCCAGCGAAGGAGGCACTGGGCATGGATCTCACCGAAGCCTTCCAGCTGATGCCCGAACAGTCGACAGCAGCGGTGATCATCCATCATCCGGAAGCGAAGTACTACGCCGTTCGCGGGACCAGCTCGAATGCTTCCACGGAAGCGGAGGCCGCCGTTGCCTGAGAATCCACTGGTGGCGCGACTCCTCGACCCGCAGCAGGTCATCGTCTTTGACGGTGCGATGGGGACGATGCTCTACAACAAGGGCGTCTTCATCAACCAGTGCTACGACGAATTGAACCTGCGCGCGCCCGATCTCGTGCGCGATGTCCACAAGGCGTACCGGAAGGCGGGCGCTGAAGTTCTCGAAACCAACAGCTTCGGGGCGAACCGCATCAAGCTCGAGCAATACGGGCTGTCGGCACAGGTCGCCGACATCAATCGCGCTGCGGCCAGGATCGCGCGCGAGGTTGCGGAAGATGATCTTCTCGTTGCCGGCGCCGTGGGCCCGCTCGGCATCCGTATCGAACCTTTCGGACCGACGAGTCTGGATGAAGCGCGCGCCGCTTTTCGTGAGCAGCTGCAGGCGCTCAAGGATGGCGGCTGCGATGTCTTCATCCTCGAGACTTTTGCCGATCTGCACGAGATCGAGCAGGGTATTCTCGCGGCACGAGAGGTCGATCCCAACATTCCGGTCATCGCGCAGATGACGATCGGCGCCGACTGTCACACTCCTTACGGCTTGTCGGCAGAGGATCTGGCGCAATCGCTTGACGCATTCGGCGCGGACGTCATCGGACTGAACTGCTCGGTTGGACCGCAGATCATCCTCGACGCGATCGAGAAAATGGCGCCAAAGACGCGGCGTAAGCTCAGCGCGCAGCCCAACGCCGGAATGCCGCGCGATGTGAGCGGCCGCAGCATGTACATGGCGAGCCCCGAGTACATGGGGACCTACGCGCATCATCTCGTTCAGGCCGGAGCAAAGATCGTTGGCGGCTGCTGCGGAACCACGCCCGAGCACATCGCGGCGATGGTTGAGGGAGTGCGCCCGTTGTCACCGCGCCAGCCGCGAGTGCCGATGAAGGAGCGTCGTCACATCCACCCGGATCTGCCACCCGAGAATCCTGGCGTGCAGCCGGTCCCGCTGGCTGAGCGATCGAAGTGGGGCCGCAAGATTGCGCAGGGTGAATTCGTAACTTCGGTCGAGATTGTGCCGCCGCGCGGGGTCGATGCGTCGAAGATGCTCCGTGACACCGCAGCGCTGCGCGATGCCGGGGTCGATGCTGTCAACGTCCCCGATGGACCGCGGGCGCAGAGTCGCATGGGTGCGCTGCTCTGTAGCATCCTGATCGAGCAGCAGATCGGCATCGAGACAGTCATCCACTACTGCTGTCGCGATCGCAACCTCCTCGGCATGCTCAGCGACCTGCTGGGAGCATCCGCAGTCGGTTTGCGCAACATGCTGCTCATCACCGGTGATCCGCCCAAGATGGGGCCGTATCCCAATGCGACAGCGGTGTTCGACATCGATGCGATCGGGCTCACCAATCTGGTGAGCAACCTGAATCGGGGGCTCGATCCCGGAGGCAATCCAATCGGTCAGCCGACCAGATTCACCATCGGTGTGGGAGTGAACCCCGCCGCGATCGATCCGGCGCAGGA